>DATHAQ010000001.1:0-36267 GCA_035296565.1 Thermoleophilaceae bacterium
CGCCCGCCACGTACATGGCCAGCCCGGTGCGCCGGCGGCCGGCGCGGCCCCACATCTGCCGCAGCGATGCGACCGTGCCCGGGAACGTGACGCAGATCGCGGCGTCGAGCTCGCCGATGTCGATCCCGAGCTCCAGCGCGCTCGTCGCGCACACGGCCAGAAGCTCGCCCTCGGCCAGCCGCCGCTCGATCTCGCGCCGCTGCTGGGGCGTGTAGCCGGCACGGTAGGGCGCGATCCGCTCGCCCAGATCGCTGCGGCCGCGGTCCTCCAGGCGCAGCTTGGCGAACTTCTGCATCAGCTCGACGCCGCGGCGCGACTTCATGAAGCAGATCGTCCGCACCTCGCGCTCGATCAGGTCGGCCAGCAGGTCGGCCGCCTCACCCAGCGCGGAGCGGCGCTTGCCGGAGCGCTCGTCGAGCAGCTCGGGGTTCCACATGACGACGCGCCGCTCGGCGTGCGGCGCGCCGTCGCGGTCGACCAGTCGCAGCTCGTGCCCGGTGAGGCCCTCGGCCAGCTCGAGCGGGTTGGCGATCGTCGCGCTGGTGAGCATGAAGCGCGGCTCGGTGCCGTAGGCGCGCGCGACCCGCCTCAGTCGCCGCAGGACGTTCGCCACGTGCGATCCGAACACGCCGCGGTAGACGTGCGCCTCGTCCACGACGACCCAGGCCAGGTTGGCGAGCACGTCCCCCCAGTGGCGGTGGTTGGGAAGCACCCCCACGTGCAGCATGTCGGGGTTGGTGAGGATGAGGTTGGAGCGCGAGCGGATGGCCCGCCGCTCCTCGCGCGGGGTGTCGCCGTCGTAGATCGCGTGGCGCAGGAAGGGCGCGCGCAGAGCGCTCAGCTTGCGGGCCTGGTCCTGGGCGAGCGCCTTGGTCGGGTAGAGGTAGAGGGCCCGCGCGCGCGAGTCGTGCGCGAGCGTCTGAAGCACCGGGAGGTTGAAGGACAGAGATTTGCCGCTGGCCGTCCCGGTGGTGACGATCACCGGGCCCGAGCGCGCGGCCTCGTAGGCCTCGGCCTGATGCAGCCACAGCTGCTCGACGCCAGCCCGCCCCAGGCCCTCCAGCAGGGCCGGATGCAGGTCATCGGGCAACTCGGCCGAGCGGCCGGGGAGGGCCTTCTCGCGGCCCGTGGCCGCCAGGCGCCCGTCCTCCCGGCCCTGCTCGAGCAGGGCGTCCCAGGGGCTGGCCGTCGGCGTAGTGGGCACGAGCGGCCATAGTAGGCCCGCCGTGGTCCGCTCCTTTCACCACTCCGCTTACCCGGCCAGGCTGCTGCGCGAGCGCAAGGACCGCACCGCCTCCGCCGTGCTCCCCGCGCGCGAGGTGGCCGACACCATCGGCCTGATCGTGGAGACGGTGCTCGGCCTGGAGCTGTTCGACCAGGTGGTCGTGGTCGACGCCGCTTCCCGGGACGGGACCGCCGAGTTGGCCCGAGCCGCCGGGGCCGAGGTCCACCAGGAGGCGGAGCTGATGCGAGAGCGCGGGCCGGTGAAGGGCAAGGGGGACGCCATGCGGCGGGGCCTGTCGGTGGCCTCCGGCGAGCTTCTCGTGTTCATGGACTCCGACACGCGCGACTTCTCGCCCCACTTCCCCTGCGGGCTGCTCGGACCCTTGCTGGTCGAAGACGGCGTGGAGTTCGTCAAGGGAAGCTTCAGCCGCCCCGCCGACGGTGCCGCCGGCGGCGGGCGGGTCACCGAGCTCACGGCGCGCCCGCTACTGAGGGCGTTCTTCCCCGAATTGGCGGGCTTCGCCCAACCGCTGGCCGGCGAGGTGGCGGCATCCCGTTCGTTGTTCGAGCGGCTGCCCTTCGCGAGCGGGTACGCGGTCGAGACGGCGATGCTCCTGGGCGCGTGGGACGAGGTGGGGATCGAGCGCATGGCGCAGGTGGACCTGGGACTTCGGCGCAACTACCACCAGCCGCTCGAGCAGCTCGGCCCCATGGCCGAGGCCGTGCTCGGCGTCGTGCTCGAGCGCCTGCGCGGGGAGGGAAGGCTGTCCGCGTGAGCCTTCGCTGCGTGTATACCGACCTCGATGGGACGCTGCTGGGCCCCGGCGCGTCGCTGTTCCGCGATGGCGAGGGCGGCTTCAGCCTGCTCGCGGCGCGGGCGCTCGAGGCCTGCCACCGCGCGGGCGTGGAGGTGGTGATCAAGTCCGGCCGCCGCCGGGCGCAGGTCATGGAGGACGCCCGGCTCCTGGGCCAGAGCGCGTACATCTTCGAGCTCGGCGCCGGCGTGGTGTTGGAGGGGGAGGTGACCTGGCTGACCGACCGCAGGCACGGGGACATCGCCGCCACCGGCGCGCCCGAGCGCCTGATGGCCGAGCACGACCTCGAGCCCCACTCGCCCTGGCACACCGGCCGCGAGGTGTCGCACCTGTTTCGCGGCTCCGTGGATCTCGCGGCCGTGAACGCCGAGCTGGAAGACCTGCGGCTGGTGGACAACGGCGGAATCGAAGACGGCCGCCGCGTCCTTCACCTGGTTCCCGCCGAGATCTCCAAGGCGAACGCTGTCGCGGCCCACATGCGCGCGCGGGGCTACGCGCGGGAGGAGTGCATCGCGGTAGGGGACTCACTCGAGGACGCCGAGGTCGCCACGGCCGTGCGCGAGTTCTTCATGGTGGCCAACGGCGACGGCGCGGCCGAGGGCGTGACCGTAACCGAGGCCTCTTACGGCGACGGCTTCTATGAGGCGGTGGTCGGCTCCCTCATGGCTCGCTGACCAGCGTCGCGCCCGCGCGTTCGACCTCCGCGGGGGTACCGGCCTCGGTCACGCTGGCGAGGTCCAGCAGGCGGTGGTCGAACAGCGACAGGGCGTCCTCGCCGCAGACCACGTGGCAGGTCACACCGCGCTGGCGGCAGCGGGTGGCCACCTCGCCGACGACCTTGCCGCTGAGCGTCTGCTCGTCCAGGCGCCCCTCGCCGGTGACCACGAAGGCGGCGGAGCGCATCGCGTCGTCGAAGCCGACGGCGTCCAGGACATAGGCGGCGCCCGGGCGCAGCTCGGCCTCGCGGTGGGCCCACAGGCCGCCCGATAGTCCGCCCGCCGCGCCGGTCATCGGCACCCCGCGGGGATCTCGCGGCGCGTGCTCGGCTGCGGCCTGCTGTCGCTTCTCGAGGCGCTCGACGGTCTTGGGGTCGGCCCCCTTCTGCGGCCCGAATACCCGCGGAGCGTCCTCGAAGGGCGTGGTCACGTCGCAGAGCACCTCCAGCTGCGGCCGGACGCCCGACTCGTCGAGCGCGCGCACGGCACCGGTGCCGCCGTCGGTCGTCGCGGAGCCGCCCACGGTCACCAGCACCGTGTCGGCGCCTGCTGCCGCCGCCGCGACGATCAGCTCGCCGGTGCCCTCCGAGGAGGCCGCGAACGCGTCGCGCTCCTCCTCGGCCACCAGCCCCAGGCCGCTGGCCTGGGCGGTTTCGACCACGGCCGTCGCGCCGTCTGCCAGCAGCACGAACGCCGCCTCCACGGGCCTTCCCAGCGGGTCGGAGACGGTCGCGACTCGGCGCTGGCCGCCGAGCACGGTGCAGAGGACGTCCATGGTGCCCTCGCCGCCGTCGGCCAGCGGCAGCTCGATCGCCTCGCGGCCGGCGGAGGCAAGGCCCCTGGCCACCGCCGCCGCGACCTCGCTCGCGGACATCGTCCCCTTGAACGAGTCGGGGGCGACGAGCACGGGCGCGGGGGTCACAGCGCCGCGCGAAAGGCCTGCTCGGCTTCTTCGCCGCGCACGGCGAAGATGACGCGCTCCAGCCCGCCGGAGTGCTCGCGCGTGGCGCCGACCATCAGCCGGGCCACCTCGCTGAGCGGGAACCGCCCGACGCCGGCGCCGAACGCGACCAGTGCCAGCGAGCGGCAGCCCAGCTCCTCGGCCTTGGCAAGCGTGGAGCGCGTGGCTTGCTCGATGATCTCGGCCGAGGTGGGGCCGCCCAGCTCCATGGTCGCCGCGTGGATGACCCAGCGGGCCGGCATGTCGCCGGCGGTGGTCTCCACGGCCTCGCCGAGGTCGACCGGAGACTTCTCGTCGGACTCGCGCTGGACCTCCGGGCCGCCGGCCCTGCTTATGGCCCCCGCGACGCCGCCCCCGTGTGCGAGGTCGGTGTTGGCCGCGTTGGCGACGGCATCGACCTCGAGCTGCGTCACGTCGGCTTGGAGTACCTCGATCTCCACCGGTCCCATCATTCCCGCTTCGGGCGAAGCGGGCACACGGCCGTAAAAAAGCGCTCAGGAAGCTGAGCGTTTCGGCGGAGGTGTGACGCCGTCCCCGCCGATCAGCCCTCCTTGCGCTCGCGGTCCCGCGAGGGCTGCACGCGCTTGGGCTCGCCGGGCATCTTGGGGTAGTCGGGCGGATAGGGCATGTCGCCCTCCTCGTCTTGCCTGTACATCTCCAGCAGCGGCTCGAGCGAGTGGGCCACGTCGTCGATCTCGGCGAAGCGGTCGCCCACCTCGGCAAAGCGCGCGGGCATGGTCATCACGGTGAAGTCCTCGGGGGCGACGTCGGGCACCTCCTCCCACAGCAGTGGGGCGGAGACCGGCGCGCCCGGCTTGGCGCGGATGGAATAGGGCGAGGCGATGGTGCGGTCGCGAGCGTTCTGGTTGTAGTCGATGAACACCTTCTCGCCGCGCTCCTCCTTCCACCACTTGGTGGTCACCTGGTCCGGCATGCGGCGCGAGAGCTCGCGGCCGAACGCGATCGCGGCGTGGCGCACGTCGGTGAAGGTCCAGCGCGGCTCGATCCGCACGTAGATGTGGATGCCGCGCCCGCCCGAGGTCTTGGGAAAGCCGCGGTAGCCGAGCTCGCCGAGCAGCTCGCGCGCCTCGGCGGCCACGCGCTGGGCGTCCTCGAAGTCGGTGCCGGTCTGGGGGTCGAGGTCCAGCCGCAGCTCGTCGGGGTGGTCGACGTCGGAGCTGCGCACGGGCCAGGGATGGAAGGTGAGCGTGCCCATCTGCGCGCACCACCCCACGACGGCGATCTCTGTCGGGCAGATCTCATCGGCGTGGCGTCCCGAGGGGAACTCGATGCGGGCGGTCTCCACGTACGCCGGAGCGCCCTTGGGCACGCGCTTCTGGTAGAAGGCCTCGCCCTTGTGGCCCTCGCGCGTGGAGAGGGTCATGCCCTCGTGGACGCCCTTGGGCCAGCGCTCGAGCGTGGTTGGCCGGCCGCTCAGCGCGCGCATGATGCCGCCGTCGACGGCGAGGAAGTACTCGACCACCTGCGTCTTTGTGATCTCCGGTGAGCGGTCGGTCGCCGGGAAGATCACCCGGTCGCCGCTGGTCACTCGCAGCTCGCGCCCCCCGGCGTCGAGCGTCGTGTCCGTCAACCGCGTGCGCCCCACGCGGTCAGCTTGGCAGCCGACCGGGCGGGGCGCCGCGCCGGGTGAGCCCTAGAGCGTCTGTACGTTCACGGCCTTGGGACCCTTGTCCCCGGCCTCTGCGTCGTAGGACACCTTGGCGCCCTCTGCCAGCGAGCGAAAGCCGTCGCTGGCGATTCCCTGGTGGTGTACGAAGAGGTCCTTGCCGCCGTCTTCCGGGGTGATGAATCCATACCCCTTCTCGTCGTTGAACCACTTCACTGTGCCTTGCGGCATACGTCCTCCTATTTGTGCTGCCTACACGAGGAGGATGCGAAAGGGCAACGACCTGCGAGCGCTGGCACTACTCGGCCAGGTCCCTTTGACCCGGCCCTTACCTACCGAACGCTAACACCGAAGCTGTTCCATCGTGCACTCGCGCGGGTCCTTGTCCTCGCGCCAGCGCTTGAACTTCGCTCCGTGCCGGATGCGGTCGCCGGTGATGTGGTCGAAGGTCACCTCCACCACCAGCTCGGGGCGAAGCCCCTCCCACACCAGCTCCTCGTCGCTCTTCCAGCGCGAGGGCTCGCCGGAGCCCTGCTCCCCGGTGCGGTAAGGCGCGAGCAGCTCCAGGAACTCGCGCTTCTGCTTGGCCCGAAAGCTCGAGGTGTGACCGACCACGCGCAGCTGGTCGCCGTCGTAGAGGCCCAGGATCAGTGAGCCGACCGTGTTCGGCTCCTTGCCGAAGCGAAAGGCCTGCACCACGCAGTCGGCGGTCCGGACGCGCTTGATCTTCGCCATCCCCTTGCGCTCGCCGGGCTGGTAGGTCGCACCGGACTGCTTGGCCACCACGCCCTCGGACTTGCCCGTGAGCCACTGGCCGGCCGCCGCGCGGTCGTCGGTCATCGGGGAGAGCTGGATGGGGTCGGAGACGACCTGCTCCAGACGCTCGCGGCGCTCGGTGTAGGGCAGCTCGAGCAGCGTCTCGTCCTCCTCGGCGAGGAGGTCGAAGGCCACGAAGGCGGAGGGGTACTTCTCGGCGAGTATCTGCACCCGAGACTGGGCGGGGTGGATGCGCTGCGAGAGCAGGTCGAACTCCTGCACCCCGTCGACCACCACGATCAGCTCGCCGTCGAACACAGCGCGCTCGGCGCTGCTCGCCAGCAGCTGCTCCACCACCTCGGGGAAATAGCGGTTCATCGGCTTGCCGTTGCGGCTCTGCAGGTGCACCTGGTCGCCGTCGCGGAACACCAGCGTGCGAAAGCCGTCGTACTTCGGCTCGTAGCGCCATTCGTCACCCTCGGGGAGCTCGGATTTGGACCGCGCCAGCTGCGGCAGGACGGGCGGTGACAGGGGAAGGCTCACGAGGGGGGACGGTACTCTGGACGGGTGGCCACCGAGCAGGCGACAGTCGCCGAGGAGGAGTACCTCCAGACGATGTACTGGCTCCAGGAGGCAGGCTTGCCGATGACCGGAGCGAACATCGCGCGGGCCATGCAGGTGTCCGCTCCGACCGTGCACGAGATGATCGGCCGCCTTGAGGGCGACGGCCTCGTGACCCGGGCCCACGACAAGTCGCTGGCCTTCACCGAACGCGGCCACGAGCACGCCGCCAACATCGTCCGCCGCCATCGCTTGATCGAGCGCTTTCTCACCGACGTCTTCGACATCCCGTGGGACCAGGTCCACGAGGAGGCCGAGCGCCTGGAGCACTGGATGTCGCCGGTGGTGGAGGAGCGCATGCTCAACGCGATCGGCGACGCCAAGACGTGCCCCCACGGGCACCCGATCTACGAGGGCGCCCGCATCGAAGGCGTCCCGCTGGCCGACGTCGAGGTCGGCGCCAAGGTGCAGGTGCTGCGCTTCGAGAACGAGGCCGAGGACCTTCTGCACTACCTGATGGACAGCGGGCTCAAGCCGGGCATGGCGGGCGAGCTCGCCTCCGCAGACGACGAGGAGGTCGCCGTCCAGGTGGGCGGCGAGCGACTGGCGGTCAGCCGCAGCGTCGCCGAGACGGTCTCGGTGACCGCGGAGCCCTCGCCTCCGCCGCGCGTGGCGCTGCCGGACCAGCTCGTGTTCGCGCGCGAGCGCTACGGCCGCTGACGACCGAGCGCCAGGCTAGTCGAACGGCTTGGCCCGCCGAGCCCGCAGGTCGAAGAACAGCAGCGTCGCGATCACCGCGACGATCGGTGTGGTGACGGCCTGCCCGAGGATCTCGCCGACCAGCACCGGCCACTCGCGGTCCCTGCTCTCGGCCAGAGCGGCCAAGGGAAGGGTGATCAGCCCGCCCGGAAGCAGCGCGAGCAGGTTCGCCAGCAGGATCACGCCCGCGGCGCGAAACCAGCGCCCCTCGGTCAGCTCGCCGCTGCGCCGCAGCGGCGCCACGCCCGTGTGGTGCTCCAGCGCCACGGCCTGCGGAAACAGGAACCAGCGGACCACCAGGTAGAGCCCGGGGATTATCAGGAAGAACAGCCCGAGCGCGACTCCCGCCGCGGCCAGGATGGCCGCCAGGATCAGAGGGGTCGAGGTCTCGACCGTGCGGATCGCGGCTCGGCCCGCGTGTGGGACCGCGCCCGCCACCAGCAACGCGGACGCCGCCGTGATCAGGGGGGTTGTCAGCACATAGCTGCTGAGCGTCCCCACCCCGGTCTCGACCAGCTGGATCTTCGCCTGGTAGCCCGAGGTGAGCTGCTCGAGGCCGACGCCCGACACCACGAGCTCGATCGGCCCGGCGAAGATCAGTCCGACCGCCAAGAAGCCGAGCGGCCTGGCGGCCAGGAGCGCGAAGGCGTCCCTCAGTAGCTCGCCGAGGTCGCGGGGGCGGTCGAGCAAGTCGTTGTGGTGTGGGTTCTCGGCCGGGCCGGCCTCGGCCCGCGCTCCTCCGCTAGAGGTCCCCGCCCGTGCTCACGCGCGGACGCCGGCCAGCTCTCGGTAGGCGTCGGCCAGGCGGCTGACCCCCTCGTCGATCTCGTCGGGCTTGACCCCCGAGAAGGCGATGCGCAGCGAGCTGTCACCGCCCTCGAGCAGGAAGTCGGTGCCCTTGACGAAGATCACTCCGCGCTCGCGCGCCCTCTCGTCGAGGGCGGCACCGTCGGTGCCCTCCGGAAGGTCGACCCACATGAAGTAGCCACCCTCCGGCTTGACGAAGCGGGCGTCGCCGCCGAAGTCGCGCTCCAGCGCGTCCGCCGTTCGGTCGCGGCGTTCCTGCAGCGCGGTCTTGACCGTGGCTATCGAGTTGTCGATCGCGCCGGAGTGGCAGAACTCGGCAACGATGGCCTGGGAGACCATGCTGGGCGAAATGTAGGTCTCGGTCGCGGTCTTGCGAATGTCCTTGACGAGCGCCTCGGGCCCGGCCAGGTAGCCGACCCGGATGCCGGGGCAGACCGTCTTGGAGAACGACGACGCGTAAACCACGTGGCCGGAGTCGTCCAGCGAGAGCATCGTGGGCAGCGGCTCGCCCTCGAACCGCAGCTCGACGTATGGGTCATCCTCGAAGACGTAGAAGTCGTAGCGGTCGGCCAGCTCGACCAGGCGCCGGCGCTTGTCCAGCGACAGCGTCGCGCCGGCCGGGTTGTGGAAGTTCGGGATCACGTGCGCGAGCTTGGGCCGCGCGCCGGCCTCCAGCGCCCGCTCCAGCGCCTCGACGTCCAGGCCGTCGGCCTCCACGGGAATCGCGAGCAGATCGGCCCCGAGCTTCTGGAGCGACAGGAGCGTGCGGTCGTAGGTCGGCGCCTCGATGACGACGGTGTCGCCGGCCTCGACCAAGTGCTGGAAGAGGAAGGCGTCGGCCTGCATGGAGCCGTTGGTAGCGATCACCTGCTCCTTGGGCAACCCGTGGCGCCCGGCGATCCAGTCGACCAGCGGCCCATAGCCGGCGGCCGTGCCGTAGGAGAAGGCGCCCTTGGGATCCGAGGAGAAGGCGCGGTCGGCGGCGGCCTTCAGGTCGTCGACGGCGACGATGTCCAGAGAGGGGGCGCCGCGGGCGAGCGAGATGTCTTGCTGGGCGGCCACGGGCCGCGACGATAACGTCCCGCGCCTGTGGTCGCCGTGACGGTGGACAGGCTGGGGGAGGCGCTGGCGCGCCTGGACCCGACGGACCGTGCCCTGCTGGACCTCGACCTGCGCCGGGGCATGGAGGAGGGCGAGATCGCGGAGGCGCTCAGTCTGGACGCCGAGGAGATCCCCTCGCGGCGCACGAAGATCCTCGATGGCCTGGCGTCGGAGCTCGGCCTGGAGACGCGCGAGGGCCGCGACGAGCTGTGGGCCACGTTGCCCGACCTGCCGGCGCGCTGCTGGGAGGGCTAGCCCCCTCGGCTGGGCCGCCGGGCGCTGCCGGCGATCGCCGGGACGTCGTCAGCCCTTCGCCGAAACGCTGAGCTTCCTGAGCGATTTTTCGCCGGCCGTGTGCGCACGGCCCCGTGCGTAGTAGCCGCGCACCGGCCCCCGCAAGGGGCGTTCGCGGGGTCGATTGCCACTAGCATCGTCGCGGCGAGCGTGCCGACCGTGCGGCCATGAAGAGGGGCGAGATCGTGATCGCCTTGCTCGCCGCGCTTGCGGTGGGCTTCGTCGTTCTCGTCTCCGCCGGCGACGACGGCGGCGGGGACCGGGACTCCGCGAAGCCCGCGGCGGGCTCGGTGAAGGTCTCGTTCGCGTACTCGCCGGAGAAGGAGCGGCTGCTCAAGCCGCTGATCGAGCGCTTCAACCGCGACGGCCGCAAGAGCGCCGGCAAGCCGGTGTCCGTGGAGGGCCGGTCGGTCGCTTCGGGCGAGGCGGAGAGCAAGATCGCGCGCGGCGCGCTGCGGCCGGTCGCCTGGTCGCCGGCTTCGTCGCTGTGGGGTCGCCTGCTCAACTTCGACGCCGACCGCCCGCTGGCGCCCAGGGAGAGCCCCTCGATTGTCCGCACGCCGCTGGTGATCGCCATGTGGGAGCCCTTCGCTCGGGCCCTGGGCTGGCCCAGGAAGCGGATCGGCTTCGAGCAGGTGCTCAGGCTCGCGCGGGAGAAGCGCGGCTTCGCTGCCTTCGGCCGACCGCAGTTCGGCGACTTCAAGCTGGTTCACACCAACCCCGACTTCTCCACCTCCGGCCTCTCGGCCGTGGTGGCCGAGTACTACGCCGCCACGGGTCGTCACGAGGGCCTGACCGAGCGCCAGGTCACCTCCTCCAAGGCGCGCGGCTTCGTGCGAGACATCGAGCGCTCGATCGTGCACTACGGGGACACGACGCTGTTCATCGCGGACCAGATGCGCCAGAGGGGTCCGGGCTACGCCTCCGCGGTGGCGATGGAGGAGGTCACCCTGCTCGACTTCAACCGAAATCGCGGCGGCCACCCGCCGCTGGTGGCTCTGTATCCGCCGGAGGGGACCTTCTACTCCGACAACCCCTACATCACCCTCGACGCGCCCTGGGTCAGGCCGCAGCAGCGCGCCGCCGCGCAGGTGTTCCAGCGTTGGCTGTCCGACCAGGCGACGCCCGAGCGCGCGGGGGCCGAGGGCTTCCGCCCGGCGGGACTCAAGGACAAGCCGGCCGGCCGGGTGACCAAGGCGAACGGGGCCGACCCCGCCCAGCCCCAGCGCGTGCTGGGGCTGCCCGAGCCGCGGGTGCTCAACAGCATCAAGGAGACTTGGCGCCGAGACCGCAAGCCGGCGAACGTGGAGCTGGTGCTGGACGTGTCGGGCTCGATGAGCCAGGAGAACCGCCTGGAGCGCGCCAAGCTGGGACTGGAGGCGTTCTTCCGCGAGGTCTCGCCGGAGGACCGCATCGGCCTGACGATCTTCTCCGACCAGATCAGGCAGGTGGTTCCGATCGGGCCCTTCTCGCAGAATCGCGACCGCATGCGCGCGCTCGTGCGCGACCTGATCGCCGACGGCGGCACGGCTGTCTACGACGCCACCGCGAAGAGCCTCGACACGGTGCGCGCCCTGCGCGACCGAGAGCGCATCAACGCGGTGGTGGTCCTGACCGACGGCGAGGACACCGACTCGACGCTGACGGCCCAGGACGTGATCAACCGCGCCCGCGCCCAGGGTGACTCGCGCGACCAGGTGCGCGTGTTCACCATCGCCTACAGCGCCGAGGCCGCCGGCGCGCGCGAGGCGCTGACGGGGATCGCGAAGGCCAGCGGGGGCCAGGACTACGAGGGCAACACCGAGGACATCGAGACCGTCTACCGGAGCATCTCCAGCTTCTTCTGATGGCCGGATCCAAGCGTCCCTACAGCCGCTCGGAGTACAACCAAGCGCTGCTGCGCAACGCCCTGCTGGACCCGTTCGCCGTGCTGCTGCTGGCGGCGATCCTCATCGCCGGAATCGTGCTCGGCCTGACGCTGCCCCTGCTCCCGGTCGCGGTGGTGGCCTACGGCCTGGCGGCGGGGCGCACCTACTTCGACGAGGACGAGGCGAACAAGGTGCTCGAGCGCGAGCGCGGCAAGCGCCGCCACTCGCTGGAGCGCGTTCGCCCCGACCCCAACACGTTCGCGCCGCCGATCCGCGACCTGATGCACGGTGCGCGCCGGCGCGAATTCCGGATCCGCGAGGCGATCAGCCGCGCCCAGCTGCCCTTCGAGGAGGTGGAAGGTGAGGTCGACGCCTTCCTCGAGGTGATGGAGGGCTCCGCCGGCCGCGCGCAGCTGCTGTACGAGGCGCTGGCCGAGAACCCGCCCGACTTGGTCGAGCAGCGGATGGAGGCCGAGCAGCGAGCCCCAGGCCCCGGGCGCGAGTACCGCGCCGAGCTGGTGGACGCGCTCAGCCACCAGCTGACGGTCCTGCGGCGGATGGAAAAGCAGCTCGCCCGCTACTACGACGAGATGGAGCGCGTGCTGGTGGAGCTCGACACCGTCCGGGGAAGCCTGGTGTCGGCCTCGGCCTCCACCGACACCGAGCGCCAGCGGGCGCTCGCCGCCGACCTGCGCGGCCTGCGCGAGGAGGTCGGCTCGCTGTCGGAGGGCATGAGCGAGGCCTACGAGGCGCCGACCCCATGAACGGCCCGTTTCTCATCCAGCCCACCGTCCACGGCGACGAGCGCGGCTTCTTCCTCGAGAGCTATCGCCGCTCGAGGCTCGCCGAGCTGGGGGTCGACCACGACTTCGTGCAGGACAACCACTCGCGCTCGGCGCGGGGCGTGGTGCGCGGCATGCACTTCGCCGTGGGGCAGGGCCAGGCCAAGCTCGTGCGCTGCGCGCGCGGCTCGATCTTCGACGTGGTGGTGGACCTGCGCCGTTCCTCGCCGACGTACGGCCGGTGGCAGGGCTTCGAGCTCGACGACCGCGCGCATCACCAGCTCTACGTCCCGGTCGGCTTCGCCCACGGTTTCTGCGTGACGAGCGAGGTTGCCGACGTCGCCTACAAGTGCTCGACCTACTACGACCCCGAGGTCGAGCGGACGATCGCCTACGACGACCCCGACATCGGCATCGAGTGGCCGGCCGGGCTGGAGTTGCGGGTGTCCGATCGGGACAGCCAGGCGCCACGCCTCGAGGACGTGGCGCCCGAGCTTCCCTTCTAGTCCACGGTCGCTTCCGAGACCATTCCCTTCGCCACGTGGGGCGGGCCCCCCTGGCGGTCGGGGATGAAGCACATGAGGGCGTACTTGCCCTTCTTTTTGAGGTCGAGCTGAACGGCCTGCTTGCCGCCGCTGTCGAGCACCGCGGTGTTGACCCCCGCCTTCTCGTCGAACGGCGGCGGCCCCGAGGGCTCACCCTCGGACGCGGCGACCTTGCGAACATCGGCGATGGTCTTGCCCGGGTTGATGGGCAGCGCGACAATGAAGTGCGGCTGCTTGCCCTTGTTGTCGAATAGCACCGTCTGCTTGCCGGTCTTCAGGCCCGTGGCCTTGAACGAGTAATCGACCGCCTCGACCCGCGGGCCGGCCGTGGGCTGGGAGCCGCCTCCGCTGCCCGTCACCTGCAGTGGAGCGCTCTTGTTCGACTCGATGTCGAGCGCGTAGTACTTGCCTGGGGCCAGGTTCTGGGTGACGGTGCCGGTCTGGCCGGGCTTGGTGTTGCCCACGCCGCCTTCCAGCTTCAACCAGTCGGGGAGGGCCTTGTTCCTGTCACCCCACGCCGTACCGGCCTTGGCGACCTCCTCGGCCGTCTGGTTGCCCGTGACGCGCACCAGCTGGGCGCCGCCGGGCTTCTTACCCGTGTTCTTGACGGTGATCTCGGTCAGACCCGCCTCGGCCGACGCCGGGGCCTTCAGGCCCGTGTCCGAGCGCTCGATCGTCACGGACTGCGTGGTCTGGCTGCTGCTCTTCTTCTTTTTCTTGCTGCTCCCGCAGCCGGCCGCGACCGCGGATGCGAGCAGGACGACGAACGCGCAGAGCGCGAGCTTCTTCATGGGCTGAGTCCCCCTGTCGAGTAGGCCCCCGGCCAATCCGGGGGCGCGGCACCCTAACAGGCTACGCGCTGCGCGCCAGCGCCTCGGAGGCCACGTCGGCGACCTCGGTGGGGTTGCGCCCCACGCGCACTCCCTTGGCCTCCAGGGCCTCGGCCTTCGCAGCCGCGGTGCCCTTTGAGCCGCTGACGATCGCGCCGGCGTGCCCCATGGTCTTGCCGGGGGGCGCGGTGAAGCCCGCGATGTAGGCGATCACGGGCTTTGAGACGTTGTCGGCGATGTACTCGGCGGTGCGCTCCTCCTCGTCCCCGCCGATCTCGCCGCACATGACGATCAGCTCGGTCTCCGGGTCTTGCTCGAACTCGGCGATCACGTCGATGAACGAGGAGCCCACGACCGGGTCGCCGCCGATGCCCACGATGGTGGAGTTGCCGAAGCCGCGCTGGGCCAGCTCGTTACCGATCTGGTAGGTCAGCGTGCCGCTGCGCGAGACCAGGCCGACACCGCCCTCGGAGAAGAAGTGGGCGGGGATGATCCCCACGTTGGCCTTCGCCGGGGAGAGGATCCCTGGGCAGTTGGGGCCGACCAGCCGCGTGGCGTCCGTGCGCTTGAGGTGGGTGTACACCCGGAGCATGTCGTGTGCGGGGATGCCCTCGGTGATGCAGATGACGAGCTCGATGCCGGCATCGGCGGCCTCGAGGATCGAGTCGGCGGCGAAGCGCGGCGGGACGAAGACCATCGCCGTGTTGGCGCCGGCCTCCTTGACCGCGTCGTGGACGGTGTTGAACACAGGCACGCCCTCGACGTCCTGCCCGCCCTTCCCGGGCGTGACCCCGGCCACCAGGTCGGTGCCGTAGCGGCGGTTGTTCAGACCGTGGAAGGAGCCCTCGCGGCCGGTCAGGCCGGCGACGACCAGCTTCGTCTCGCTGTCGACGAGGATCGCCATTACTCGGCCCCCGCCTCGGGGTCGGCGCTGGCGCCCGCTCCGGCCGGGGGGCCGGGCTGCTCGGCGCCCTCGGGGGGCGGGTCGCCCGCCAGCTCCACCGCGCGCGAGGCGGCGTCGAGCATCGTCTTCTCGACGTGCACATTGGGCAGGACGGCGTCGGCCAGCAGCTTGCGCCCATCCTCGTCGTTGGTGCCATCCAGGCGAACGACGAAGGGCACGGAGATGTCGAGGGAACCGAAGGCGGTGATCAGGCCGTTGGCCACCTCGTCGCAGCGTGTGATGCCGCCGAAGATGTTGAACAGGACCGCGGTGACCTTGGGGTCGGAGAGGATGACCTCGACCGCATTGGTGATCTCCTCGGCCTTCGACCCTCCGCCGGCGTCGAGGAAGTTGGCGGGGCGGCCGCCCGCCTGAGCCACCACGTCCAACGTGCTCATCACGAGCCCGGCGCCGTTCCCCAGGATGCCGACGTTGCCGTCCAGCTTCACGTAGGTCAGGCCCCGCTCGCGGGCCATGCGCTCCTGGGGATCCTCGCCGCCGGAGTTGCGCAGCTCCGCGGTCTCGGCGTGGCGGTAGAGGGCGTTGCCATCGACCGTCACCTTGGCGTCCAGCGCGACGACCTTGCGGTCGCCGGTGACCAGCAGCGGATTGACCTCCACCAGCATCGCGTCCTCTTCGATGAACGCCTGGTAGAGGCGCTCGAGCAGCGCGCCGACCGGGCGGATGACGTCCTCGGCGATCCCGGCTTCGAAGGCCAGCCGGCGCCCGTGGAAGGCCTGGAAGCCCACCAGCGGGTCGACGTGCAGGCGGGCCATCGCGTTGGGGTCCTTCTCGGCGATCTCCTCGACCTCCATGCCGCCCATGCGCGAGAGCATCACCATCGGCTTCTTTGCGCCGCGGTCGAAGATCACGGCGGCGTAGTACTCCTCGGCGATGTCCGAGGCCTTCTCCACGTAGAGCTCGTGAACGGTGAAGCCCCGGATGTCCATGCCGATGATCGCCGCGGCGTGGCGCTCGGCCTCGTCGCGGTCCTTCGCCAGCTTGATCCCGCCGGCCTTGCCACGGCCGCCGATTAGCACCTGGGCCTTGATCACGACCGGGTAGCCCAGCTCGTCGGCCGCCGCCACGGCGTTCTCCACGCTGGTGGCGGCCTTCCCGTCGGGAATCGGCACGCCGTGGCGCGCGAACAGCTGCTTGCCCTGGTACTCGAGCAGGTCCATCGCGGCGGCGAGTCTACGCAGCGCGGCCGGCCCCGGACGAGAGAGCAGACCCGTCCACTCGAAAAAAAATCGCTCAGGCGGCTGAGCGTTCTCCGAAGCGGCGCCCGGCGTCCGGGTGGCCCCCAAACCCCCTAAACTGCGCGACCTTCATGGCCCTTCCTAAGAAGATCGAGTTCGTGACCTTCGATTGCTACGGCACCCTGATCGACTGGGAAACGGGGGTCTTCGAGGCCTTCCAGAAGGAGGCCAGCCGCGACGGGTTCACGCTCGACCGCGACGAGCTGATCCCGCGTTTCATCGAGATCCAGCGCGATATCCAGCGCGGCTCCTACGAGCTGTACGCCGAGGTGCTGCGCCGGGCCGCGGTCCGGGTGGCCGGCGAGCTCGGCTGGGAGCTCGAGCCCTCGCGCTCGAACTTTCTGCCCGACTCGGTGCCGAGGTGGCTGCCCTTCCGGGAGACCAACGCCCAACTCGAGCGCTTCGCCAAGAAGTACGAGACGGGCATCCTCTCCAACATCGACGACAAGCTGCTGGGGGCCACCCGCCGCCACTTCCGCGCGGACTTCGACCTCGTGGTCACCGCCCAGCAGGTGCGCTCCTACAAGCCCGACCCCGCTCACTTCAAGGAGTGCGCGAGGCGGATCGAGGCCCGCAAGAAGCGCTGGGTGCACATCGCCAGCGGCTTCCCGACCGACGTGGAGCCCTGCCTCAAGCAGAAGATCCCCGTCATCTGGGTCAACCGCCGCGGCGAGCCCCTGGAGAGCGGCCAGAAGAAGCCCACCGCGGAGGTCAAGACGTTCCGCGAGGCGGCCAAGCTGCTCGGCGCCGCCTAGGCCAGGCGCCGAAATGGCCCCAGCGGGCCAGTAGCCTCGCCGCGGTGCGCGCCGTGGCTCTCCACGAGGACGTGCTGGTTCTCACCTCGCGGCTGTGGCAGACCAACGCAACCGCCCTGAGGGCCGGAGGCGAGTGCATGCTGCTCGACGCTCCCTACTTCCCCGACGAGCTGGAGATGCTGCCCGGCGTCCTGGGCCAGGCCGGCTTTCGCCCCGACGCGCTGCTGGCCACCCACGCCGACTACGACCATCTGCTCGCCCGACTGCCGTTCCCCGACCTGCCGCTCGGGGTCGGAGAGACGACGATGGAGCGCATCCGCGCCCAGCCCGGCGAGGCTCAGCGCGAGCTGCGCGAGGAGGACGCTCGCAACTACGTGACGCGCGGCCGCCCGCTGGGCCTGGGCGGCGTGCGCGCGCTTCCGGTCCCCGGCAAGTTGGAGCTGGGCTCGGGCGGCGATGAGCTCGAGCTCCACCCGGCCGAGGGGCATGCGCCGGACGGCACCGCGGTGTTCATGCCCTCCGCCGCGGTGCTTGTCTGCGGCGACTACCTGTCCGACGTCGAGATCCCTCTGATCGCGGCGGCGGGTTCGCTGCCCGCCTACCGCTCGACCCTGGAGCGTCTCGAGCCGCTGGTCCGCCGCGCGGCTTCGATGGTGCCAGGGCACGGCTCGCCGCAGACCCGCGAGGGGGCGCTGGGACTGCTGGAGGCCGACGTCGCCTACCTGGCGGCGCTGGAGGCCGGCCGGGAGGAGCTGCCCCGCGGCCGTGACACCTCGCGCCAGCGCGAGATCCACGCCGACAATGTGCTCAAGCATGCGAGCTGAGCGGGACGACTTTGCGTCCGTGCTGATCCTGCTCCGGCCGGCTAGCGTCCTTCGCGTGCGCCCGCAGCCAGGGACGTGACGGGGATCGCCGCGGCGTCTCGCAGGGCCTTCTCCGGGACGCCCTCGATCTCGCCCACTAGCTCGTAGACCAGCCCGTCGGGGTCCACCCCGAGGGCCGTCGCGTCATCGTGCCCGAGCCGTTCCACCAGGTCCTTGGAGGCCAGCAGCTGGCCGTCGCGGGCCGTCTGCTGGATGCGGGCGCAATCGTTCACGACATCGCCGAGCGCGGTGACCTCGAGCCGCCCCCCGGTGACCACCTGGCCCATGTAGAGCGCGCCGCCCCAGTGCAGGCCCACGTTGATGCGGTAGCCCGAGAGGTCGAGCAGGTCCGCATCGTCGGCCAGCGCGGCCGCGGCCTCGTAGGCCGCGCGGGGCAGCTCGCGCGCCGCCTCCACGGCGGCCCGTGCCGCGCGGGAGACGCTGCCGAGGTCGTCCTCGAGGAAGAAGGCGGTGACGCCGTCGCCCGCGTGCTTGCCCACGATTCCGAGCCGGCGAACGATGACGTCGTCGATGGCGGTGGTGGCGGCTCGCACCAGGCGGAAGTAGGCCGCGCTGGGCAGTCGGCGTGACAGGTCTGTGGAGGACTGCAGGTCGGCGAAGAGGATCGCCGCGCGGCGGCGCCCGGGATCGGCCAACCGCGCCATGCGCGCGAACATGTCCCGATCCCCGCGCGTGACCATGAGCAGGATCGAGGCGGGCAGGTCCGGGGCGTAGAGCAGGGCCGTGCCCAGCAGCCGGCCGTCGGGAGCCCGCAGCCTGATGCCCACATAGCCGATCTCCACCGGCGGCAGGTCTCCCTGCACGAAGCGCACCGAGGAGACCCACAGCGGCTGCGCGCCGCCCGGCTCGAGCTCCGGCAGGGCTGCGACGATCGCCGCCCGCTCCTGCTCGCTGAGGTTGGGCGACAGGCTGTCGATCACCTCCTGAACCCCGCCCTCGGCGTCGGCGACGACCCAGCTCAGCATGTCCGCCGACCAGCGGACGACATCCTCCGCCACCAGGGCGCCGCGCCAGACCTCCGCGGCGAGCGTCTCCTGCAGTCGCCGGCCATAGCCCAACGCCTCCTCGTCCCACTCGGAGAGCAGGCGTTTCTGCTCCTCGGAGACCCAGCGCATGCGCCACTCGGCGTCGAAGACCGTGGCCGCGAGACCGGTGTGGCCCAGCTCGTCGATCACCTGATCGAGTGAGGCGGCGGTGACCTGTGGCGTGGGCGAGCCCACGGTGAGAAGGTAACGCCATGGCCCGCGCGCTGGCGGCGCCGGCGGTGGTGCTCGTGCTGGCCGGCGGCTTCTATCTCATCTCGCCGCAACCTGCACACCGGCGGGCTGGTGGCGGCGCCGGGGGCCTGCGGATCTACATGACGGCGGGCGTCCCGAGTTCGGACGGCGACGTGAAGGACTTCGTGGAGCTTGCGCCGCTGAAGGGCACGAAGGGCAACCAGCAGTACAGGCTGCCGCGCAGTCTCGACCTCGAGCGCTACCGGACGGTGGTGATCTGGTGCGTGCCGTTCACGACGCGCATCGCACAGGCGGTGCTGCGCTAGGACTTCGCGCGCACGTGCCAGCTCACGGTCATCCCGGCCACGACCGTGCCCTCGGCGTCGGCAAGCTCCACCTCGATCGGAAACTCGACGCGGCCGTCGGAGTCCAGCGCTCCGAGGAGCTCGTCCTTCTCGCGGCTCAGCCGGCCGGTGGCGGTGATGGGACCATTGGCGAGCTTGCGGTAGTCGATCTCGGCCGACTTCGCCAGCGGCGTGATCTCGCCCATGCGCTCGGCGAAGGCACCGATGAAGGCGCCGCCCGACGCGGCCTCTCCGGCCGCGAACAGGGCGGCCGCGTGCTGTGAGCCGACGTGGTTGAGCAGGTGGCCGCCCTCCGGCAGCCGCACGACGCCGACGCCGTCGGCGACCTCGACCATCTCCAAGCCGACGTGCTGGTTGAAGGGGATCGCCTGCTCGTAGCCCGCCCGTACCGCCTCGTAATCCATGGCGGGTGACCCTACACTCGCCACGATGGCGAGGAGAGCGCTGGCGATCGCGGTGGCCCTGCTGTTCGTGGCGCCCGCGGGCAGCGCCTCGGCGGTCGCGCCGGCCACCTGCGGGCTGGCCTCGCCGGAGTTCAGCGCCACCGGCGACTTCCCCGCATCACGGCAGGGCAGCTTCGTCTTCGTCCCCTTCGACGTGCCGGCAGGCATCACGCAGGTCCGCGTCAACTACTGCTACGACCATTCGTCGCCCGGGCCCACCAGCGGCGGCAACGACCACACTCTCGACCTCGGCGTCTACGAGCCTCGCCCGGTCGGCGACACGGGCCCGTGGGGGATGGACGAGTTCCGCGGCTGGGGCGGCTCGGGCTATGACCGGGTGAACATCACCCCCCAGGGCTTTCCCGATGACGCCCACTACGCGGCCGACCGCAAGGCGCCGGTGGAGGGCTTGACTACCCGCTCGTTCAAGCCCGGCTCGATCCCCGCCGGCAAGTGGGCGGTCGAGCTGGGCCTGGCGAACATCGCCCCCGCGCCGTTCGACGCCGACGCCAGCGTGGGCTGGCGCGTCGAGGTGGACCTGTCGAACCCGCCGCCGGGCGGCCCCGCCTACTCGGCTCCTGCGCACGACCCCAGCCCGGCTGTCGGCGCACCGGGGTGGTACGCCGGCGACTTCCACGCCCACGCCGAGCACTCCGGCGATGCCAACGCGACGCTGACCGAGACGATGGACTACGGGTTCGGGACCGCGGGCCTCGACTTCATCTCCCTGAGCGACCACAACACGGCCAGCGGCTGGCCCGAGTCCGACCGCCGCCGCGCCGACGGCGACGTGCCCGCCGGGAAGCTCCTCATCCGCAGCGAGGAGGTCACCACCTATCGCGGGCACACCAACAACCACGCCAGCGGCGTCGAGCCCGACTACCGCGTCGGGCCGCTGCTGGAGCGTGAGGGCGACGGCTCACTGACACAGATGCGGGCGGCCCGGCCGGTGTCGCAGGTGCTCGACGAGGTCAACGCGGCGAACGGGATCGCCCAGGTCAACCACCCCACGATCTTCCCCTCGCCGCCCTTTGCCCCGGGCTTCTGCCGCGGCTGCGCGTGGAGGCATTCCGACGCTGACACCGACTACTCCAAGGTCGACGCGATCGAGGTCTCGACCGGGATACCCAACAGCCCGTTCAATCCCACGGCGATCCAGTTCTGGGAGAGCAAGCTGGCCCAGGGGCACAAGATCGCGGCGGTGGGCGGGAGCGACTCGCACCGGGCCGGCAACGTCTCGGGGCCGACCGACGCCCCGCTCGGGACGCCCACGACGATGGTTTTCGCCGACGAGCTCTCCGAGCAGGGCGTGCGCCGAGCGGTCGAGGCGGGGCACACCTTCGTCAAGCTGATCGGCGGCTCGGCGCCCGACCTCCGCCTGGAGGCTCGCAGGCGCGGCGCGGGCGGGGCGGCCTCGATCTTCGGCGACACGGTCGCCTCCGACGTGCCGGTCGACTTCACGGCCCGCGTGATCGGCGGGGACGCCAGCTACCAACTGCAGATGATCAAGAACGGCAGGCTGTACGCGGCCCGCCCGGTGACGAGCGGTAGCTTCGCCACGCTCTTCTCCTCCAACGGCCCCGGTCGCTACCGGCTGCAGCTCATGCAGGGCACCCAGATCGTCGCCGTTTCCACCCCCATCTACGTGACCGGCCGCGCCGGGGCGCCCGGTACGGGCTCGGGTCGCGTCGGGCAGGACTCGGGCAGCTCGGCAGACCGACTGCGGGCGGGCTTCGGCTCTTACGGCCCCAGCCGCGCGCGGCGCGGGCGCTTCCTCATGCGCTGCCGGGTCCGTGCGAGCGGGCGTCGCGTCTGCCGGGTGCGCGCGGTCGCCAACGCCTGCGGACGCAAGCGCACCATCGCCTTCGGCCGCGCGGTCACTCGCCGTCGCAGCGTTCTGGTGCGGCTGAGGCTCAACCGCTGCGGGCGCCACGTGCTTGCCCGTCGCAGGCGCGGCGTGCGGATCCGCCTCCAGCTGCGCGCGTCCGACCGCCGGGGCCGTCAGGCCTTCGCCGTCAAGCGCGCGGTGCTGCGGTCTGCGGGTCGCTGACCCGCGAGAGCAGGGCCGCCGACAGCGTCATGCCCGCGAACAGCACGAGCCCGAGCGTGCCGAAGCCCGATAGCGCGAGCACGGCGCCGCCCACCAGGGCTCCGACCAGGTAGCCCAGCTGGGCGCTGGCCGTGCGGGCGCCCATCATCGCGCCGGGACGTCCGGGCAGCTGCACGAGGCCCAGGGCGCTCGAGCCGGTGGAGCGCACGCCGGCGCACAGCGCCAGCAGGCAGAACAAGCCGAGCGTGAAGCCCACCGACGGCGACAGTCCCAGCACCGGCACGAACAGCACCCCCATGCCCACGGCGGCGCAGACCAGGACCGGCCGGCGCGGCAGCCGGGTGACCAGGCGCTCGGTGCTGAGGGAGGATGCGAGGAACACGACCGAGCCGATCGCCAGCAGCGAGCCGACCACCGCCTCGTCGACGCCGTACATCTGGATATAGAAGGCGCCGGCGAAGGTCAGCTCGGCGGTCCACGCCGAATAGGCCACCAGCTCGGCGACCACCCAGCGGCGAGCGGACGGCTCGCGCAGCACCGTGGCGAGGCCCTCTAGAGGGCCGCCCACGTCTTCGGCGCCGCCCCGGGTGCGCGGCGCCGAGCGGCCGGTCAGCAGCGCGGCGGCGGCCACGCTGCCCGGCACCAGGTAGGCGAGCCGCCAGCCGCCGGCGTCGGCCAGGAGCCCGATCAGCGGGTTGCCGACGATCCAGGCGAGCGACTGGGCCCCCACGACGTAGCCCATCGCCCAGGACGCGTCCTCGTCGCTGAACGTGGCGGCGATCCCGGCGAAGCCCGCCGAGAGCAGGCAGGCCACGCCCGAGCCGGTGATCGCGTGCGCGAGGTAGAAGAGGGGCAGCGAGGGCGCGGCGGCCGTCGCGGCCGCCCCCGCCAGGGCCAGCGCGGCGCCGGAGATCAGGAGCGGACGTACGCCCACGCGGTCGATCAGCGGGCCTATCAGCAGTGAGACGGCGACCGCGACGCCGGCGAGCACCGCGCGCGCGACGCCCACCGCGCTGACCGACGCGCCCAGATTGCGGCCGATGGCCACGATGAGTGGCGCCAGCACGACGATCGAGGACTGCGTACAGACGGTGGCGAGCACCAGCGGCAGCAGCCGCCGCGCTCGCGAACGGCTAGGCGAGGAGCGCAGGCCGGGCGCTGGCCGGCCGAGCACCGCAGCCACCCATCACTTGATCGTTGCGATGGGATCGCCCGACGAGATCGGCTTGCCCTCCTCGATGGGCAGTTCCTCGATGGTCCCCGCCTTGTGGGCGGTGATCTCGTTCTCCATCTTCATCGCCTCGATCACGCATAGGAGCTGGCCCTCCTCCACCGTGTCGCCCTGCTTCACGTGGACCTTCCACATGTTGCCCTGGAGCGGCGAGGTGATCTCGTCGGGACCGCCACCCGAGCTCTTGGCGCGCTCGGAGCGCTTGGGGGGGCCCTTCGGCGCGGCGCCGGCGGCGGGAGCGGCCCCGTTTGCCCCGACCGCTCCGATCACCTTCACCTCGAACTTGCGCCCCGAGACCTCGACCGCGTAGTCGCGCTCGGCCTTGGGCTCGTCGTCATCGGCGGGCGGCTCGGGCGCGGGGTACTCGATGCCCTTGAGCCAGTCCTTGTCCTCCATCAGGTCACGGCAGGTCTCGCCCGCCCGCCACTGGTCGGTGCCCAGCAGGGCCTTGTGGAAAGGGATCAGGGTCTTCAGGCCGCCGATCTCGTACTCGTCCAGCGCCCGCAGCATGCGCCTGGTCGAGGCGTCGCGGTCGGTGTCCCAGACGATCAGCTTGGCGATCATCGGGTCGTACAGAGGCAGGACCTCGTAGCCGGGCTCGGCGCCCGAGTCGACACGCACGAACGGGCCGCTCGGCTCCCGGTAGCCGCCGATCTTGCCGGGCGCGGGAGCGAAGTTCTTGGAGGCGTCCTCGGCGTTGATGCGGCACTCGATGGCATGCCCGCGGATCTCGACGTCTTCCTGGGCGAAGGCGAGCTCCTCGCCGGCCGCCACCTTGATCTGCTCGCGCACGATGTCGATGCCGGTGACCATCTCGGTCACGCAGTGCTCGACCTGCACGCGGGTGTTCATCTCCAGGAAGAAGTACTCGCCGTCCTGGAGCAGGCCCTCCATGGTGC
This sequence comes from Thermoleophilaceae bacterium, assembly GCA_035296565.1. Classification (GTDB taxonomy): domain Bacteria; phylum Actinomycetota; class Thermoleophilia; order Solirubrobacterales; family Thermoleophilaceae; genus JACCZR01. The sequence continues at coordinate 23,693 of DATHAQ010000001.1, forward strand.
CGGCTGAGCGATAGCTCACCGCCTTGGCGGCCTCCACGCCGATCCTGCCGATCTCCTCGCGCAGCTCGGGGTCGACCGCCGGGGCCGGGGACTCCTCGATCACCTTCTGGTGACGCCGCTGCACCGAGCAGTCGCGTTCGAAGAGGTGGACGACGTTGCCGTGCGAGTCGGCGAGCACCTGCACCTCGACGTGGCGAGGGTCGGGAAGGTAACGCTCCACGTACACCGTCGGGTCCGAGAAGAACTTCTCGCCCTCGCGCGCGGCGCCCTCGAAGGCCTTCTCGAGCTGGTCCTCGGTCTCGGCGACGCGAAAGCCCTTGCCGCCGCCGCCGCCCGCGGCCTTGATGGCAACCGGGTAGCCGACCGACTCGTCGATGATCTTGCGCGCGGCCTCGACGTCGTCGACCGGGTCGGTGGTCCCCGGCACGATCGGCACTCCGGCGTCCCTCATCAGCTCGCGCGCTCGGGTCTTGGAGCCCATCGCCTCGATGGCCTCGGCGGGCGGGCCGATCCAGACCAGGCCGGCCTCCTCGACCGCGCGAGCGAAGGGGGCGTTCTCTGCCAGGAACCCGTAGCCGGGATGGACCGCCTGCGCGCCGGACTGGTCGGCCACCTGCAGCAGCTTCTCGACGTTCAGGTAGCTATCCGCCGCGGGCCCGGGCCCCAGGAGGTAGGCCTCGGTCGCGCGGCGGGCGTGCGGAGACTCACGATCGGGCTCGGAGTAGACCCCCACCGAGCCCACGCCCAGCTCCTCGAGCGTGCGCATGACCCGGATGGCGATCTCGCCCCTGTTGGCGACGAGGACCTTCTCGAACACGGCGCGAGAGGTTATTCAGTCGCGGAGGCCGCCGAGCGCCTCTGCGGCCGGTCGCCGGTGTTCGGTGCGCCCGCCCTCCAGAAAATCGCTCAGCCGCCTGAGCGATTTCCCGGAAGCGAGCGCACCGTCTCGCCACCGCGCGCGGGCCCGGCGCTACTCGGCGGCCTGGCCCGCCTTCTCGTTGATCTTGGTCACCACGCCGTTCTCCTCGTCGAAGAAGCGCATGACCACCTTGTTCCAGCCGCCAAGCTTGTCGATGGTGAACAGCTGCTTCGGCGGCGGGAACTGCTTGGGGTCGTCGGCGGACTTCAGCACGGGGCGATAGCCCTGTGAGGCAAAGATCTTCTGACCCTCGTCGCCGGTGAGGAATCCAACGAACGCCTCCGCCTTGGGCTTGTTGGGGGCCTGCTGGGCGACGGCGATCGGGTTTTGGATGAGCAGGGTCTGGTCCGGGATCACGTAGTCGACGTCCAGGCCCTTCTTCTTGGCCAGGATCGCCTCGTTCTCGTAGGCCAGCAGGACGTCGCCCTTGCCGCCCTGGAACGTCTGGAGCGATTCGCGGGCCGACTTGTCCTGCACCGGCACCTTGTTGAGAAGGGTCTCCAGGTACTTGACGCCCTCGGCCTCGGACTTGCCCTGCTCCAGCTGGGCCCCGTAGGCGGCCATGACGTTCCAGCGTGCGCCGCCGGAGGTGACGGGGTTCGGGGTGATGACCTCGACGTCCTTCCTGAGCAGGTCATCCCAGGCCTTCACGTTCTTGGGGTTGCCCTTGCGGGTCACGAAGGTCACGACCGAGTTGGTGACGAAGCCCTTCGTCGGCGTCTGGCTCCAGTTCTTGGCCACCTCGCCCGTCTCGACCAGCTTGTCCATGTCCGGGGCCAGCGAGAGGGTCACGACGTCGGTTTCCAGGCCGCCCTGGACGGCCCGGGTCTGCTCCCCCGAGGAGCCGTAGGACCGGTCGACCGTCACGCCCTTGCCGTCCGGCGTCTTGTTCCAGGCCGGCACCAGCTCGCCGTAGGCCTCCTTGGGGGTGGAGTAGGCGACCAGCGAGAGCTTCTCACCGCTCCCGCCGGATCCCTCTTGGCCGGTTCCCCCGCACGCGGCCCCCCCGGCGGCGACGAGGGTGAGCAGGCCAAGAAGAAGGGTCCGAAACAACATGGGCGGGCAAAATAGCAGAACCCCGCCCGGGGTTAGGGTATTTAGACCGTCGAGGACTCGGCGAGCGCCGGCTTGCGCGCCACGCTGAGGTGCACCATCTGGCCCGGGTGGAGCTCGAGGGGCTCCGCCTCGGAGGCGCTGAGCTGCACCGACGCCGGCTCCTCCTCGTCGACGCACAGCTCCACGCGGACCTCGAAGCCGAGGCGCAGCACCCGCTCGACCTTGGCCGCGATCGCGCCGGCCCGCGGCTCGATGTGGATCTCGAGGTCGTGCGGGCGGACCAGGTCCTCGCCGACCTTGGTCACCGGGCCGACGAAGCCCATCACGAACTCGTTCGCGGGGTCCTCGTACAGGTCCGTGGGGCGGCCGGCCTGTTCGACCCGGCCCTCGCTGAGCACCACGACGTGGTGAGCGAGCTCCATGGCCTCCTCCTGGTCGTGGGTGACGAACAGCGTCGTCACGTCGACCTCCTCGTGCAGGCGGCGCAGCCATTGGCGCAGGTCCTTGCGCACGCGGGCGTCGAGCGCCCCGAAGGGCTCGTCGAGCAGCAGCACCTTCGGCTCGACCGCGAGTGCCCGGGCCAGCGCCATGCGCTGCCGCTGGCCGCCCGAGAGCTGGTCGGGGTAGCGCTCGCCGAGGCCCGACAGCTGCACGAGCTCCAGCAGCTCCTCGACCTTCGCCTTGATCTCGGGCTTGGGGCGCTTGCGCACGCTCAGGCCGAAGGACACGTTGTCGCGCACGTCCATGTGGCGGAAGGGGGCGTAGTGCTGGAAGACGAAGCCCACCTGGCGGTCCTGCGGCGTCAGGTGGGTCACGTCCTCGCCGAGGAGGTGCACCGACCCGGAGTCGGGCTCCTCGAGCCCCGAGATGACTCGAAGCAGCGTGGACTTGCCGCCGCCGCTGGGTCCCAGGAGCGCGGTGATCTGGCCGTCGGGAGCGGTGAACGTGACGTCGTCGAGCGCCTGGTATTCGCCGAAGCGCTTGTTCAGGCCCTGTGCCTCAATTGCCATGGCGAAGCCTCCTGTTGCGATCGAGCAGGTTCATGCCCACGAGCACCGCCACGGCCATAAGGGCCAGAACGATGGCCGCCGCGTATGCGCCGGTCAAGTCGAAGGACTGAAAGCGGTCCTCCACGAAGAGGGTGGCGGTCTCCGTCCGGCCGCTGAACTTCCCCGACACCACGCTGACCGCGCCGTACTCGCCGAGAGCGCGCGCGGTGGTCAGGACGACGCCATAGCCCACGGCGGGGCGGATGGCGGGGAGGGTGATGCGGCGGAAGGTCTGCCACGGGCTGGCGCCGAGGGTTCCGGCCGCCTCCTCCTGCTCGGTGCCGATCTCCCGGAGCACGGGGCTGACCTCGCGGACCACGAAGGGCAGCGAGACGAACACCGTGGCGAGGATGATCCCCGGCGTCGAGAAGATGATCTTGAGCCCAGCATCGGAGAGCGGACCGCCGAGGAAGCCGTCGTTGCCGTAGACCAGCACCAGCGACAGGCCGATCACCACGGGCGAGACGGCGAAGGGCAGGTCGATGACCGAGTCGATCAGCTTGCGGCCCGGCAGCTTGGTGCGCACGATCAGCAGCGAGGTGGCCACCCCGAAGATCGTGTTGAGCGGCACCGCTATCGCCACCACGATGGACGTGAGGTAGAAGGCGTGCATGCCCTGCGGCGTGGTCAGCGAGTCCACCACCGGCGCCAGCCCCTTCTCGGAGGCGCGGAACAGGACCAGCCCCACCGGCAGCACGAGCAGCGCAGCGAGGTACAGGAGTGCGGTCCCGCGCAGAGCCAGCCGCGGCGTCATGGCCTCGCCCCCTTCCGCGAGAGCGCGGCGATGGTCGTGAGCAGCAGCAGCGATGCGGCCAGCAGCACGACCGAGACCGCCGCCGCTGCCTGCTTGTCGCCCAGCTCGATCAGGCCGAAGATGTAGACCGACGCGACCTCGGTCTTGTTGGGCAGGTTGCCCGAGATCAGCACGACCGAGCCGAACTCCCCGAGCGCCCGTCCGAAGGCCAGCGCCACACCGGCCAGCATCGCCGGCCGAATCGCGGGAAAGATGATCCGCCGAAAGACGGTGAGGGGCTTGGCGCCGAGCGACGCGCCGGCCTCCTCGACCTCCGGATCGAGCTCGATCAGCACCGGCTGTACAGCGCGCACCACGAACGGCAAGGTCACGAACAGCAGCGCCAGTGCCACCCCGATCTGGGTGAAGGCGACGTTGATGCCCACGGGGCTGCCCTTCCCGTAAAGGGCGAGCAGCGTGAGCCCGGCCACGATCGTCGGCAGCGCGAACGGCAGGTCGATCAGCGCGTTGACGAAGCCCTTCCCGCGGAAGTCGTCGCGCACGAGCACCCAGGCGATCAGCGTCCCGGCCACCGCGTTGATGGCAGCGACGGCCAGGGAAACGAGCAGGGTGAGCTTCAGCGCGCTCAGCGCCTGGGGCTTGGTCACTGCCTCCCAGAACCCGTCCACCCCGTCCTCCATGCCCGTGGCCGCGACGGCCGCCAGCGGGATGAGTACCACGAGGCTGAGGTAGGCGACGCTCAACGCCCCGGCGGGCGCGGCTCCGGGGAACCGGACCCTGCGTGCCTCGCTGCGCCGCAGCGGGACGCTGAGCGCGCTCACGCGACCACCATCCCGGCGCCCACGGTGTCGTTGCTCGAGTCGTCGACGAGGATGAAGCTGCCGGTGGTGCGGTTCTCGGCATAGGGGTCGGCGGCGATGGCGGAGGCCAGGCGCAGGCGGGCCAGGCCGATGTCGTTGAGCTCGAGCTCGTCCGCGGGCCCGTGCTCTCCGCTGTTGACGTCGAGCCGACCGTCGATCGACTCGACCTTCGCCGCCACGGTCTGGCTGAGGTGCTTGACCCGCAGCCGCGCGCCCGGCTTCAGCGGCGCCTGGGCCATCCAGCAGACCTCGGCCTCCAGCTCGCGAACCGGCTCCGGGGGCGAGTCGCCGGCGGCGATGAGCGAGCCGCGCGAGACGTCGTGCTCACCCTCGAGGCGGAGCGTGACCGACAGCGGGTAGAAGGCCTCATCCAGCTCCCCGTCGATCGTGTCGATCGACTGCACACGCGTGCGCGCGCCGCTCGGCAGCACCGTGACCTCGTCGCCGGGGCTGACCGTGCCGCCGGCCACCTGACCCGCGTAGCCGCGGTAGTCGTGGTGCTCGTCGGTCATCGGGCGGACCACCCACTGCACCGGGAAGCGCAGCGGCCCGTCGTCGCGGTCGGGAGCGGGCTCGAGCTCCTCGAGCAGCTCCAGCAGCGGCGGGCCGGAGTAGTAGGGCGTGTTGGCCGAGCGCTCGGTCACGTTGTCGCCGTTCAGGGCGGACAGCGGGATGGCGTGGGCCTCGGGGAACTCCGCGGCCACGGAGTCGAAGACGCCCTCGTCGAAGTCGACCAGGTCCATCTTGTTCACGCACACCACGACGTGCGGTGTGCGCAGCAGCGCGGCGATGTGCGCGTGGCGGCGCGACTGCTCGACGACTCCCTTGCGCGCGTCGACCAGCACGAGCGCGACGTCGGCGGTCGAGGCGCCAGTGACCATGTTGCGCGTGTACTGCTCGTGTCCCGGGGTGTCGGCGAGCACGAACTTCCGCCGGTCGGTCTGGAAGTAGCGGTAGGCGACGTCGATCGTGATGCCCTGCTCGCGCTCCGCGCGAAGGCCGTCGGTGAGCAGGGCGAGGTTCACGTATCCGTCGCCGCGCTCCTTGCTGGCGCGCTCGACGGCCTCGTACTGGTCCTCCAGGATCTGCTCGGTCTCCAGGAGCAGGCGGCCGATGAGGGTGGACTTGCCGTCGTCCACCGACCCGGCGGTCGCCACCCGCATGAGCTCGGAGGTCCGCTGGGGGGCCTCGAGCGGTGCCACTAGAAGTAGCCCTCCCGCTTGCGGTCCTCCATGGCGGCCTCGGTGACGCGGTCGTCGGCGCGCGTCTCGCCGCGCTCGGTGAGCTTGGTCGCCGCGATCTCGGCGATGACCTCCTGCAGGCCGGCCGCCTCCGAGCGCACGGCGCCGGTGCAGCTCATATCGCCCACGGTGCGGAAGCGCACCGACTCCTCGAAGACCTCCTCAGCCGGCAGGCGCTCGACGAAGTCCGACGCGGCGTACAGCATCCCGTCGCGCGAGAAGACCTCGCGGCGGTGCGCGAAGTACAGCCGCGGCAGCTCGAGCCCCTCCATCGCCACGTACTCCCAGACGTCGAGCTCGGTCCAGTTCGAGAGGGGGAACGCGCGCACGTGCTCGCCGGGCCGGACGTGCCCGTTGAGCTGGCCCCAGAGCTCGGGGCGCTGAGCCTTGGGGTCCCAGCCGCCGAAGTCGTCGCGGAACGAGAGCATCCGCTCCTTGGCCCGGGCGCGCTCCTCGTCGCGGCGGGCGCCGCCGAAGGCCGCCTTGAAGCCGTGCTCGGTGATGGCGTCGAGCAGGACGGGGGTCTGAAGCCGGTTGCGCGAGGCGCGCGGGCCGGTCTCGTCGGTGAGCTTTCCCGCCTCGATTGCCTCGGGCACCGAGGCCACGATCAGCTGGGCGCCCAGCTCCTCGACGCGGCGGTCGCGGAACGCGAGCGCCTCGGGGAAGTTGTGCCCGGTGTCCACGTGCATGACGGGGAACGGGAAGCGAGCCGGCCAGAACGCCTTCTCGGCCAGGCGCAGCAGCACCGCGGAATCCTTGCCGCCCGAGAACAACAGCACGGCCCGGCCGGGCTCGGCCGCCACCTCACGGAAGACGTGGATGGCCTCCGCCTCGAGGGCACGGAGATGGGGCGTCCGGTGGTGGATGGCCTCTAGACGTGCAGCCCGCACTCGGTCTTCTCCTGGCCGGCCCAGCGGCCGTCGCGGCCGTCTCCGGGCAACGTGCAGGGGGCGCAGCCGATGGATGCGTAGCCGCGGTCGTGCAGCGGGTTGTAGGGAAGGTCGTGCTCACGGATGTAGCGCCACAGGTCGCGCTCGGTCCAGTCCGCCAGTGGGTTGTACTTCCACATCCCACGCTTCTCGTCTCGCTCGACGAACTCGGCGTCGGCGCGGGTGGGCGACTGCTCGCGACGAATGCCGGTGATCCAGGCCTCGGCTCCCTTCAGGCCGCGCTCGAGCCCCGCGACCTTCGCCTGACCGCAGCAGTTCTCGGCGGTCCACTGGCCGACGGCATCCTCGACCTCGATCCTCAGCCCGTATCGCTTCTCGATCTCACGCCAGGTTGAGTAGGTCTCACCGAACAGGACGCCGGTGTCGATCGTGAACACCCGCACGCCGGGCTCGATCTCCATCAGCATGTCGATCAGAACCGACTCCTCCTTCTGGAACGAGCACGCCATGGTCAGGCGCGGGTGGTGCTTGGCGACCGCCTCCTCGAGCGTGCTCTGCGCCGTGGACGCTACACCGCGCATTCGCCCTCACCCCGGATCACCTGGTAGGGCTCGGCGCGGTTCCAGTCGATGAAGTGGTTCATCGTGTCCAGGCTGAACTCGACCGGCAGCGAGAGGTCGCTCAGCAGGTCCTCGAAGTGGCCCGGGGCCTGGCGCGCGACGAAGCTGTTGAACTCCTCGCCCTCCTCGCGGCCCTCCTGGTAGTGGCGCAGGAGGCGCTCCACCGCGTCGGGCACCCGCTTGGCCGGCAGCCGTGACTTCAGGCGCGACCCGAAGACGACCTCGCCCTTGTCGTACTCGCCGCCCAGGTGGGCGATGTAGGCCGGGATGGTGCGGTCGCCGGCCTTGATCGAAGCGCCGTAGAAGCCGATGTTGCCGATGTGGTGCTGGCTGCAGCCGTTCGGGCAGCCGGACATCTTGATGTGCAGCTTCTCGATGAGGGGATCGTCGAAGCCGATCGACTCGATGCGCTCCTGCACCGCCTGGTTGAGGCCCATCGAGGCGGTGATCCCGAGCTTGCAGGAGTCGGTGCCGGGGCACGAGACGACGTCGGCGATCTCCTCGGCGCCGGGATCGCCCAGACCGAGGTCCTTCAGGGCCTCCCACACGTCGTAGACCGACTCGTCGCGGACCCAGCGCAGCACCAGGTTCTGCCACACGGTGGTGCGCGCGTAGCCGCCCGAGTAGCGGCGCATGAGCTCCGCCAGGCCGCGGAACTGCTCGGGCGTCAGGTCGCCGCGGGTCACCTTGACCTGCACGGCGGCGAAGCCCTCCTGACGCTGCGGCTTGACGTTCGCCCGCGCCCAGCGGTCGAACTCGCGGTGGTCGCCGTTGGGCGAGCCGCTGGAGGCGGGCTGCTCCGGGGCGCCGGCCTCCTCGTCGTGCTCGAAGGGGTCGAGCGTGTAGTCCCGCTGCGAGACCCAGTCGCCCTGCATCTCCTCCTCGACCAGATCGCGGAAGGCGTCGATGCCGATCTTGTCGACCAGGACCTTGATGCGGGCGCGGGCGCGGTTGACGCGCAGGAAGTCCTGGCGGTCGAAGATGCGCAGGCAGGCTTCGGTCACCTTGAGGTACTCGCCGTCGTCGGCGCCCACGAAGCTGTACAGCGTGGGCGCGACGCGGGCCATGATCGACGTGCCGCCGCCGACGCGGATCTCGAAGCCGCGGGTGCCGTCCTCCTTCACTCGCGGGAGGAAGCCGATGTCGTGGATCCCGGTGATGGCCCGGTCCTCGTCGGTGGCCGTGAATGCGGTCTTGATCTTCCGCGGCATCAGCTGGAAGTCGGGGTGACGCACGAAGTAGCGCACGTAGGCGCCGACGTAGGGAGTGGGGTCGAAGAGCTCGCCCTCGCAGATGCCGGCCCAGGGGTCGCCGGTGACGTTGCGGACGGTGTTGCCGCAGCCCTCGCGGCTGGAGAGCCCCGAGTCGCCGAGCTGGCGGATCGCGCGGGCGGCGTCGGGCAGCGGGACGTGGTGGATCTGGATGTTCTGGCGCGTGGTGATGTGGCCCTTGTTCAGCGGCGCGTACCTCTCGACGACGTCCGCGAAGGCCTCCATCTGCTCAGGGTTGATTCCGCCGAAGGGCAGCTTGACCCGGATCATCTGGATGTCGGCCTGGCGCTGGCCGTAAACGCCCTGCTTGAGGCGGAAGCCGATGAAGTCGGGCTCCTCGATGGCGCCGTCCAGGAAGCGGCCCGCCTCGGTGTCGAAATCGTCGAACTCGCGCTCGAGGACCGGGATCACGTGGCCCGGCACGTTCTCGACCACCTCGGGGTTGTTCAGCGAGCCCTCGCGTCCCTTACGAGGTGTGGAAGTCGGCTCCACCTGGCTCCTTCACTCGGGAACCAGCGAATGTAGCAAAAGCCAGCTGTCTTTCGGGAGTTAGCTCCCGGAGGCTTCTTGCCGCCTACGCGGGCTCCTTCTCCACGGGGACCCCGGCCTGCTCCCAGGCGGCGATGCCGCCGGCGACGCTCGCCGCCTCGCGGCCGGCCCCGTTGAGGGCCTGGGCGGCCATCAGCGAGCGCTCGCCCACCGCGCAGTAGAACACGATCGGGCCCTCACCAAGCTCGTCGGCGCGCGCCGCGAGCTGGTCGAGCGGCACGTGCTCGGCGCCCTCGACGTGGCCCTCGGCCCACTCGTCGTCGCGGCGCACGTCGACTACCCGGGCGCCCTCGCGCCGCAGCTCGTCCGCCCGCTTGGGGTCGACCTCTAGCGGCCCCACGGCTCCGGTTCTCCCCAGGGGGCCTTGGCGTCGGCGTCCCGGCCCGTCCCCTCGTACAGCCCGGCGCGCAGCCAGGGGTTCATGCCGCTCTCGGCGGGGGCGGGCGGAGGGGCCGTGTCACGCAGGAACTGCTCGATCGCGGCGGCGATCGCGGCGGCCTCTTCGGGCGTGGCGCTCGAGCCCTTGAGCTCGATCCGCGGGCGGGGCGGGGTGCGGTGGCCGTTGCCGGACACGTATTGCCAGGCTAGTGGCCGTGCTCGCCTTCGACCGACGGACGGTGTTCGACGCGATCTCTCCGGAAGAGGCGATCGAGCAGGTGCGGCACGGGTTCGTGGAGTACGGCTCGGGCCGCTGGGAGATGCCGGCCAAGACCTACCTCGACGCCGACGCCCCCGGAGGCGACTTCCGCGCGATGCCCGCGCGCGGCGGGGACCTGGCGATCCTCAAGTGGGTCACCTCGTTCACGCAGAATCCCGCCGCGGGACTGCCCGTGGTGCTCGGGGCGATCCTGGTCTCCTCCTCGCGCGACGGTCGCCCGCTCGCGCTGGTCGACGTCCGCTCCGTCACCGCTCTGCGCACGGGAGCGGTGGCCGCGGTGGCCGCCCAGGAGCTGGCCCGCGAGGGCGCGCGCAGCGTGGGGCTGATCGGCTGTGGGCTGCACGGCGCCTGGGCGGCGCGCTGTCTGGCGGCGGCCGAGTACGGCCCCGGCATGGTCTACGACCCCGATCCCGAGCGGGCCGGGTCCCTGGCCGGCGAGCTGGGCTGGGAGGCGGGCAGCCGCGAGGACGCCGTGGCCCAGGACGTGGTGACCTGCGTGACTCCCGGCTCGGAGCCGGTCGTGCATGCGGACGATCTGCGGCCCGGACTGCACCTGAGCTTCCTGGGCGCCGACGCGGCGGGCAAGGCCGAGGCCGACCTCGACGTGGTGAGGGCCGCGAGCCTGTTCTGCGACGAGTGGGAGCAGGCGTCCCACGGCGGCGAGCTGACCGGGGCGGTGCAGGCCGGCCTGGTCGAGCGCGGACAGGTCACGCAACTGGCCGACGTGCTCACAGGCGCGGCCCCCGGGCGCGAGAGCGACGATGCCGTGACGCTGTTCGACTCCACCGGCTTGGCGATCCAGGACCTGGCGCTGTGCCACGCGCTGCTCGACGCCCATGCGGCGGGGGCGGTCCGCGCCAGGGAGGTCGAGCTCTGAGGTTGGCTCGCCGCCCTTCACCGGCTTCCTGGTCCAGGCCCCTGCGCCGGCCCGCGCCCTGCTGGTGAACGGCCGGGCAGGGTGCTCAAGCGCGCAGCTAGGGTGGGCGCCATGCGCCGACTCGCACTGCTCGCCCTCCTCTCCCTGCTCGCGGCCGCCCTCGTCGCCGGGTGCGGCTCCGGCGCCAAGCAGCCGGCGACCCTGACCCCCGCCTCGGCTCTCTTCTACGGCGAGGTGGAACTGGACCCCGAGGGGGGGCAGAAGGCCGCGGTCGACGCGCTCGCCCGCAAGTTCCCCGGCTCAGGCGACGCGGGCCAGCGGCTGAGCCGCCTGATCGAGGACAGCCTGCGCGAGAAGGACGCGAAGATCTCCTTCGAGAACGACGTCAAGCCCTGGCTGGGCGACCGGGCGGCCTTCTTCGCGACCAATCCCGGGCGCGCCGGCCCCACCCAGGACTCCCCGGCCGCGGCGCTGATCGCCACCGAGGACGAGGAGGCCGCACTCTCCACCGTCCAGAAGAGCCAGGGCCAGGGCACCGAGGCCGAGTACGAGGGCGTCGAGTACCGCCGCTTCGGAGGCTCCGACGAGGTGGCCGGGGTGATCGACGGCTACCTCGTGCTCTCCAACGAGCGCGGACTGAAAGCAGTCGTCGACGCGCAGAACAACGATCGTGCGCTCGAGTCCAGTGACCGTTTCAAGCGGGCGCTCGAGGGCCAGCCCAAGGAGCGGCTCGGCTTCAGCTACGTAGACGTCCGCGCCGCCTTCGACGCCGTGCCCTCCTCGCAGGCGCAGTTCCTCGCGCCCTTCCGGCGCGCCTTCCGCGACCCCGTGGTGGCCACGGCCACGGCCCAGCCCGATGCGCTGGAGGTCACGAGCAAGACGCCGGAGTCGTCGTTGTCGGCCCTCGGGCTCGCGGGCCTGGGCTCCCAGGGCAGCGACCTGATCGGCCGGCTCCCCGGCGACTCGATCTTCGCCACCGGAGGGCCTGACCTGGGCCGCCAGCTGAACGCGGGCGTGGACCTGGCGGCCTCGAGCGTGGGCGGTCGCGCCATCCTCGAGCAGGGGCTGCGCGCCCGCACCGGCCTGGACCTCCAGCAGGACATGCTGGGCTGGATGGGCGACTACGGGCTGTTCGTGCGTGGCCAGGACCAGAGCAGCCTCGGCGGCGCGCTCGTGGTCGAGAGCACGGACCCGGCGGCCACCCGCCGGGCCATCGCCGGCTTCCAGCGGATCCTGCGCTCACAGGCGGGCTCGGACCTGCGAATCGGGCGGCTGGGCGTCCGCGGAGCCGAGGCCGGCTTCACGTTGAACAGCTCCGACCTGCCGCGGCCGGTCAACGTGCTGTTGGCCGACGACCGCTTCGTCGTGGCCTTCGGCGACGAGGCCGCCAACGCGGCGATCGATCCTCAGGGAACGCTTGCCGGCGAGCCCGACTTCAGCCAGGCCCAGCGGTCGCTGGGCAGCGGCTACAAGGTGAACGCCTATGCGAGCGCGCCCGCCGCGCTGCTGCTGGCGGAGGGCCTCGGCGCGGGCAGCGACTCGGGCTTCCAGCGCGCCAAGCCCTACCTGACGGTGCTCGGTGCGCTGGTCGGCGGGGCAAAGCCCGCCGGCAACGGCCAGCTGGAGTCGAAGTTCCGCCTGACCATTCCGGGCTAGCCGCCGGGCTTGGAGAGTCGCGCGGTGTCGACGGCCTCCCAGGCGCTTCCCGGCACCCGCTGGAGGGAGTGGAGGTCCTCGTTGTTCCAGCGCCGTGATGGGATGCCGCTCACGTACCAGGGCGAGCCGTTGTCGGCCACGATCGCGCCATAGCGCTTCAGGGCCCGAAGCACGA
>DATHAQ010000002.1:0-4956 GCA_035296565.1 Thermoleophilaceae bacterium
AGCTGGAGCAGGCCCGCGCTGCCCTGACCGAGACGTGATCGACGCCGGCTTCTACGCGCGTTCCGTGCATGACGTGGCCCGTGACCTCGTGGGGTGCGTCCTGCGCCACGGCGAGACGGCGGGACGGATCGTGGAGACCGAGAGCTACCACGAGTCCGAGCCGGCCTGCCACGCGCATGTCGGGCTGACCGCGCGAACCCACACCCTGTTCCGCGAGCCCGGCGTGGCCTACGTCTACCGCTCCTACGGCGTCCACGCCCTGCTCAACGCCGTCTGCGAGCCGGAGGGGGTGGGGGCAGCCGTGCTGATCCGGGCGCTCGAGCCGCTGGAGGGGCTGGACCTGATGCGCGAGCGGCGCGCGCTGGCCCGGGACGAGGACCTCTGCTCGGGCCCGGGCAAGCTGACCCAGGCGCTCGGGATCGGGCTGGCCCTCAACGGCAGCCTGTTGACCGCGGGCCCGATCCTGGTCGAACCGCGGCACGCGGCGCCGCGTCTGGTCGAGAGCACGCGCATCGGGATCACCAAGGCGGCCGCGCTGCCCTGGCGCTTCTGCGACGCCGACAGCCGGCACGTCTCGCGCCCGTGGCCGCCGGCCATGCGGCGCGCCCGCGCGGCCTAGCCGGGCGCCGCGCCGCCGTCGTTGCCGCCCGTGATGGGCGGGGCGGGCGTCTGCTGCTGGGGGACGGCCGGCTGCTGAGGCGCCGGCGTCTGCTGCTGGGGAGGCGGCTGCTGGGGCGCGGTGGGCACGGGCTGCGGCGTCGTCTGGACCGGCGGCGCCGCGGGAGCAGTGGGCGCGGGAGCGCCAGGGGTGGTGGTCGGCGGCGTAGTGGGCACCGTGCCGGGGGGCGGCTCCTCGGTGCCGGGCTTGCGCTCGTCGCGGATCCGGATCCAGTCGGTCATGAAGTCGTGCCAGATCTCGGCCGGGTAGGTGCCGCCCGCGACCGGCGAGCCGTTGTACTCGGTCTTCATCTGGCGCAGCTTGGTCGCGTAGCCGACCCATACCGCCACCGTCAGCTCCTTGTTGAAGCCGACGAACCAGGCGTCGCCGTAGTTCTCGGTGGTCCCGGTCTTGCCGGCGGCGAACTCGCCGATCGAGGCGGTCTTGCCGGTGCCCCCGTTTATCACTCCGGCCAGCAGCTCCTTGGCCTGGTAGCCGACCGCGGCGGGGTACACCCGTTTGCGGATGCGCTTGTTGGACTCGTCGACGTCGTCCCCCACGACCCTTTCCACACCGACCGGGCCGTTGCGCTGGCCGGCGAGGCTGCCCGAGACGCGAACGCCGCTGTTGGCGATCGTGCTGTACGCGTGCGCGAGCTCCAGCGGGGTCACCCCCTGCTCGAGGCCGCCCAGGGTCATCGCCTTGTTGGTGGACACCGGCGTTCGCACGCCCATGCGCTGCGCCAGCCGGGCGATCCGCCGTGTGCCGACCTTGAGCCCAAGCTCGGCGAAAACCGAGTTGTCCGAGGTGGCGGTGGCCGAGCGCAGGCTGGCCGTTCCGGCGTAGGAGTCCTCGTAGTTGTTCACAACGAAGTCGCTTCCGAGGACCTTCTTCTTGGAGGTGAAGGTGGCGTCGGGGCTGATCCCCTTCTCCAGTGCGGAGATGAGGGTGAAGGGCTTGAAGGCCGAGCCAGGCTGGCGATGGCCGTTGGTGGCGAGGTTGAAGGGCGTCTTGTCGAAGCCCTCGCCGCCGACCATCGCCTTCACCTCGCCCGTCTTGTTCTCGATCGCCACGAGCGAGACGTCCGGGCCCACGCCGCCGATCTTGGAGCGCACCGAGACCTCGGCCGCCTGCTGGAGCTCGGGGTCGAGCGTCGTCCTGATGCGCAAGCCGCCGCCGAACACGGGGCCGGGGCGATAGCGGTCGACCAGCTGCTGGGTCAGCCAGCTCGAGAAGTAGGGCTGACGGGAGTCGGGCCGGGGAGGCCGCACCTCGCCGCGGGCCGGCAGCGCGCGGCGAAGCCCCGTCTCGTACTCGGTCCGGCCGATCATGCGCTGCTCCAGCATGCGCTTGAGGACCTGGTTGCGGCGTTCGCGCGCCTTCTGGGGGTTCTCGACCGGGTCGTACATGCTCGGTGAGGCGATCATCCCCGCGAGCAGGGCGGCCTCGGCGGGCTCGACGTGCTCGGCTGCGGGGTCGCCTCCGGGGCCCGGCGTCTTGCCGAAGTAGGTCCGCACGGCGGCTTCGACGCCGTAGGCGCCGTTTCCGAAGTAGACGCTGTTCAGGTATTGGGTGAGCACCTTCTGCTTGCTCCACTTGCGTTCGAGGTGGTATGCCAGCGCCGCCTCGCGCAGCTTCTGGAACACCGAGCGGTCGCCCTGGGCCGACAGTGCGTTCTTCACGAACTGCTGGGTGATGGTCGACCCGCCCTGCGCGGCCCGGCGGCGCAGCAGGTCCTGCGCGAGCGCGCGCGCGATCCCTTTGTAGTCCACGCCGCCGTGTCCATAGAAGCGGCTGTCCTCGATGGCCACCACGGCGTTCTCCAGCGTCGGCGAGATCTCCTGCTCGTCGAGCAGGATGCGGTTGTTCTCGCCAGTCAGCTTGGCGATGGGCGACCGACGCTTGTCGTCGGCCAGCAGGAGCGAGTTGCGCGCCGCGCGGTACTCGGCCACGTTCTCGAGAGCCGGGAGGTCGCTCGAGACGGCGGTCATCATCCCGAAGACCGTCGAGATCACGGCGAGCAGCCCCAGGCCGGCCAGGATCAGAGCCAGGCGCAGGCGCTTGAGCTTCGGTCGCTGCGGTCCCGGAGGCCCCGCCGGACGCGGGCGTGCGGGCTTCCGAGGTGTCACCGAAGCAGACATCGATCTGGGCGGAATCGTCCGCGCGGCGAGGAAGTTACGCGGACGGGCGGCCGACGCCTCGGGAGCTTCCCCCGGGGCCCGCCGAGAGGCGGCACTCTAGCGAAGGCGCCGCGCAGGCCGGGCGTTGGCCCGGCCGAGCACCGCCCGCTCTTTTCGGTCTAGCGCAGGAGCGCAGGCCGGGCGTTGGCCGGCCGAGCACCGCCCGCTCTGTTCGGTCTAGCATCGAGGCCATGACGGATCGGGCCGCAGAGGACGCTCGATTCCTGCTGCGCAACGCCGTCGACGCGCTGCCTGAGGGCGCGCTGGAGACCCAGCTGGGCGAGGGGCGTCCGCTGCGGGTCAAGCTCGGCATCGACCCCACCGCTCCCGACATCCACCTGGGCCACACCGTCGTGCTGCGCAAGCTGCGGGAGTTTCAGGACCTGGGCCATACCGTCGTGCTGATTATCGGTGACTACACCGCGCGCGTGGGAGACCCCAGCGGCCGCTCGAGCAGCCGCCCCCAGCTCGACTCGGCCCAGATCGACGCGAACGCCGAGACCTTCCAGCGCCAGGCCTTCAGCGTGCTCGATCCCGAGCGGACCGAGGTGCGGCACAACGGCGAGTGGCTGGAGATGGCGATGGAGGACCTGTTCGCACTGGCCCGCACCGCCACCGTCGCCCAGCTGCTCGAGCGCGACGACTTCGCGCGCCGCTCCGCCGACCGCCAGCCGATCTCCATCCTCGAGCTGCTCTACCCCCTGCTGCAGGGCTATGACTCGGTGATGGTGAGGTCCGACGTGGAGCTCGGGGGCACCGACCAGAAGTTCAACCTGCTGCTCGGGCGGGCGATCCAGCAGGCCTACGGGGTCCCGCCGCAGTCCATCCTGACCCTCCCGATCCTGCCCGGGACCGACGGCGAACGCCGCATGTCGAAGACGCTGGACAACTACGTCGGCGTCACCGAGCCGCCCGAGGAGGTGTTCGGCAAGCTCATGCGGGTTCCCGACTCGGCGATGTCCGTCTACTACGACCTGCTGCTCGACGGCATGCCGGACGAGGGCCGCCCGCCTGTCGAGCTCAAGCGGGCGATGGCGCGGGGGCTGACCGCCCGCTTCCACGGTGCGGAGGCCGCCGAGGCCGCCGAGTCCCACTTCGACCGCCTGCATGTCCAGCACGAGGCTCCGGAGGAGGTCGAGGATCTGGCCCTGCCCGCCGGCGACGGCGAGGTGCATCTGCCGGCCCTGATGGGGGAGGCCTTCGGGCTTTCGCGCTCGGAGGCCCGCCGGCTGCTCGAGCAGGGCGGTGTCCGGCTGGACGGCGAGCCACTGGTGGGCGAGCTGGACGTGCCCTCCGAGCGGCTGGAGGGCGCCCTGCTGCAGGTGGGAAAGCGGCGTTTTCGCCGGCTCGTCCGAGGCTGAGCGAAGCGCTTTTCTACGGGCCGGTTCCGCGCTATACTGCTCGGTCCCCTACACGAGAAGGCTTGTTGGGGCCTCCTTGGGAGGCCCTTTCTGTGCCGGGGAACGATCTGTCAGGCGGAGACCCCGCCAGGGAGACCGAGACGGTCCTTGAAAACTCAGCAGCGTGCGTGATCTCGAGAGAGGTCACGCGTCCAGGTTCGACCCCTCGGCTCCTCGGAGCACGGGGGCTTGACTGAGCACCCGTCGAGGATGGGACCCGGCCATGTGTACCGCCGGGCCCGTATGGATCCATCGACAACGCTCTCTGTTTGAACTAGACAGTGAAACCGATCGCTTTCGGGCAATCGGATGACACGCAAGTCTTTCACGGAGAGTTTGATCCTGGCTCAGGACGAACGCTGGCGGCGTGCTTAACACATGCAAGTGGAGCGACGAACCAGGCTTCGGCCTGGGGCAGAGCCGCGAACGGGTGAGTAACACGTGGGTAACCTGCCCCGATGATCGGGACAACCCGGGGAAACCCGGGCTAATACCGAATGTGCCCTCCGTCCGCAAGGACGGCGGGGAAAGGAAGCTTCGGCCTCCGCATCGGGATGGGCCCGTGGCCCATTAGCTTGTTGGTGAGGTAACGGCTCACCAAGGCAACGATGGGTAGCTGGTCTGAGAGGACGATCAGCCACACTGGGACTGAGACACGGCCCAGACTCCTACGGGAGGCAGCAGTGGGGAATCTTGCGCAATGCGCGAAAGCGTGACG
>DATHAQ010000003.1:0-46449 GCA_035296565.1 Thermoleophilaceae bacterium
AGCGCTCGCGGGCGCCTGCGCGCCGAGCCGCTGGCCGAGATGGAGGTGGAAGACGCCGGCGAAGGCGGGTTGCTCGGCGTGGTGGTCGACCCGGACTTCGAGCGCAATGGCTTCGTCTACCTCTATCGCACCACAAGCGGCGGCAACGAGGTGGCGCGGTACCGCATGTCGGGTGACCGCCTAGAGGAGCAGGCCGTGGTGCTCGACGGCATCCGAGCGGGCGTGATCCACGACGGCGGCCGGATGCGCTTCGGGCCCGACGGGAAGCTCTACGTGACCTCCGGCGAGGCCGGGCAGGACGACCTCGCGCAGGAGCGCGGCTCGCTCAACGGCAAGATCCTGCGGCTCTCGCCAGGGCAGTTTCGCCGCAGCGGGGGGCGGCCCGAGATCTTCTCCCGCGGCCACCGCAATCCCCAGGGGCTCGACTGGCAGCCGGGCACCGGCCGGCTGGTCTCCGACGAGCACGGGGCCGACGGCGACGACGAGATCAACTTCCTTCGCCGTGGTGCGAACTACGGCTGGCCCCTGGTGCACGGCGACGAGGGCGGCGCAGGGCTTGTGCAACCGGAGGCGGTCTATCCCGAGTCGATCGCTCCGTCCGGCGCGACGTTCGTGCGCAAGGGCGGATCGGCCTGGACGGGCGACTACCTGATCGGCTCGCTGGTGGGCGAGCAGCTGCGCCGCCTGTCGATCGACCGCTCGGGCAGGATCACGCGCAACGAAGCGCTGTTCGAGGGCGACTTCGGGCGCCTGCGCACGGTGGTCGAGGCCCCCGACGGCTCGCTGATGCTGCTGACCAGCAACCGCGACGGTCGCGGCAGCCCCAACGACGGCGACGACCGCATCCTGCGCGTCGTACCGCCCACCGGCTAACGGGGCCGAACGGTCACGCCGCGGCTGGCCACCCGCTCGCCGGCTCCCGGCGCGAGGTAGGTGATCCGCACCCGGCCGCGGCCGGGCACGCGCACGCGTGCGTTGACGTAGGCCCGCGGCGGCTGCGCGGTGAGGCTGCGCAGCACCTGCCAACCGCCGCGACCGCGGAACTCGACCCGGGCCGGCACCTGCGCCGAGTCGTCCGCGGGGCGGAAGGCTCCGAAGACACGCACGGTCCTCCCCCGGGGTCGCGCGGGGGTGACGTAGATCGGCACGCGAAACTCGGCGAGTGCCGGCTTGGGGCCGCCCGTCGACGTGCGCAGGCCCGACTGCCAGGTCACCCAGCGGCTCCGCGAGCGCTGCGGGCGGCCGGCCACCGGCGCGTCGTCGCGTAGGAGGAACTGCGCGAAGGAGGCTACGCGCGGGTTGCGAAAAGCCACGAACTCGCCCCAGCTCATCCAGCCGGCCTGCCTGGCGAAGGAGACGGCGCGGAAGGGGTCGGGCGGG
This sequence comes from Thermoleophilaceae bacterium, assembly GCA_035296565.1. Lineage (GTDB taxonomy): Bacteria > Actinomycetota > Thermoleophilia > Solirubrobacterales > Thermoleophilaceae > JACCZR01. The sequence goes on from DATHAQ010000003.1 coordinate 1,381, forward strand.
GTCTCGTAGCCGTACTCGGTGATCCACAGCGGCAGGCGGGAGAAGCTGCGCCACGCGCGCCGCGATCGGTCGAGCGTGCGGCCGAGGCGGTTGATCACGCCGATCACCGTGTCGGTCCGGCCGTGTCCTCTCCAGGTCGGCTCGCGCGTGAGCGTGTAGGGGTGGTGCGCCCAGCCTGGGGCCTTGAACAGCCCCGGGTGATCGGCGCGGAAGCGCCTGCGCCCGCCGGCCGTAGCCGGACAGCCGCGCGAGCGCGCGGCGCGACCGCGCAGCGGGCGGTAGCGCGACGACAGGCAGTAGAGCTCCCGGACGAAGGTCAGCGTCGGCGCCACGGAGTTAGACGCGATCCGGCTCCCGCGGGGTGGGTCGGCGAAGCGGGCGGTCTCCCCGAGCAAGATGGTGTCGCCGCGGTGCCCGGACTTCTCCAGCCCCCTCCACGCCGCGTCCACGAGACCGCGGTAGAGGTGGGGAGAGACGGGCCGGCGGCCGCTGAACTGCGGCATCAGCCACCCGGGGAAGTTGGGCTCGTTGTAGAGCGACCAGTGGTCTACGCGGGGCAGGCGCGGCTCTCGCTGCTGGGTGGGTGCGGCTTCGGGATCGGGCCAGCTTCCCGAGTAGCGGCGCCCGACGGCCTCGATGAAGTCGCCGAAGGCCGCGGCGTCGGGGCGCCTGATCCCCGCCCGCCCGCGGCGCGTCCGGTCCGCCCAGGCCGGGCCCGGGCCGCTGACCGTGAACAGCACGCCAAGGTCGAGCTCGTGGGCCATTCGCACGATCCGGTCGTAGCGGTCCCATACGCCCGGCGGGTAGGAGCGGGGGTCGGTCGCTCCGAGCTCGCCGAAGCTCGGTCGCCGCTCGCTGCGCGGGTTCGGCGCGATCAGGTTCCAGAGCACGGTCACCCGCACCCTGTCGGTGCCGAGCGCCCTGATCTCGGTGAGCGTCGCGCGCAGCGCCTCCTCCGAGCGCGGGTGGACGACCCGCGGATCGTCCTGGAGGAGCATCTCCTGATTCGCGCGGCCGAACGCCGAGGCGGGAAAGGCCGCCGCCACGAGGGCGAGCGCGAGCAGGCGAAGGGGCCAGGCCATCGGCTCTCTGAACACCCTCAGGCGGTCGCGGTCGCGGTGTCGAGCTCCCAGGACAGCCCGTGACCGCCGCAGTGGTTCAACAGGGCCTCCGGGTCGAAGGCCGCGGCGGGCCCGAGCGGCCCCACCCGGTCGTAACCCGGGGACGCCATCTGCTCCGCGGCGTGGGTGAGCAGCACGGCGGTGAGCCCGTAGACGTCGGTGCCGCGCACCACCCCGCGGCCCGCGCGCCCCTCGAGGTCGCGGGCCACGGCGACGATCGTGAAGCGGGCGGCCCGCCGGGCGTCCTCGTCGGGGCCCTCGGGCAGCGCGCCGATTGCCTTGTCGAGCACTCCGCTCAGCGGCGTACGCAGCGCGAAGCCCAGGATCGGCAGGGCGTAGGGCACGACGGGCTCGAGCAGCGGGTGCGGCGACGCGCTCGCCGTCGTGAGCAGAGTGGTGACCTTCCTGGTGCCGGTGTGGCGCGGCACGGTGAGCTGTTCGCCCGCGGGGTACGGCGAGACGGCGCGGCGGCCGACCGGCTCGGGAAAGGGAAAGCTCCCGCGCTGGACGTTGCGCGGCGCCGGGCGCCAGTCACCGTCGCGATAGACCACCGCCGCCTCGCTCATCATCCCGAGGCCGGAGCGCAGGGTCCCGCGGGTGGCCCCGAAGCCCTTCACCGCGTAGGCGACAGTGATCTCCTCGAGCGGTTCGCGGCCGCGTGCCGTCAGGCGCGCGATGCAATCACCGGGCGCGTAGTCGAAGCCCATCCCGGGCACGAGCGCGACGCCGCGGCGTTCGGCCGCCTCGCCGTAGCGGTCGAAGGCCAGCTTCATGAAGCTCTGCTCGCCGGTGGAGTCGACGTAGTGGGTTCCGGTCCGCACCGCGGCGGCCACCACCGGCTCGCCCGCGCGGTTGAAGGGCCCGGCGCAGTTGACCACCACCGAGGCGTCCTCCAGCATCTCGCTCAGGGCCGCCGCGTCGGCGACCGACGCCACCCGAGTGGGGGCGCCCCCGCCACGCTCCTCCGCCAGCGCGTGCAGGCGCTCGGCGTTGCGGCCGGCCAGGACGAAGTCGAGCCCCCGCCGGCGCAGCTCGTCGGTTACGAGGCGCCCGGTATACCCGGTGGCGCCGTAGAGCACGACGGTCACAGCCCGGACGATACAGTCGGTCTCGATGGCGCCGCTCACCCCGGATGAGCTCCGCACCCGCGAGCGCGTCGAGACCCTCATCCGCCTGGCCTCGCCGGCCCTTAACCTGGTCCTGGCCATCGGCGACCGCGTCTCGAAGCTGGTGGAGCCCGAAGACCACGAGTACTACCCGCCTCGCGCCTCGGCCCCGGCCGTCGAAGCTGACCGGCCGTCCGAATCCGAACGAGCGTGAACCGCGAGGAGCAGCTCGAGTGGGAGGCTCGCTGGAGCCGCCCGGCGGCCGCTGCGGCCGCTGCGGCCGCCTTCTTCCTCGTAGCCTCGTTCGCCTACGGCGTCTCCGCGCTGGGCAGCGGGAGCGCGCGCGGCGAGAAAGCACAGCAGCTGCGCATCGACGAGCACGCGGCGGACCTGCTCGTGATCGCCGGCCTGAACGGGCTGGCGGTGCTCGCGATGGGCGGCGTCCTGGTCTACCTCTTCTACGCCACCAAAGCGCGGCGGCCGGAGCTCCAGCGCGCCGCGCTGATCCTCGCCATCGCCGGACCGGTGTTGTACATGATGGTGCTGATCACCCTCAACATCGTGCGGCTGGACGTGGCCGGCGACTTCGCCGCGCTCCCGGGCCCCGAGCAGACCGACCGCGCGGCCAAGCGGCTCGAGGACGCGAGCATCCTCTCCGACGTCGGGCTGGTCGGGCTCGCGCCGAGCTTGGCCTTCGGCTTCTCCTTCGTGATGATCGGACTCGGCGCCATGCGAGCCGGCCTGCTCAGCCGCTTCATGGGGATCCTGGGGATCATCGTCGGCGTCCTGTACGTGTTGCCCCTGCTGGGCGGCGGACCGCCGATCGTGACCATCTTCTGGACCGCCGCCCTCGCCGTCCTGTTCCTCGACCGCTGGCCCGGCGGACGCGGCCCGGCGTGGGCGGCGGGCGAGGCGATCCCCTGGCCCTCGGCCATGGACCAGGCCAAGGCGCGCGAGGAGGCTCAGCAGCGCGAGCTGCCAGAGCCCGAGGAGCCTTCGGCTCCCAAGCCCAGCCGCAAGAAGCGCCGCCGGTAGCGGTCTCCTAGGCGATCGCCGGAGCGTCCGGGAGGCGGCCCAGCGCCGCCTCCATCTCGTCCTCGGAGAACTCGGGGTCCTCCAGCTCGCCGCGCAGGTAGGCGTCGTAAGCCGACATGTCGAAGTGGCCGTGGCCGCAGAGGTTGAAGAGGATCGTGCGCTCCTCGCCGGCCTCGCGCGCGGCCTCGGCCTCCTCGATCACGGCGCGGATGGCGTGGGCCGGCTCGGGCGCCGGCAGGATGGCCTCCGTGCGCGCGAAGCGCACCGCCGCCTCGAAGGTCTGGTTCTGGCGGTAGGCGCGCGGCTCGACCAGCTCATGCTTGACCAGCCCGCAGACCATCGGCGAGTCGCCGTGGTAGCGCAGCCCGCCGGCGTGGACCGGCGGCGGGACGAAGTCGTGGCCCAGGGTGTACATGGGCAGCAAGGGGGTCATGCCGACGGTGTCGCCGAAGTCGTAGCGGTAGGCGCCGCGGGTCAGCGTCGGACAGGCCGCGGGCTCGGCGGCCACGAAGCGCGTCTCGGCCTCGCCGCGCAGCACCCGGCGCACGTAGGGGAAGGCGATCCCCGCGAAGTTCGAGCCGCCGCCGACGCAGCCCACGACGACGTCGGGATCGACCTCGGCCAGGGCCATCTGCTCGATCGCCTCCTGGCCGATCACCGTCTGGTGCAGGCAAACGTGGTTGAGCACCGACCCGAGCGCGTAGTTGAGCCCCTCGTCGCCGGCGGCCACCTCGACTGCCTCGGAGATCGCTATGCCGAGCGATCCCGTCGGGTGGCCGGACTGGGCCCGCCCGGCGTCCGTTGTGTCGCTGGGCGAACGCAGCACACTCGCGCCCCAAGCCTCGATCATCGAGCGCCGGTAGGGCTTCTGGTCGTAGCTCGAGCCCACCATGAAGACGGAGCACTCGAGCCCGAACATCGCGCATGCCAGCGACAGGGCGGAGCCCCACTGGCCGGCGCCGGTCTCGGTGACCAGCCCGCGGATTCCGGCCTCCTTGTTGGCGTACGCCTGCGGGATCGCGCTGTTGGGCTTGTGCGATCCGGCGGGGGAGACGCCCTCGTACTTGTAGAAGATCTTCGCCGGGGTATCGAGCTCGGCCTCGAGCCGCTTCGCCCGGTACAGCGGCGTCGGACGCCACAGCCGCAGGGCGTCGCGTACCGGCTCGGGGATCTCCACTTCGGGCTCCGGCGAGACCTCCTGCTCGATCAGCGCCATCGGGAAGATCGGCGTCAGGTCGGGCGGCCCGGCGGGCTCGCCCGTCTGCGGGTTCAGCGGCGGGACGGGGTCGCCCGGGAGGTCGGGCAGCCGGTTGACCCAGTGCGTCGGGATCGCCGACTCGGGGAGCGTGATCTTCACGTCGCCGGGCACTGGCGTGCACCCTACTGCGCGAGGGGCAGCTCGCCCTCCAGGGGCGGGTCGGTCCCCACAAGGCGACAACGGGTGACCCGGTTCAGCACCTTCGGCAGGCCGCGCTGATGGACGTGCGGCAGGCGGTCGCCCACGCCGTCGCTCGCGAAGGGCCACGCGTAGAGCTCGTCGACGACCTTGCGCGAGCGGCGGTCGAAGCACTGCAGCCGCACCTGTGCGGCCCCCTTTGCTGTGTCGGGCTCGTTGAGGTCCATCGGCACCGACACGAGGAGCTCGCGACCGCGCTGGACGTCGTCGAAGAAGCGCACCTTCAGCCCTTCGCCGCCGCCGCATCCCGCGAGGGTGAGCGCGGCGGCCAGGGGCGCAGCGAAGCGCCGCAACTCAGTCCGCGCCGGCGGCCTCGGCCACTTGGCGGTAGGCCGTGGCGGGGTCGTCGGTGGCGAACACGGAGGAGCCGGCCACGAACAGCGTCGCGCCCGCCTCGGCGCACGGGCCCGCCGTGGCGGCGTCGATGCCACCGTCGACGGTGATCGGGGTGCCTTCGCCCAGCAGCTCGCGAAGCCGGGCGACCTTTCGCTCGGATCCGGGGATGAAGGCCTGGCCGCCCCAGCCGGGGTTCACGGTCATGCAGAGGGCGATGTCGGTGATGTCCGCCACCGCAGCGACCGCCTCGGCGGGCGTGCCGGGGTTCAACGCCAGGCCTGCCTGACAGCCCGCGTCGCGGATCGCGTCCAGGGCGTAGCGGATGTGTGGCGTGGCCTCCACGTGCACGTTGATCGAGTCGGCCCCCGCCTCGGCGAAGCTCGCCACCTGGCGCTCGGGGCGCTCGACCATCAGGTGGACGTCGAGCCAGCCGCCTGCGCCGTGCACCTGGTCGCGCAGGGCGTCGACGATCAAGTCGCCGATCGAGATGGGAGGCACGAAGTGGCCGTCCATCACGTCGACGTGGATGACCCGGGCGCCGGCCTCCATGACCTGGCCGACCTGCTCGCCGAGGCGGGCGAAGTCCGAGGCCAGAATCGAGGGCGCCACGCGCAGGGCGTCCAGCAGCTCGCGGGGCATGGGCCGAAGTATCGCGCCCCAGCGGCGGAGCGCAGCCCGAGCGTTGGTCGGGTGGGCACCCCATGCGTCGATGAACGACGAAGGGCCCCCGTCCATGGGGGCCCTTCGTCGGGATTGCGAGTGCAGCAGGCGCTACTTCTGCGCCCGGTCCTCCCTGGGGGACTGCACCCTGTTCTCGGCACCGTCGCCCTGGGTCGACGCGTCGCGACGGATCACGGCCTCGCACGACCCGGCGGCGTCGCCGACGCTGACGTCGGTGATCACGTCGAACTGGTCAGCGAACACGCGGTCGAAGCCGGCGCCGCAGGTGATCAGGTCGGCCTCGCCGTCGCGGACGCGGAAGCGGTCGTTGCCGTTGCCGCCGTCGAGGGCGTCGACGCCCGGCTGGGAAACGTCGCCCTTGGCGAGCGCCCAGAGGGTGTCGTTGCCATCGCCGCCGAAGGACTTGTCGGCGCCGAGGTTGGCGTAGATCACGTCGGCGCGAGAGCCGCCGTACTGGGTGTCGTCACCCTTGCCGCCGGAGAGGACGTCGCGGCCGGCACCGCCGTACACGGTGTCGTTGCCGTCGCCGCCGTGCAGGCGGTCGCCGCGGCGGCCCCGTCCACGCAGTCTCCGGCCCTTGCGGGCGGCGGACGTGGTCACGCGGTCGCCGTACACGGTGTCGTTGCCCGGGCCGCCGAACACCCCGTCGCGGCCGCGGCCGCCGGCGAGCAGGTCGTCGCCCGAGTTGCCGATCACCAGGTCGAGGCCGGTGTTTCCGTACACCTTGTCGTTGCCGGCGTTGCCGAAGACGCGATCGCCGCGCCGGCCGGGAGCGCCGCCGCCCCCGCGAACGGTGTCGTCGCCGTCTCCGCCGCGCACGCGGTCGTGCCCGCGGTTGCCGTCCAGACGGTCGTTGCCGTCACCTCCGAAGACGCGGTCGCGTCCAGAGAGGGCGCGGACGACGTCGGTGCCGCCCTTTGCGTCGATTCGGTCCTTCTTGCTCGTGCCGGTGAGGACGTTGTTCCCGTCCGTCCCGATGATCGTTGCCGCCATCGCCACCGTCGCCAAGGCCGCAGAGAGTCCTACGGCCAACGCGAGAGAGACGAGGAGGCTCTTGGTACGCTGCCTCACGGGGCATCCTCCTAGTCGGGTTGGTGCCCCCACAACAGCCCGGCCCCGGTCAAAGTTGCGCTCGGGCAGACCTCCGGGCGTGGGTGCGGATCTCGCTCAGGATCCGCTCCAGGCGGGGCTCCGTTCCGGTGTCCACATGGGTCATCGCGGCCGCCACCGACGGGTGGACGCCGGCTATCTCCGAGTGCATCGCGTGAGCAACCGCACGGTAGGAGGGGTGCCCCTCGCGACCCGAGCGCAGCTCCACCAGGTGCATCGCCTCGCGGGCGTTGAGGTCGAGCACGTAGCGGATGCGGTAGCCGAGGCACAGTGCGTAGGGCGCCAGCTCCGGCTGCCCCGCCGCGACCAGCCGCTCGTACTCCTCGCGCGAGCGCTCCAGGCCTGCGCGGTAGGCGTCGGCGACGCCGGCCTGCTCCAGCTCCTGGGGCACGCCGGCGCCCAGGTCGGGGCCCAGCGTCTGCCACTGCGCGGTGAGCATGCGGTGGCGCTGGAGGTCCCGGAAGGCGCCGTAGTCGGAGACCACCTCGAAGCGGTAGCTCAGCGCCTCGAAGCCTCGCCCGGGGCGGTAGCGCCGGTTGGCGCGCTCGCCCACCAGCTCGGCGAGCATCGTCTCGCGCTCGTCGGGAGGAAGGTTTCGCACCGCCTTGCGCGCCTCCTCCTCCGAGCGGGCGGCGGCCTCGAACAGCAGCGCGGCCAGCAAGTCCTCCTCGCTGCCCCGGGCTTCCACCAGCCGCACCGTCGGACCGGCTTCGGGGTGCCGCTCGCGGTCGAGGCCCAGACGAGCCGACCAGCGCGTGGCGGCCTGCGCGCGCTTCTCCAGATAGGCCGCCCACTCGCCACCGCGGTCCGGGCGCTCGACGCGCGAGACGAAGCTGGGCACCACCTGCTGCAGCTCGCTCAGGATCATGCGGCCGGTCTCGCGGGCCTCCGGAAGGGGCGAGGAATGCAGGCGCAGCAGCAGCTGCTCGTAGGCCTGGCCGCTGGCATAGATGCCCATGTGCGACAGAGAGCCGGCGGGGAGGAGGCCCCTCAGCAGGTCTAGGGCCTTGGCCTTCAGGGAGCGCCGGTGCGCGGCCTCGGGCTCGCCGTCCGCCCGCGGGAAGCGCTGCTCGGCCCAGGCCGTCACCCGGGGCAGCGACTCGGCGTAGGCGTCGAACAGCGAGGCCATCGCCCGCTCGTGCTCGGGGCCGAGCTCGGGGTGGCGCCAGTAGCGGTAGCCGCCGCCGGGCATCGGCTGGTCGTAGGCGATGTAGCGCGTGGACTGCTCCAGGTAGGCCGCCAGGCGACCACGCTGGAGCACCTTGGTCATGACGTTCGAGACCCACTCGCAGGCCACGTGCACGCCGCCCAACTGGGCCACCGAGTCGTCGCCATACCCGAGGAAGATGCGCTCGTAGAGCTTGCGCGCGCGCTCGCCCTCGGCGCCGTCGAAGGCCGCCCGGGCGCCGCCCTCCAGGTCGGCGGCGAACTCGTCCAGGAACAGGCGCCGTAGCGTGCCCGGATAGCGCGAGTAGCGCGCGAACATGGCGCCCTTGACCGTCTCGGGCAGGTTGACCAGCGCGAAGACCGGTCGGTCGAGGTTGGTGAAGTGCGGGGCGAGCGCCTGACGCTCGGCCTCCGTGAAGCTCTCGACGGGGTAGTCCATCGGAGCGGCGAGTCTAAGCCGCGGCCCGGCGGGTGGAGCTCAGCTGAGCTGGCGCTCCAGGACGGGCTCGATCGTGGTGTCGTTGTCCTCGTCCCCGATGACCTTGTCCAGGCGCATCAGCAGGCTGCGGCCGTCGATCATCAGGGTGGAGAACTGGTTGTCGAACCAGGGCCCGTCGCCCACCTGGCGCCAGCGCACCTCGGAGTCGGGCACCCCGGCGGCACGACGCAGCAGCTTCGCCGCCGCGATCATCAGCGGGTTCATCGTCGAGCGGATGATGCGGCGCTCTTTCTGGTCGAGCGGGTTGCGAAACGGCGAGCAGACGGCCTGGTAGACGGCGCTCCTCACGCCCGCGCCGCGCTTGAACGCCACCTCGTTCAGGTAGGCGTGGTGCACGTCGCCCGAGAGGGTGAGGATCGTGGCCGGCGGCTCGCCGCGCTCGCCGGCACCGACCGCTCGCTGCAACTCGCCCAGCCGCGCGAAGGACTCGCGGAAGGCGGCCCAGTGCTCGAGGTCGACGGCTTGGCGCACCTTCTCGCCCGCCCAGGCCGCGGGCCTGCCCCAGGCCCCGTCGCAGACCGCCTCGCTGGCGGCCTCGAGATCGTGCAGCGCGGGCATGAGCAGCCAGGGGAGCGAGGTGGCCAGCAGCAGGTGGTCGAAGCCGCCGGTTGCGACCTCCTCCAGCCACTTCCACTCCGCCTCGTCGAGCATGGAGCGCCTGCCCGGGTCGAGCACCCGACCGGCCCGCGAGTCGATCACCACGAGGCGCGTGTCGCCCAGGTCGCGGTAGAAGCTCCAGCGCGTGCCGTCGGGCTCGCGGTCGGCCTTCATCGCGAACTCGCGCAGGATAGGAGCGCCGTCGTCGACCTCGTGGACGCGCTGGTACAGCTCGTCGGTTTGCAAGTCCCGCGGGCGCAGGTTGCCGATGTGCTGGTAGACCCAGTAGGACATCAGCGCGCCGATGATGTGCTCGTCCCACAGTGGCCCGCTGCGCATCTGCTCGAGCCAGGTGGCCGAGATGTTCCAGTCGTCGTGGACGTCGTGGTCGTCGAAGATCATCGCCGTCGAGACCGTTGACAGCAGCCAGCGGATCGGCGGCTCGCTCCAGGACTCGAGGTACAGCTGCGTGTACTCCTCGAAGTCGAGGACGTCTTCGCCGGCGGGCCCGTCCACCGAGCGCCGCCGGCGGATGAACTCCTTGGTGGCGGGAGAGGTCTCGTCGGCGTAGACCTGGTCGCCGAGCATCAGCAGCAGGTCGGGCCAGTCGTCGAAGGGCTGGTCCTGCATCCGCTTGGCCAGCCCGCGCAGTGCGTCGATCTCGCGGCCCTCGGCGTCGTGGTCCTTGGGCAGGTTGTAGGGCGGGTGGTTGGGCGCCGCGACTCGACAGGAGCCGAACACCACCTGCAGCGCCTCATGCTTGGGGTAGGTGCGAAAGCGGCTCGGCGGGTAGGGCGAGTCGGGCTCGGGCCAGGCCTTCGCGCCGTCGAGGTGGACCTCATACTCGTGCACGCTGCCCGGCTCGAGGCCGGTCATCTCCACAACCGCGTAGTGGTGGCCGGCCACGTGGAACGTGTGCTGGGTGGCCCCGAGCACCTCCACCTCGCAGGGGGAGTCGGTCTCGACCCAGACGTGGGCGCACTCTTCCCCCACGTAGCGCAGGAGGGGGCCTAGAACCAGGGCGGGCACCCGCGAAGCGTACGCTGTGGCCGTGCCCACGCGCGCGCCAGCAGGGCAGGCGCTCGAACCGGAGATCGGGCGCATCGGCCATGCGCTGGCGGACGGCTTCCCCTCTCCGGCGCGCCATCCGCTCAGGGCGCTGGACGACAGGGCGATGGAGGCCACCTCCTCTGACGAGGAGCTGCGGGCGGCGCTCTTTCGGCTGGTCGACGTTACGCCCGCCTGCCGCTCGCTGGACGACCTCGCGCGCCACCTGATCGGTTTCCTGGAGCAGATGCCCGAGCGCCCGCCGGCGCTGGACGGGGCGATGCGGGCGGCCGGGACAAAGGCAGGGCGCATGGCGCTCGGCGGCGCGGTGACCGCCGGCGTGCGCCACATGGCTCACCGCTTCATCGTGGCCGAGCACTCCCGGGCGGCGCGGCGCCAGCTCGAGCACCTCTGGAGGGCGGGCGTGGCCTGCTCGCTGGACCTCCTTGGCGAGGCCACGGTCACCGAGCCCGAGGCCGACCGCTACTCCGAGCGCTGCCTGGAGGCGCTGGAGGAGGTTGCCCGCGCCTCGGCCCGCTGGCCGTCCCAGCCGCGGCTGGAGGCCGACGGGCTCGGGCCGATCCCGCGGGCCAACCTGTCGGTGAAGGTCTCCGCGCTCACGCCGCTCCTTCGCCCCGAGGCACCCGAGCTGGGCCGCGAGGACGCCGCGCGGCGTCTGCGCCCGCTGCTGCGCCGGGCGGGCGAGCTCGACGCGCACCTGCACGTGGACATGGAGTCCGTCGACACGCTGGAGGCGACGCTCGACCTGGTGCTCGAGCTGCTCTCCGAGGCCGAGTTCCGAGAGGGGCCCTCGGCCGGGGTGGTGCTGCAGGCCTACCTGCGCGACTCGCCCGCGCAGCTGGAGCGGGTTGTGAGCTGGGCGCGCGGCTGCGAGCGGGGGCGGCCGTTAACCGTACGCCTGGTCAAGGGCGCCTACTGGGACCACGAGGTGATCGAAGCCCGCAGCCACGGCTGGAGCACGCCGGTGTTCGAGGACAAGGCGGAGTGCGACCGCAACTTCGAGGCGCTCACGCGGCGGCTGTGCGACGAGCGGCCGCTTCTGCGGGTGGCGGTCGCCTCGCACAACCTGCGCTCGGTGGCGCACGCGATCGCGTACTCGCGCTCGCTGGGGGCGCCGGACTCCGAGCTCGAGCTGCAAGTGCTGCGGGGCCTGGGCGACGACCTGGCCGTCTCGCTGGCCGCTCAGGGGATGCGCGTGCGCTCCTACTGCCCGGTGGGCGACATGGTCGCCGGCATGGCCTACCTGGTCCGGCGCCTGTTGGAGAACACGGCGAACGAGTCGTTCCTGGGCGACCTCGGCCGCGGGGCCGATCTGGACGAGCTGCTCCGGGCGCCGTGAGGCCCTTCGCCAACGAGCCGGTGCTCGAGCTGCGGCGCTCGACCGTGCGCGAGTCGCTGGTGGCCGCACTGGACGAGCTGCAGCTGCCCATGCGGGTGCCGGTGCTGGTCGGAGGCGACGAAGGCGAGGCCTCGGGCCTGGTTTCCACCGACCCGGGCGCCCCCGAGCGGGTGGTGGCCGAAGCCGGCCGGGCCGGTGGGCAGGAGGTGGCCGGCGCGGTCGAGGCCGCGGTGCGCGGCGCCCGCGAATGGGGCGCGCGCTCGGCGGCGCAGCGCGCGGAGGTGCTGACCGCCGCGGCCGAGCGGCTGCGCTCGCGCCGGCTGGAGCTGGCCGCACTGCAGGTGCGCGAGTGCGCCAAGCCCTGGCCCGAGGCCGACGCGGACGTCTGCGAGGCGATCGACTTCCTCGAGTACTACGCGCGCGGGGCCGTGGAGCTCGAGGAGGGCCCCGAGCTGGTGCAGGCGCCGGGTGAGCGCAACACGATGGCTTACCGGCCGCGCGGCGTGGTCGGCGTGATCGCCCCCTGGAACTTCCCGCTGGCGATCCCTTGCGGTATGACCGCCGGCGCCCTTGCCGCCGGTAACGCCGTCGTGCTCAAACCGGCCGAGCAGTCGCCGGGCTCGGCCCTCGCGCTCGCGGAGGCGCTGCTGGACAGCGGCCTACCCCCCGCAGCGCTTGGGCTCGTGACCGGCGACGGGGAGGCCGGCGCGGCGCTGGTGGGAGACCCGCGGGTGCACGCCATCGCCTTCACCGGCTCGGCCGCTGTCGGGCTCGAGATCATCCGACGGGCGGCGGACACGCCGGAGAATCAGGCCCACGTCAAGCACGTGGTGGCGGAGATGGGCGGCAAGAACTGCGTGATCGTCGACGCCGACGCCGACCTCGACGAGGCGGTGCCTGCCATCGTCTCCTCGGCCTTCGGCTATGCCGGCCAGAAGTGCTCCGCGGCGTCGCTGGTGCTCGCCCACGAGGCCGCGGCCGAGCGGCTGCGGGAGCGCCTGCGTGGTGCGATCGAGCGCTTGGTGGTGGGGCAGGCCTCAGAGCTTGCGACAGAGGTCCCCCCGGTGATCGAACGGGAGGCCCGCGACCGCGTGCGGTCCTACGCCGAGTCGGCGGCGGTCAGGGCAGAGGGCCCTAGCGGGCCGGGGGAGGGCTGGTTCTGTGCTCCCATCCTGGCCTGGGACCTGCCCGAGGACGCCCCCGTGCTGAGGGAGGAGGTGTTCGGCCCCTTGCTCTGCCTGGTGGCGGTGGGCTCCGTCGAGGAGGCGTGCGAGCGCGTGGACGCGCTGCCCTTCGCGCTCACCGGCGGCCTGTTCTCACGCGACCCGGCCACCGTGGCCAAGGTGGTGCGCCGAACTCCGGTGGGAAACCTCTATGTCAACAGGGGCACGACGGGCGCGATGGTCGGTCGCCAGCCCTTCGGGGGCAACCGCCGTTCGGGCGTCGGCGCCAAGGCGGGGGGTCCCGACTACCTCAAGCAGTTCTGCGAGCCGCGCGTGGTGTCGGAGAACACCGTGCGCCACGGCCTCGCATTCAGCTGACCGGGCGGCCGGCTAGCGCGTGCCGCGGCTCCAGTCGCTCATGCGGACCCGCTGGTCGCGGCCCGACACGCTCGACGAGCCGATGGCTCCCGGCGCGCCGCCGTAGCGGTTCCCGTAGGGAGTCTCGGCGAGGGACACTCCTCCGTTCAGCAGGCCCGGGGCGTGATGTGCATCACGAACCCGCGGCTTCGACCTCGGATGGCACCTCGATCTCGCGCTTGAGGATCTTGCCCGTGGGGCCCTTCGGCAGCTCGTCCACGAACCAGACCTTGCGCGGATACTTGTAGTTGGCCACCTCTTCCTTGACGTAGCCCTTGATGTCGTCCTCCGAGAGGTCCTCGCCCTCCTTGATGACGACGGCTGCGCCGATCTCCTCGCCCATGTTCTCGTCCTCGACACCCAGCACGGCGGCCTCGACGACGGCGGGGTGCTCGTACAGCACCTCTTCGATTTCGCGCGGGTAGACGTTGTAGCCGCCGCGGATGATCAGCTCCTTCTTGCGGTCCACGATGAAGAAGTAACCCTCCTCATCGACTTTAGCCATGTCACCGGTGTAGAACCAGCCGTCCTTGATGGACTCCTTGGTCGCGTCCTCGCGATCCCAGTAGCCCTTCATCACGTTGTGGCCCTTGATGACGATCTCGCCCACCTCGCCCTGGTCTACCTCGTTGCCGTCGTCGTCGACCACCTTCATCTCGACGCCCTCGATCGGAGTGCCGATCGAGCCGATCTTGCGCTCCCTGTCGGGGTGGTTGAAGGAGGCGACCGGTGAGGTCTCCGACAGGCCGTATCCCTCGAGCACCTTGCAGCCGAAGGCTTCCTCGAAGCCGCGCAGGATCTCGCCGGGCATCGCCGAGCCACCGGAGGCACAGACCTTCAGGCACGAGACGTCGTAGTCGGCGCGGTTCTCGAGGTTGAGCATCGCGGTGTACATCGTGGGCACGCCCTCGAACACCGTCACCTTGTCGCGCTCGATGATCTCCAGCGCCTTGGCCGGGTCGAAGCGGGGGATGAGGCTCAGCGTCCCGCCGCCGAACATCGTCGCGTTTAGGCCACAGGTCTGCCCGAAGGAGTGGAACAGCGGCAGCGCTCCGAGGGTGACCGTGTCCTCGCCCAGGTTGAACAGCCCGGCGGCGATCTCCGTGTTCTTCTTGAGGTTGGTGTGCGTGAGCTCGGCGCCCTTCGGCTTGCCGGTGGTGCCGCTGGTGTAGAGGAGCACGGCGGTGTCGTCGCCGCTGACGTCGACCATGACGTCCTCGGGCTCGGCACTGCCCACGAGCTCCTCGAACTCTCCCGGCTTGACGAGGATGCACTCAGCGCCAGCCTCCTCGGCGCCCTTCTCGGCCGCCTCGGCAAAGTCGTGCCACGCGAAGAGGATCTTGGCCCCCGGGTCCTCGAGATAGAACTGGACCTCGCGGCCCTTGAGCAGCGGGTTCATCGGCACGACGATTCCACCGGCGCGCAGAACGCCGTAGTAGATGGCCGCGAAGTAGGGGACGTTGGGCAGCATGATCCCGACGCGGTCGCCCCGCTGGAAGCCCTTGCTCTCGAGGAGCCCGACGACGTGCTTGGTGGCTCCGTCCAGGAAGTCGTAGGACAGCTCGGTGTCGTCGAGTTTCAGCGCGATGCGCTCGCCGTGCTTCTCGCGCGTGTCGGTCAGGATCGTCGCCAGGTTCTCGCTCATCACTTCCTCCCTTGGTCTGTCTCCGCAACCTACCCGCTGCGAAGCGAAATCATGGGAAGAACCCCGGGCGGAGCACGCCCCTCCCTCGAAAAAACGCTCAGGCGGCTGAGCGTTTTTCGTCACACGTACAGCCCTCAAGCCCCCTTGATCTTCTTGAGGTTCTCGTCCTCGGGGTTGCGGGCGGGATCGTCCTCGAATTCCGAGAGATCGTCGCCTGCATCCACGGCAGGGGCCGACTCGGGATCCTGCTGCTCGGGGTCCGGATCGGTGAGGTTCTTCTCGTCCATGAACCCCGGCTACCCCGGGCCGCGCCGCGAAAACGCAGCGGTCCAGTTCTACGCACGCACAACGAGCTAGGGACTCGGCTTCATAACGACGAGTCGATCAGCGTGCCGTTGTTCGGCCGACGCATGAACACCCGGAGCTTGATTTGGTTCTCATTGGCCGAGCTGGCCGCGTCGAAGACGCTGCCCGTCGAGAAACCGTTGCGTCCGGTCACCTGCACGGCGAGATCGTCAACGCTGTTCACGTTGACGTACTTGCCAGTGCCGGTATTCGCGTTGAAGGTCACGTCGTATATGCCCGTGCCTATCCGCTGGGCGGTGACGCCGTTGTTCGTGGACGTCTGCTGCCCGCCATAGTTGAGGACGGTGGCCGCCCCGTTGTTGTTCTGTCCCCGGACCGTTCCGAAGCCCTTCGCCACAGCCAACAACGCATTGACGTCACGGTTCTTGATGTCGCCGGTCCTGCCGCCGCCGCCCTTGATGTCCGCGCTCGTGACCGCGTCGTTGACGATGTCACGGCTACGCACGGTGTTCGCCGCGTAGGCCACGCCGCTCATCGCCACGAACAGGGCGATGCAGGCGATCACGAAGGCGGGTGATGGACGCCGCCAACGGAGTCGTGCACGCATGCTTTCTCCTTTGATCGGTTGAGGAAAGGCGGCACCCTAACCGCCCCAAACTGGTCGCGCTAGGGGCCTACTGGCGCAGGCCGCTGAGGGCGCTGCCGACATCCTGGGCCGCGTCGAAGAGCGGGTCCGGGTAGACGAATGCGGCCACTACCGCAACGGCGCACAGGACCGCCACGAACGTCACCTCCGGCTGGGCTCGCGCGTCGGCCTCCGGGGACCAGCCCGCGACCGGGCGGGCCCGGCGCGGCGGGACCGTCGCGAGCTGTACGTCCACGCGGCCCAGCCACATCTCCGCGATCACGCGCAGGTAGTAGCCGAGGGAGAGGATCGAGCCCACGACGATCGCAATGGCGAGCACCGTGTAGTCGCCTGAGACCGAGGCGTCGATCAAGTAGAACTTGCCGGTGAAGCCTCCGGTCAGGGGCATGCCGGCGAGCGCCAGCATAGCGATCGTCATCGGCCAGGCCAGCCAGGGCTGGGCGCGGCCGAGGTCGCTCAGGCACGAGAGGTCGTCGCCCTGCTCGGACACACGCTCGCGCGCGATGACCACCGCGAACGCCGCCACGTTCATGAGCAGGTAGACCGCGAGGTAGAACGCGGTAGCCTGCACGCCCAACCGGGTACCGACCACGACCCCGGCGAGCAGGTAGCCCGCCTGCGCCACTCCCGACCAGGCAAGCATGCGCTTCAGCGAGCGCTGCACCAGAGCGCCCACGTTGCCGATCACGATCGTCGCGATCGCGAGCGCGGTCAGCGCCGGCGCCCATTCGACCTGGGAGTTGATCAGCGCCTCGTCGAAGAAGCGCAGGAAGATGGCGAAGGCCGCCGCCTTGGTGGCCACGGCCATGAAGCTCGTGATCGGAGTAGGGGCGCCGTGGTAGACGTCCGGCGTCCACTGGTGAAAGGGCGCCACGGAGGCCTTGAAGGCGAGGCCGGTCACCGAGAGGGCGATGCCGGTCAGCAGCAGCGGGTCGGTCAGCGACACGCCGCCCTGCGCGCCGATGGCGCCCGAGATGCCCGCGAACGAGGTCGACCCGGTGGCTCCGTAGACCAGCGCCAAGCCGTAGAGCAGCGTGGCCGAGCCCACCGATCCGATCACCAGGTACTTGAGCCCCGACTCCAGCGAGGTGGCTCGGCGCAGCTCGCTCGCGCACAGCACGTAGAGCGGGATCGACAACAGCTCGAGGCCGACGAACAGCACGATGAGGTTCTCCGCCGCCGCGAGCACCACCATGCCCGCGATCGAGGCCATCAGCAGCGAGTGGTACTCGCCCGAGCCGGCTTCGCGAACAGCGATCGAGCGCGCCGAGAGCAGCACGGCGAATAGCCCGGCGACGTAGAAGAGGATCGACAGCCCCACGGCCAGCGTGTCCATCGACAGGGCGCCGACCAGGATCGGCTTCTGGTTCCCGGGCTCCCAGATCCAGATGCTCAGTCCGATCGCGGCAAGCAGGGCGGCGGCGGTGAGGACCGGGACGACGAGCCGCTGTACGGCGCGACCGCGAAGGAGGCCGACCATGAGCACGACGATGGACCCGCCCAGGATCGCCAGCAGCGGCGACAGCGCCTTGTAGTCGATCTCCGGGGCGGGAACGTCGGCGAGCGGGAGCGTCACGGGGCGGGGACCTCCTCCTGCGGGACCTGGGAGGGGTCGACGGGGACCTGCGACGGGTCGGCCTGCTGCTGGGGCACCTGCTGCTGCGCCGCGGGCGCGGCCTGAGCCTCGCCGCCGTTGTCGGCGAGCTGACCCGCCTTGCGGACCTTGGCGACGGTGGCCTCCTCGGAGCGGTCGAGCAACAGCTGCGGGTATACCCCGAGCGCCACGATCACCGCCACCACCGGCGCGATCACGCCCGCCTCCAGTCCGCTGGCCTCGCGTTGCTCGACCCCGGCCGGGGCTCGGTTGTGCATCGAGCGCAGGAAGACACGGATCATGTAGACCGCCGCGAGTACCACGCCCGCGCTGGCCACCAGGCCGAATACGAGCTTGTCCTCGAAGGTCCCGAAGAGGATCAGCAGTTCGCCGATGAAGTTGGGCGACCCGGGCATGGCGAGCGTGGCGAAGGTGATGACCAGGAAGAGCGTCGCGAGGAGGGGTGCACCGAACGCGATGCCGCCCATGCGCTCGAGCGAGCCACTGCCGGCCCGCACGGTCAGAGCGGCCACGACGAAGAAGAGCGGTATCACCACCAAGCCGTGGGTGACCATCTGCATCACGGCGCCCTGGGCACCCTTGGGGTCCAGGGCGAAGATGCCCATGACGATGAAGCCCATCTGCGCGATCGACGAGTACGCGACCACCAGCCGCGCTTCGGTCTGTGAGAAGGCGAGGATCGACCCGTACAGGATCGACACCACCGCGATCGCGATGATCAGCGTCTGGAAGTGCTGAGCGGCGTCGGGCAGGATCGGCACGACCACGCGCAGGAAGCCGTAGACCCCCACCTTGGAGAGCACGGCGCCGACGAGGACCAGCACGGGGATCGAGGCCGAGCGGTAGGTGTCAGGCACCCAACCGTGCAGCGGGAAGGCCGGTGCCTTCACCAGGAACGCGGCGGCGAAGAGCAGGAAGATCCAGTACTGGGTGCCCGGCTCGAGGGTTCGCTCGGAGAGGTCGGACAGGGCGAAGGAGATCGACTGCCCGTCACCGGCCGACAGCGCTCCCAGGGCCACAGCACCGGCCAGCATCAGCAGCGAGCCGACGAGCGTGTAGATCACGAACTTCGTGGTCGCCGCGACACGCGTCTCTTCCCGGCCCCAGCCACCGACGAGGAAGTAGAACGGGACCAGCATCAGGTCGAAGAAGATGACGAACAGCGCCAGGTCCTGGGCAGTGAAGGCGCCCAGCACAGCCGTCTCGGCAAGCGCGAGGTGGAAGAAGTAGAGCCGCACGCGCTCGGTCTCGCGCACCGCCGACCACAGTGAGGCGAACACCCACGCGACCGCGGTGAGGAAGAGCAGGAACAGGCTCAGCCCGTCGACCCCGAGCGAGTAGCGGATCCCAAGCTCGGAGATCCAGGCATCGTCCGTCACGTAGTGCAGGCCGCCCGAGCCCTTGTCGAAGTCGGCGATCATCCACACCACGATCGCCAGCGCGGCGACCGTCGCCGCGGTCACCACCCAGCGCCCCACTCGGGGCGGGAGGAACGCGTTCACGAGCCCGGCGGCGAGCGGGAGGAAGACCAGGATGGACAGCGGGAACGTGCCCATCAGCCCGCCGAGGTGATCAGGAAGTACACGCCGAGCGCCGTGACGCCCACCACCAGCAGCGCCGCGTAGGCGCGCAGGTAGCCCGACTGGACCGAGCGCGCCACCGAGCTGCCCGCGCGCACCAGGCCCACCGCGCCGCCCACGATCGTCTCCTGCACGAAGCGCGTCTCGATGACGTTGCGCGCGAAGCGCCCGAAGGCGGCCATGGGGCGGACCACCGCAGCGTTGTAGGCCTCGTCGAAGTACCACTTGCGGAACAGGAGGGTGTGCACGGCATCGAAGCGCTCGCGCACGACGAGGCGCAGCTCGCGCCGGCGGAGGAAGACGAGCGCCGCGGCGGCGATCGCGGTGATGGCGATCAGCGCGCCGACGCCCAGGCCTATGTACTCCGCGCCGTCGCTCGGCTTGGAGTCGGCGAAGCGGGAGTCGGCGAAGGTGGGCTCGAGGAAGTGCTCGAGCGTGTCGGTCAGGCCCGGGATCCCGATGTAGCCGCCGATGACCGCGAGCACCGCGAGCGGTCCCATGGCCGCCTTCATCGGCCACGAGCTCTCGGCGTTGTGGTGCTCGGTCCCGTCGAAGCCCACGTGGGGGTCCTCAGGCTCGCCGGTCGTCGGGTTGTGGGGCTCGCCGTGACGCGGGTGGCCGTGCTCGAGCGCGCGCGCCTCCGGGACCGGCGCGCGGAAGAAGACGCGGAACACCATGCGGAAGGCGTAGAAGGCGGTCAGGCCGGCGGCGAGGTAGCCGATGACCGCGAGCGCCACGAAGCCGCCACCGCGGTGGAGCGTGTAGGCGAGCACCTCGTCCTTGGAGAAGAAGCCCGAGAAGAGCGGGAAGCCGGCCAGGGCCAGTGCGCCGGCGGTGAAGGTCACGAAGGTGAACGGCATGGCCTTGCGGAACCCGCCCATGCGGTCGAGCGACTGGTTGCCGGCCATGGCGCCGATCACCGAGCCGGCCCCCATGAAGAGCAGGGCCTTGAAGAAGGCGTGCGTCATGAGGTGGAACAGGCCGGCGCCGTAGGCCGCCGCCGAGACGCCGAGCACCATGTAGCCGATCTGCGAGATCGTCGAGTAGGCGATGACCCGTTTTAGGTCGGTCACCACCAGGGCCACGGTCGCCGCGAACAGCAGCGTGGCGGTGCCGATGATCGCGCCGATGTCTGCGGCAAGCGGTGCCAGCTCGAACAGCCGGTGGGTGCGGGCGATGAGGTAGACGCCCGCGGTGACCATCGTCGCCGCGTGGATGAGGGAGGAGACCGGGGTCGGACCCTCCATGGCGTCGGGCAGCCAGGTGTGGAGCGGAAGCTGGGCGGACTTCGCGAAGGCGCCCACCAGCAGCATCAGGCAGGCCGCCACCAGCGGGCCGTCGTTGGTGGTGAAGACGTTGTCGGCCGCGCCGAAGACGCCCGCGAAGTCCAGCTCGCCGGTGGCGTCGAACAGCAGGAAGGCCCCGATGACCAGGCCGACGTCGCCGATCACGTTGATGACGAAAGCCTTGATCCCCGCCCGCGTGGCCGTGGTGCGGCGGTACCAGAAGGAGATCAGCAGGTAGGACGCCGCGCCGACGAAGGCCCAGCCGACGATCAGCACCACGAAGTTCGCCGCGAGGACCAGCAGCAGCATGGAGAAGACGAAGTAGTTGAGATAGGCGAAGTAGCGGACGAAGCCCTCGTCGCCGTCCATGTAGGAGACCGAGTAGACGTGGATCAGGAACGACACGCCCGAGACCACGAGGCACATGAACACCGAGAGCGGGTCCACCAGGATCGACACGTCGACGTTGATGCCGGCGCTGTGGACGTAGGTGAACGCGGCGTCGACCAGCTCGCGCTGGTCCTCGGGCCGGCTCTCGAGCTCGAGCAGCATGAGGATCGAGGCGACGAACGAGAGCAGGATGGCCAGGGATCCGATCCAGCCCGCCGAGTGCCCGGGTAGCCTGCGGTAGCCGAATGCGCAGATCAGCATTCCCACCAGCGGGAAGGCCAGGACCAGCCAGCCGTAGCTCGTGGCGCTCATCCGCGCAGGTTGCTCAGCTCGTCGACGTCGACGGGCAGCCGGCGGCGGAAGATGGCGACGATGATGCCCAGGCCCACCGCGACCTCACAGGCGGCGATCACCATCACGATCAGCGCGAAGATCTGACCGCCGCCGTCGCCGTGCATGCGCGCGAATGCGACCAGCGCCAGGTTCGCCCCGTTGAGCATCAGCTCCAGGCAGAGCAGGACCACCAGCGGGTTGCGCCGCGAGAGCACGCCGGCGGCTCCAATGCCGAAGATGAACGCCGACAGGACCAGGAACCACGAGACGTCCATCAGTGATTACCCCCAGGGGCCTCGGGCCGCAGCCTCGATGAGGTCGCCGACATGCCTGACGGCCTGACCGTTCCGGCTCCACCGGCGCTCTTCGCCGCGGCCGGGGCGCCCTTGGGCTGGCCGCCGGCCTCGGTCGAGAGGCCGCTCGTCTCGTCCTCCTCCAGGCCCCGGCGGCGGCGAGCAAGGACCACGGCGCCCACCGCCGCTACCAGCAGCAGGTAGGAGGCCGCCTCGAAGGAAACGAGGAACTTCTGCAGCAGCAGCGATCCGATCTCGGCTGGGGTGCCGAAGCGGGCGGGGACGTCGCCGCCCTGGCTGTCGATGAGGCTCAGCGAGCTGCCGAGCAGTGCGATGCACAACTCGGCTACGAGCACGAACGCGAACAGCGGTCCCAGCACCCGCAGCGCTCCGCCCTCGGGTCGCAGCGGCTCATCCGAGCCGCCCACATAGGCGACCACGAACACGTACAGGACCATCACGGCGCCCGCGTAGACCACCACTTGTGCCGCGGCCAGGAACTCCGCCTGGAGCAAGAGGAACAGCACCGCGAGGCAGACCAGGTGCGCCACGAGCGCCAGCACGCTGTAGAAGGGGTTGCGCAGCGCCACGACCCCCACCGCGCCGCCGAGGGCACCGATGCCGGCGACGAAGAACATGACCTGCTGGAACCACACGGGGCGGGGCTACTCCCCCTCTCGCCGCAGGGGCGTGTGCTCCACCGAGTCGGCCAGGAGCATCTCCTTGGTGAAGATGAGGTCCGAGCGCTCGAAGTCGGCCAGCTCGTAGTCGTTGCCCATCGTGATCGCGTCGAAGGGGCAGGCGACCTCGCAGTAGCCGCAGAAGATGCAGCGGCTCATGTTGATCTCGTAGACCGCCGCGTAGCGCTCCCCCGCGCTCACCTGGTGCTCTGGCGTGTTCTCGGCGGCCACGACGCGGATGCACTCGGCCGGGCAGGCCGCGGCGCAGAGCGAGCAGCCCACGCACTTCTCGAGGTCGGAGTCCTCGAACTTGTGGAGCTTGTGGCGGCCGCGGAAGCGGGGGTAGACCGGCGTCTTCTCCTCGGGGTACTCCCACGTGACCGGGCCCTCGGCCACGCGGCCCATCGTGGTCCGCAGGCCGCGCAGGGTGGCGCCGAAGATGCGCGCGGCGCCGGCAAGGCCGCCGGGCTCAGGGCCGCGCTGGACGGCGATGACGTCCTCGCCGGGATCCCAGGAGCCGTTGGCCGCCATCAGGTCGCCACTAGCACGATCGCGGTAACGAGCACGTTGAGGGTGGCCAGCGGCAGCAGGATCTTCCAGCCGAAGGACATGAGCAGGTCGTAGCGCAGACGCGGGAGCGTCGCACGAACCCAAATGAAGAAGAAGACGAACAAACCCATCTTCAGCAGCACCCACAGCGGCGCCAGGGCCTCGGGGCCGGGACCGTGCCAGCCGCCGAGGAAGCAGGCGGTGGCCACGCCGGAGATGATCACGACCTCGATGTACTCGGCCATGAAGAACGAGCCGAAGCGCATGCCGCCGTACTCGGTGTTGAAGCCGGAGACCAGCTCGGCGTCCGACTCCGGCAGGTCGAACGGCGGCCTCGAGCTCTCCGCGAAGCCCGCCGTCAGGAAGATCAGGAAGCCGACGAACTGCGGCACGACGAACCACATGCCGGTCTGGTCGTCGACGATGTCTACCAGCGACATGGACCCCGCGGTCATGGCCACGCCGAGCAACGACAGGCCGATCGCCACCTCGTAGGAGATCAGCTGCGCGGCGGCACGCATCGAGCCCAGGAACGAGAACTTCGAGCCCGACGACCAGCCGCCGAGGACGAGGCCGTAGAACGCCAGCGAGCCGAAGGCGAAGAAGTACAGGAGGCCGATCGGCACGTCGATGCCGTAGAGGCCGAAGTCCCCGCCCCAGGCACCGGGCGGCCCGAACGGGATGATCGCCAGCGTCGCGACGGCGGTGACGATCGAGATCAGCGGCGCCACGGCCATCATCCAGGGCACGGCGGTGGCCGGCGCGGACTGCTCCTTGGAGACCAGCTTGAGCACGTCCGCCAACGGCTGCAGCAGTCCTCGGAAGCCCACGCGGTTCGGGCCCAGCCGGGACTGGAAGCGACCGAGCAGCTTGCGCTCGGCCCACAGGATGATCGGGATGATCTGCAGGATGACCGCGAAGATCACGATCGCCTTGACGATCTGGACCAGCGTGTTCTCCGCGCCTGTCACGCCCGGCTGACCTCCACCGTGCGCGGCACCCCGTTGGTGAGCGCGGTGGCGTTGTCGGCCGCCGTGCCGGAGATGAGGAAGATGCTGCCGGCGGGCACCGAAGCGCGTACGGCGGCCACCGCGCGCACGCTCTGGCCGTCGACCGACACGTCCACCTCGTCGCCGGCCGAGACGCCGAAGCGCCGCGCGTCGCCGGCGCTGAGCTCGGCGCGCTGACGCGGGGCGAGGAAGCGCAGGGCCGGGGCGTTCTCGGTCTCAGGGCCCGACCACAGCGAGGGCACCGTGCCCAGCCGCAGGCCGTCGCCCGGCGTGGGCGGCTCCTCGAGCTCGCCCTCGGGCAGCTCCGCCGGGGGGACCGATGAGGAGGCTCCACGCTCCTGCCAGCGAGCCCCCTTGCCGGCCAGCTCCTCGTATGTGATGCCGCCCCAGAAGGGGACCGTCTTGGCCGCCTGCTCGAAGGCCGCGGGGGCGCCGGTGAGGGCGAGGCCTGCGCCCACCCGCTCGCAGAGCTCGGACAGCACCCACCAGCCGGCGCGCGTGTCGCCGGGGTGCGCGATGGCCTGGCGCACGCGCTGCAGGCGCCCGTCGGGGTGCGTGAGTGTCCCCTCTTTCTCGGCGTAGGACTCGGCGGGGAAGACCACGGTGGCGTGCTCGTCCAGCGAGTCGGTGCGGAAGTCCGCGAAGGCGATGACCGACGACGCTCCGTCCATGGCCGCCTCCCAGACGCCGCGCTCGGGGTAGTCACGCAGGGGGTCGGCGCCGACGAGCAGCAGCGAGGAGAGTTCGCCGTCGCCCAGCGCGCGGCCGATCTCGCCGGCGCCGCGCCCGTTCTCCGAGGCATCCTTGAGCCCCGGCCCCAGGTTCGGCAGGCAGCCGGCCTCGCGCAGGCCGCGGCCGTTCGCCGTGGTGGGGACCTCGATCATTCCCGAGCCCGCAGCGCCCTGCAGCCCGAGCGCCCCCGCCACCGCCAGCAGAGCGTCCACCGCCTGCTCGCCGCGGGCGCCGTGGGCAACCCGCTCGCCCCAGATCACCACGACCCCGGACGCGTCGCGCAGCACGGCGGCGGCGGCCTCCAGCGCGCCCGCCACGTCGCCGCCTGCGACCTCGCCCGAGGAGTGGCGATCGTCCTCGCTGGGCACGGGCCGCTCGGCGCTGCCCGCGGCGGGTCCCTCTCCGCCGGTTACCGGATGCCCCGGCCGGAAACCCGGGGTGAGGCCGGCGCGTGCGGCAAGCTCCGCGGTCTCCAGGCCCGCTCGCGGCGAGCCAAGGGCGGAGGCCAGCGCGCCGAGAGCGGCCTCGGCGGAGCCGGGGGCGAAGCGAAGCGCCGCCGCGGCGTTGGGGTCGAGGGTCGAGGGTCGGCTGCTCAGCGTGACCACCTGGGTGCCGTGCCGGCGCGCGCCCTTGCGCACGCGCAGGTCGAGGATCGGCGCCTCGTCCACCAGCTCGGTCTCGATGACCAGCACCGCGCCCGCCCACTCGATGTCGGGGACCGAGGCAGCGATGTCGGTGCGGGCAAGCGCCCGGGCCTGCTCGCCGTGGATGAAGCCGCCCGCGCGCGAATCGACGTGTGGCGACTTCAGGCCCTTGCGCACCAGGTGCTGGACGAGGAAGCCCTCTTCGTTGGTCGTGCCGCCGCCCACCAGCGCGGCCGCGTCCGGGCCCGCCTTCTTCAGGGCCGCCGCCGCCTCGTCGAGCGCGCGCTCCCAGGAGGCCTCGCGCAGGGCGCCGCCGTCGCGCACCAGCGGCCGGGTGATCCTCTCGCGCGCGTGTATGGACTGGTAGGCGAAGCGCCCCTTGTCGCAGAGCCAGCCGTCGTCGACGTCGTGGTTGTCGCGGCAGTTGACGCGCACCACCTTGTCGTCGCGCACGGTGAAGTTGACGTTGCACTGCGAGGGGCAGAGCGTGCACAGTCCGCCGCTGGCCTCGATGTCCCACGGCCGCGCGCGGAAGCGGTAGGAGGTCGAGGTGAGCGCCCCCACCGGGCAGAGCTCGAGGATGTTCCCGCTGAACGGCGCCACGTAGGGGCGACCGTCATGGGTGCCGACGAAGGTGTGGTCGCCGCGCTCGAGGAAGACCAGCTGGTAGTCCTCGGCGATCTCCTGCGAGAAGCGCACGCAGCGATAGCAGAGGATGCACCGCTCGCGATCGATGGCTATCAGGGGCGAGAGCTCGAGCGGCTTCTTGAAGTGGCGCTTGGGCTCGATGAAGCGCGAGCGCCCGGCCCCCCAGCCGAAGGAGATGTCCTGCAGCGGGCACTCGCCGCCCTTGTCGCACACGGGGCAGTCCAGCGGGTGGTTGATCAGGAGGAACTCGACCACCGCGTTCTGCGCGGCCTTGACCCGCTCGGAGGTGGTGTTGACCACCATCCCGTCCTTGACCGGCGTGGAGCATGACGTCTGCAGCTTGGGGATGCCTTCGATCTCCACGAGGCACATGCGGCAGGCGCCGACGGGCTGGCCCAGCTTGGGCTCGTAGCAGAAGTAGGGGATCTCGACGTCGCCGTGCTTGGCGGCGTCGACCAGCATCTGGCCCTCCGGGGCGAGGACCTCGCGACCGTCGATCTCGAAGGTGATCTCGCGGACGTCGGGGCGTGTCACTAGGCCGCTCCCGCTCCCTGCGCCGAGGCCAGCTCGCCGGCGCCCAGCGCGGGCATCCCCTCGAGGTCGGCGGCGGCGCGCGCCTCCTCGATGTGCTGCTCGAACTCCTCGCGGAAGTGCTTGATCATCGAGCCGATGGGCATCGCCATCGAGTCGCCGAGCACGCACAGGCAGTTGCCGAGGATGTTCTCCTGGACCTGGCTCATGATCTCCAGGTCCATGGGCGTGGCCTCACCCGAATCGATGCGCTCGAGTGTCTTGACCGTCCAGTTGGTCCCCTCGCGGCAGGGCACGCACTTGCCGCAGGACTCATGGCGGTAGAACTCGGCCAGGCGCAGCGCGATGGAGACGATCGGCACCGAGTCGTCGACCACGATGATCGCCCCGGAGCCGAGCATCGAGCCTGCCTCGGCCATCGCCTCGAAGGTGTAGGGCAGGTCCAGCGAGTCGCTAGTGAGCACCGGCGCCGACGAGCCGCCGGGAAAGAAGCACTTGACCTCGTGGCCCGCGGGGGGGCCGCCCCCCAGCCCGAAGATGATCTCGCGCACCGGCATGCCCAGCTCGATCTCGTAGTTGCCGGGCTTCTGCACGTTGCCCGACACCGAGACGATCTTGGTTCCGGTGGACTTGTCGATCCCTAGGCCCTTGAACCAGTTCGCGCCCTTTTCGATGATCCCCGGCGCGTTGCACAGCGTCTCGACGTTGTTGATCAGTGTTGGGCCCTGGTAGAGCCCCTGGTTGGCAGGGAAGGGCGGCTTGAGCCGCGGGTTGCCGCGCTTGCCCTCCAGCGCGTCGAGCAGCGCGGACTCCTCGCCGCAGATGTAGGCGCCCTCCCCGCGGTGGACGACGAGGTCGAAGTCGTGCTCGGAGCCGAGGATGCCCGCGCCGAGGTAGCCCTTGGCGTAGGTCTCCGCGACGGCCTTCTCGAGGATGTCGGCCTGGTGGGAGTACTCGCCCCGGATGAAGATGAAGCCTTTGTTGGCCCCGGCGGCGATCGAGCCGATGATGCAGCCTTCGATCAGCTGGTGCGGGTTCTTCTGCATCAGTAGCCGGTCCTTGAACGTGCCGGGCTCGGACTCGTCGGCGTTGCAGCAGAGGAACTTGTCCATGGCCCCCTTGGGGATGAAGCTGGCCTTCTTGCCCATGGAGAAGCCGGCGCCCCCGCGGCCGCGCAGGCCGGACTCCTCGAGCTCGGTGAGCACCTCCTCGGGTGCCATGTCGAACAGGGCCTTGCGCAGCGACTTGTAGCCGCCGAGGCGCTCGTAGACGTCGAGCGTCTGGAGGCCCGGCTCGTCGATGTTGGCGAGCAGGACGCGGGTCTCGGCGGCGCTCACTGGCCCTCGGGCTCCTCTTCGGGTCGGTCCTTGACGGTGCCTCCCGGCGGCGAAACGTCGGGATGCGGCGGCTCGGGCTCCTGAGGCTGGGTCTTCCTGTGGAGCTCGGAGCCGGTGGCCTCAGGGCCGGCCGACTGCGCGGTCTCTGCGTCGGGGTCCCAGGGCAGGCGGTAGTCGGCGTCCTCCAGGCCCCGGCCGGGCAGGATGATCCGGCCCTCCCGGATCGCCGCCACCAGCTCGTGCGCGTCGGAGTCGTCGAGCGGGCCGACGTAGCGGCCGTCGACGGACGCCATGGGCGCCATGTCACACGCGCCCAGGCACTCGAACTCGCGCACCTCCACGCCCTCGAGGTCTTGGTCGCGGGCCTCCTCGGCGATGGCGTCGTAGACGGCCTTGGCGTTGCGCAGATGGCAAGCGACGCTCGTGCACACGTAGACGTAGCGCGGGCCGGTCGGCTGCGTGCGCAGCATGTCGTAGAAGGTCGCCACCGAGGACAGGTAGGCGGGGGTCACCTGCATCACCGAGGCCACCTGGTCGATGGCCAGCGGCGAGCACCAGCCGTGGGCCTCCTGGGCCGCCCGCATGGCGGGCAGCGCGGCCGAGTGGCGGTCGGGGTAGCGCGCCATGATCGTCTCGATCTGCTCGCGCAGGGCCTCGGGCACCTGGACCTCGGCCGGGTCGGGCACGGTGGCGGGCGGCTTGTCGATGTCGACGGCCGTGTCCCAGCCGGGGGGTAGGGGGGCGGCGCGGACGGCGCCCTCGTCCCCGGTTCGCTGGCTGTACTCCTCGCCGGCCAATTGTCAGCGGCTCCTCCGCTCGCATCGGGTCGCAGCCATCAGCGGTCGATGCCCCCGAGAATGGGGTCGAGCATGGCGATGGAGGCGATGAAGTCGGCGATCAGGCCGCCCTCGCCCATGGGTGCCAGGGCCTGCAGGTTCACGAAGCTGGGGTCGCGCATGTGCACGCGCGCGGGCTTGGCGGACCCGTCGGCCACGACGAAGCAGCCCAGCTCCCCGCGCGGGGACTCGATCGGCGCGTAGGCCTCGCCCGGCGGGACGCGGAAGCCCTCGGTGACCAGCTTGAAGTGGTGGATGAGCGCCTCCATGGAGGTGGCAAGCTCGTGGCGCGGCGGCAAGGCCACCTTGCGGTTGGGCGTTATCCACGGCCCCTCGGGCATGCCGTCCAGCGCCTGCTCGACGATCTTCAGCGACTCCCGCATCTCGGCCAGCCGGACGCGGTAGCGGTCGTAGTTGTCGCCGACCGTCCCAACGGGGATCTTGAAGTCGAAGTCCTCGTAGCTCGAGTAGGGCATCGCCTTGCGCAGGTCCCAGGGATGACCCGAGGCGCGCAGCAGCGGCCCGGTGACGCCGAGCTCGAGCAGCTGCTCCTGGGGCACCACTCCGGTGTGGCGATTGCGGCGGACCCAGATCTCGTTGCGGTCGAGCAGGGCCTCGTACTGGTCGATGCGCTCGGGCATCACCGCCAGGAACTCGCGGCACTTGGCCGCCCAGCCCGGCGGCACGTCCTCGAAGACGCCGCCGACCTGGAAGTAGCGTGTGTGCAGGCGCTGGCCGCCGGACATCTCGAACAGGTCGAGAACCAGATCGCGGTCGCGGCAGCCCCACCAGAGCATCGTGATCGCGCCGATGTCCAGGGCGGCGGTGGCGATCCAGAACAGGTGCGACGCGATTCGGTTGAGCTCGAGATGCACCACACGCAGGTACTGGGCGCGCTTGGGAACCTCCTCCTCGAGAAGCGTCTCGACGGCCATGCAGAAAGCCATCGCGTTGAAGTAGTAGGCGAGGTAGTCCATCCGCTCGACGAACGTGATCGCCTTCCAGTACTCCTGGTCCTCGCAGCTCTTCTCGATGCCGGTGTGGACGTAGCCGATGATCGGCTTGATGTCGGTGACCGTCTCGCCCTCGAGGGTGGTCAGCAGGCGCAGCACGCCGTGGGTGGCCGGGTGGTGCGGGCCGAGGT
Source organism: Thermoleophilaceae bacterium (assembly GCA_035296565.1). GTDB lineage: Bacteria > Actinomycetota > Thermoleophilia > Solirubrobacterales > Thermoleophilaceae > JACCZR01. The sequence continues at coordinate 30,681 of DATHAQ010000003.1, forward strand.
TGACCGTCATGAGCTCGTGCTCGGGCTCGAGGTCCGCGGCGTTGGGGACGTCGGTGCCGTAGATCGGCTCGTCGCCGACGACGTCGATGGTGGTCGAGCGCTCGCGCTCGCGGTAGGAGCCGCCCCTTACGTCAGCCATACCAGTTGGGCAGCTTCTTCTCGTTGTAGGTGAACAGCACCGGTTCGCCGCCCATCGGGAAGTCGCGGCGCTGGGGGTAGCCCTCGTAGTCCTCGGGCATGAGGATGCGCCGCAGGTCGGGGTGGCCCTCGAAGACCACGCCGAACATGTCGTAGACCTCGCGCTCCTGGTGGTTGGCGGTGGGGAAGAGCTCGATCACGCTGGGCAGGGTGGGCTCGTCGGCGCCTACCCGGGTCTTGACGTTCAAGCGGTCCTGTCGCGCCATGGAGAGCAGCTGGTAGTGCACGCCCAGCCGCGGCTCCTCGGGCAGGTAGTCGCAGCCGTGCACTGAGGAGAGGAAGTCCCACGGCTCCGCGTCGGCCTCCTTGAGGAAGGTGAGCACGTCGCGCACGCTCCCCGGCGCGACCTGCAGCGTCGCCTGCCTGCGGAAGAAGGTGGTGCCGCTCACCGCGTCCTCGCCGACCTCGTCGCGGACGCGCTGGGCGATCAGCTCGAGACCGGTGGCGTCAGGCAACTTCTTCGGTGCCTTCGGCCCCGTACCGCTCGCGCCAGCCGAGGCCGGGGTCGCCCGTGATCTTCTCCTGCAGCTTGATGATCCCGAACATCAGCGCCTCGGGCCGCGGCGGACAGCCGGGGACGTACACGTCGACCGGCAGGAACTTGTCGGCGCCGGCGACGAGGGCGTAGTTGTTGAACATCCCCGCGCTGGAGGCGCACGCGCCCATGGAGATGACCCACTTGGGCTCCAGCATCTGGTCGTAGAGCCGGCGGATGACCGGCGCCATCTTCACCGACACCCGGCCGGAGAGGATGAGCATGTCGGCCTGTCGCGGCGTGAAGCGGATGACCTCGGCGCCGAAGCGGGAGAGGTCGTTGCGGGGCGAGCCGATCACGGTAATCATCTCGATGGCGCAGCAGGCGAGGCCGAACCCCAACGGCCAGATAGCGTTCTTGCGGGCCCAGTTCTGGGCGTCCTCGAAGCGAGTGAGCAGTACGCGCTCCTCGACGTACTTCTCCAGGTCGTCGCCCTCCAGGTCGCCGCGCAGCATCTGCTGGGCGCGCGCCTGGCGGACCTTGAGGCCGTCGAGCTTTTGGCGCTTTACCTCCATTCGAGCGCCCCTCTGCGCCACACGAACACGAAGGCCACGAACAGCAGGACGATGAAGATGATCGTCTCCACGAGGGCGAAGACGCCGAAGGCATCGAGCTGGAGCGCCACCGGGTAGAGGAAGACCACCTCGATGTCGAACAGGATGAAGAGCATCGCGATCAGGTAGAAGCTGATGCCGAAGCGGAAGCTCTTACGCACCTCCGAGGGAAGGCCGCACTCATAGGGCTCGGACTTCACCCTGTTGGGCCTGGTGGGGCCAAGGAACCGGTTCAGGTTCGTGAGCACCACCCCGACCGTGACGCCGAGGAAGAGGAACACGAGTGCGGGCACGTACTCCTTGAGCACGCCGGAGGTATATCTCAGGCTTGTGCGCCGGTGCTACATAGTGCGAAAGGCATCTTTGTGACTGGTCTGCACATGGTCCTCGGCATCGGCGTGCTGGCTACCAACGGGGGGGCCGCCGTGTGGGGCGCCGTGGCTTATCTGCGGGGGCAGCCGTCGCGCTGGTTCTGGCCGCTGCTGCGCGTCGCGCAAGCCACGGTCGCCGCCCAGGTCGTGCTCGGGCTGATCCTCGCCGCCCGCGGCGCGGAGGCGCCCGACGGCCTGCACTTCGTCTACGGCGTGGCACCGCTGCTGGTGACCCTGTTCAGCGAGGGCTTTCGCGCGACGGTCGCCCTCCGGGTGCTCGAGGACGTGCCCGACATCGAGGGGCTCGAGCGCGCCGAGCAGGTCTCGATCGCCCGGCGCGTCGCGCTGGCGGAGATGGGCGTGATGACCGTCGGCCTCTTGCTGATCCTGACGCTGGCGCTGCGGGCATACGTCACCGGCGGGGGCTGAGCGGTCTTCTCCGGGCGCCCGCATTGGATCCCCGCGGACCTCGCGAACCTCAGCGAGGCTCGCGACTTCGCCGCGGGAGCCGCCGCGGACTTCCGTCTGGACGACTTCGGCTGTTATCGGGTCAGGCTGGCCATCAGCGAGGCGGTGGCGAACGCGATCCAGCACGGTCGCCCTCGCCGCGCGACGGAGTCGAGATCTTCGTGGGCGAGGAAGCCGGCGCGCTGGCGCTCTACGTGCGCGACCAGGGGCGCTTCGTGCCGCGGGTGGCCGCCCGCGGCGAGCTTCCCGAGAGCGGCCGGGGCCTCGAGTTCATGGGCCAGCTGATGGACGAGGTCGAGGTGCGCCCCGGCGGGGGCGGCACCGAGGTGCGGCTGACGCTGCGGCCCTAGGCGAGCTCGGGCGGCAGGGCCTTCGGCCCGTCCGGGTACATCTCCGCGATCTGCTCGGGGTCCATCTCGAGCGTGTTGGCGGGCTCGGGGGGCGCTCCTACCACGAGCCATAGCTGGTCCGTGCCCGTGTCGTTGAACAGCTGCCGCACGGTGGGGGGCTCCACGAGCAGCGCGTCGAGGGGGTTGAGGTCGAGCAGCTCCTCGCCGAACCTGACCCTGCCGCGGCCCTCCAGCAGCACGTACAGCTCCGAGGTCAGGGGGTGGCGGTGCCTGGTCGAGGCCTGTCCGGGCCGAAGGCGCCACAGGCGGGCGCCGAGCGTGTCGGCCTCCAGCTGTTTGGCGAGGTCTGTGTTCAGCACGCCCATCTGGTTCGACGGGCGCCAGTGCGCATCGGCGGCGCGCAGCAGCCGGTAGCCGCTCAAGGCGCTGTCACCTCGAGCTCCCCCACCATGCCCAGCTGCTCGTGGTTGGCCACCGTGCAGATCATCCGGTAGCGGCCCGGGGCCAGCTTGACCGAGCCGCCGCGCGTTCCCTCGGGCGGGAATGTCGGCGTACCGCCCAGCTCGCGGCCGCCCTGGACCACCTTGAGGTTGTGCGCCAGCGTCCCCTCGTTGTCGAGCTCTATGCGGATCGAATCGCCGCTCGCCCTCACGCGCGCGGGCGTGAAGAAGTACTCCTTGCCGACGACCCGCACAGGCTGCCCTGCGGCAAACGACTTCACCGGCCCCTTGGGCTGCTCTTCCTGTTCGTTGCCGCATCCCACGCCCAGCGCTGCGGCCACGACGAGGTGCAGGCAGGCGCGGGACCGCATGGGGCGGCGGATACTATGCAGCGCCGTGCCCCGCCCCCTGCGCCTGTTTCCGCGCGTCGGCGCCGTCGCCGGTGCGGGCCTCCTGGTGGCCCTGGCCGGCTGTGGCGGCGAGGTGACGGTGCCCGAGAACCAGCAGGCAGCCCACAAGGGCGCCGACCTGTTCCAGCAGCGCTGCAGCGGCTGTCACTCGCTGGAGTCGGCCAATGCCTACGGCTCGAAGCCGGAGGGCGAGCTCCAGGGCGGGGAGCGCACCAACGGCCCGAACTTCAACATTCGCAAGGAGGACAAGGCAGACGTCCTCTACGCCATCCGGAACGGCGGCTTCTCGGGCGCCATCATGCCGGCGAACATCGTCGTCGGACAGGATGCGCAGGCGGTGGCCGCCTTCGTCGCCCAGTACTCGGGGAAGAAGGGCAAGGAGGGCCTCGAGGAGGTCAACCCGGCCCCGAACACCGGTAGCGGCCAGCGCAGCGGCCAGTGAGAGCGCCGAGCGAGCACCGCTCGGCCGGCCGACGCCCGGCCTGCGCTCCGTCGCTCTAGCGCCCGGCGCGTGCTCGATCTCAAGCAGCTACGCGAGGACCCTGACTCCGCGCGCGAGGCGCTCGCTCGCCGCGGCGACGCCGAGCGCCTCGACCCGGTGCTCGAGTTCGACGCTCGCCGGCGCGCGCTCCTGCCCGAGCTCGAGGAGCTGCGAGCCCGCAAGAACCAGGCCTCGAAACGGATCGGCGAGCTCCAGCGGGCCGGCCAGGACGCTTCGGAGACGATCGCCGAGGTGCGCGGCTCCGGCGAGCGCGAAAAGGAACTCGAGGCCGAGCTGGCCCAGGTGACCTCGAGGCTGAACGAGGCGCTCGCGCTGGTGCCCAACCTGCCCTCGCCCGACGCGCCGCCCGAGGACACCGTGCTGCGCGAGGTGGGGGAGGCGGGGGCGGGCGGGCCCGACCACCTGGAGCTTCTCGACGGCCTCGTCGACCTGGAGGCCGGCGCGCGCGTCGCGGGCTCGCGCTTCGCCTACCTCAAGGGCTCGCTCGTCTTCCTGGAGCTGGCGCTCGTGCGCTGGGCGCTTGAGGAGCTCTCGGGGCAGGGCTTCACCCCTGTCGTGCCGCCCGTGCTCGTGCGCGAGGAGGCGATGTTCGGGACGGGCTTCCTGCCCGACACCGAGCAGCAGATCTACCGCGTGCCCGACGACGACCTGTATCTCGTCGGCACCTCCGAGGTGCCGCTGGCCTCCCTGCACGCCGACGAGATCGTCGACGAGGCGGCCCTGCCCCTGCGCTACGCGGGCTTCTCGCCCTGCTTCCGGCGCGAGGCGGGCGCCGCGGGTAAGGACACGCGCGGGATCTTCCGCGTGCACCAGTTCGACAAGGTCGAGATGTTCAGCTTCGTGCGCCCCGAGGACTCCGAGGGCGAGCACGAGCGGCTGCTGCAGATCGAGGAGGAACTCCTGCAGACGCTCGACGTCCCCTACCGCGTGGTGAACATCGCGGTCGACGACCTGGGCGCCTCGGCGGCCAAGAAGTACGACCTCGAGGCGTGGCTGCCCGGCCAGGAGCGCTTCCGCGAGCTGACCTCCTGCTCGAACACCACCGGCTTCCAGGCGCGCCGTCTCGGGGCGCGCTACCGGCCCGCCGAGGGCAAGGGCCCGCGGCACCTCCACACCCTCAACGGCACAGCGGTGGCGGTGGGCCGAACGATCATCGCCATCGTCGAGAACCACGGCCTCGACGTCCCGCCCGTGCTGCAGCAGCACGGAGCACCCGCGCGCCTAGACTCGTAGGGGCGATGCTCTTCTTCTCCAAGCACAACACCGAGATGCCCACGCCCGAGGACGCCCCGCTTGGGCGCGAGGAGAAGATGCGGGTCCCGGCCAAGCACTACGTGCGGGGCACGCCGCTGGAGCCGCCGTTCCCCGAGGGCCTCGAGCAGGCGGTCTTCGGCATGGGCTGCTTCTGGGGCGCCGAGCAGATGTTCTGGGAGCTCGAGGGCGTCTACACGACCGCCGTCGGCTACGCGGCGGGCTACACGGCGAACCCGACCTACGAGGAGGTCTGCTCGGCGAAGACCGGCCACAACGAGGTGGTGCTGGTGGTCTTCGACCCAACGAAGATCTCCTACGAGGACCTCCTGCGGGCCTTCTGGGAGGGCCACGACCCCACCCAGGGCATGCGCCAGGGCAACGACGTGGGCACGCAGTACCGCTCGGGGGTCTACACCCACTCCGACGCCCAGCAGGAGGCGGCGGAGGCCTCGTTGCCGAAGTTCGCCGAGGCGCTGCGGGCGGCGGGCCAGAGCCCGGACATCACCACAGAGATCCAGCCGGCGGGCGACTTCTACTACGCAGAGGACTACCACCAGCAGTACCTGGCCAAGAACCCGGGCGGCTACTGCGGCCTGGGCGGCACGGGCGTGTCGTGCCCGGTGGGCCTGACCTCAGCGACCTAAGCTGACGCCACTCGGAGGGGTGGCAGAGCGGTCGAATGCGCCGGCCTTGAAAGCCGGAGTCCGTCGTCAGGCGGACCGTGGGTTCGAATCCCACCCCCTCCGCATCAGCTCGAGGTAGCCCAGCGTCCAGAGCGAGTGGTTGAAGGCGCCCAGGGCGCCGTAGGCGGTCAGCGCGAGCGGAATCACGATCAGTGCCGTCATGGCCGCGGCGACGATGCCCACCGTGGTTGCGCCGGCCACGAGGAGGATGATCGCCGGCAGGCTCAGCAGGAGCACGGCGAGGAGGATCCCGATCGAGCTGACGAAGGTCGCCGCCTGCTGGATGAGCAGCATGGCCCCGGAGGGGATGAGGTTGTCCCGCAGCAGCCGCCAGCCCACCCGAAGCGAGTCGGTGATGCCGGCCCGTGCGACGACCGCGTGGCGTACCGCGAGCTGCGCGGTGACGCCGAGCACCAGCAGGAGGGCGAAGAGCACGACGATCCCGGGTATGCCCGCGCCGATCGCGGCGACGACGATGGGCACGACACTGTCCGAGGCCAGCGCCACGGCCACGATCACGGCCGCCACCGGCAGCACCACCGCGAGCAAGAGCGCTAACCCGATCAAGGCGAATACGACGCCCAGGCCCAGCATTCTCCAGAAGCTGCGCAGCCCCGACCTCCACGCGCTCCCGAAGCTGCGGCGCTCGCCGGTGCGGATCGCGGCCACGCTGTCGGCAAGGGCGCCCTGCGAAACCATGCTGAGGGCGGCGAGGACGAGGGCGAGGGTCAAGACCGCGAGGGCGATCACGGCCACCACCTCGGGATCCACCGATGGGACGGGGTCGGCGGAGTCGTCGCCCGAGTCGCTCGGAAACGACGCCGGGAAGTTGAAGGTCGCCCCGCCGGCGAACAGCCCGTAGAACCACAGGAAGCGGTTCCGGCGGACTATCTCGAACGACTCTTTGACCAGCGCGACGTAGGGCACGCCGGCGTTGGCGCCTAGGCCCGGTCCTCGCTCGCCCGGTAGGCCAGCTGGAGGAAGTCCGAGATCGCCTCGGCGCTGTAGACCGTGGCCAGCAGCCGGGTGCTGCGCGGCGCGTAGACCAGACCCACCGCAAAGCCCGCGGTCACCCACTGGGCAAGGCAGTAAGGGCAGGTCAGCAGCTCGCCGAAGGAGCGGCGCAGGCCTCGCCCGCGCGGGCGCTCCTCGACCTCGGCGTGCCCCGTCCCCTGCTGGAACTCGGTGAAGGGAGCGCGGACGAAGCTGGTGATCCGGTCCTTGCTGATCAGGCGCGAGAGCTTGTGGCTCGCGACGCCCACCAGCACGACGTCCTGGGTGGAGACTCGCTCGGGCAGATCACGGCCGCTCGCCTTCGCGGCGGCCATGGCGCCACCGAACGCGGTCAGGAACACCGCGGTCATGAAGGCGTAGCCCCCGAAGGGCGGTGGATCCTCGGCGTAGTCGGCCAGCGGCCCCGGAGCCTGCTCGGCCCAGTTGCGATCGGTCGTGCTCGATTCCATGGTCTCGCGCTACCCGTGAGCCTATGCGTCAATCGACGTTTCCCGGTGAGCTGCAGGGGGCATCGCCAGAGCGGGTGTTCCTGCTCAACCTGATCCTGGCCATCCTGCGTGCCCCGCTCAAGCGGATGGCGGAGCTGCTCGGTCTCGAGGCCCGACCTGCGGAGCGCTCGCCTTCCCGGGCTGACGAGGAACCCTCCGGGACCGAGGACGAGCCGTCGCCAGACCACCCGGCGCGCCCGCCCGAGGCCGCCCCTACGCCGCTGCGGGCCCGGCCGGGGCGTAGCCCCGCTCCTCCTCCGCCCGAGCGCGCGCGGATCAAGGAGGTCGACGAGGAACCGGTCTTGACCGCCGAGTTCGCCGAGGAGGGCGCGGAGTACGGCGCCGGGGCCGAGGTGCACGTCGACGAGCCGTGGGAGGGCTACCGGGACATGAAGGTGGCGGAGGTAACCTCGCGGCTGGCCTCGGCCTCGCCCACCGAGCTCGCTGCGGTACAGCTGTTCGAGAGCTCCCATCGCAACCGCCGCTCTGTGCTCGATGCCGCCGAGCGCCGCTTGCGCTCCCAGCAGGTCTGACCTCGACGACGCGGCCGTGGCGCGGCCGCTCGACGCGAGAGGCGCAAGCCCTCTCCGCTGGGATCGGACGACAGCTAGAGGCCACGCGCCACAAGCGGCGGTGGACGGGTCGCGCCCGGCTTTAAGCTCAGGCTTCTGCGCCCGATCCGGGCGGGGCAGGAATTTCGCCCCGGATGATCTCCACCGAACAACTCGTCGCAGCACTGGAGGAGCTCCCTCCGCACGACCGGGAGCTACTCGAGCTGTCCCTGCGCCGACGGGTGCCCGACGAGGCACTGGCGACCCTGTTCGACGTCGAGGAGGCGGAGGTCACGCGCCGGCGGGCGAACGCCATCGACCAGCTCTCCACGCTGCTCGGCCTCCGGCGCGGCGAGGACTTGGGCAGCGTGCTCAAGTCGCTGCTCGAAGAGCGCACCTGGGCCGAGATCGGCGCGCGGCCGGGCCACGACGAGCCGGCCGGCCCCGGCGGCGAGCCGAGGGGCGACCAGGGCGGGGATCCCAAGCCGGTGCTCGAGCTGTTGGCCGACCGTCCGAGCCCCGTTGAGGAGGAGCGCGCCCCCAAGCGCCGCCGCCGGCTGGGCCCTGCGGCGCTCGCCCTCGGCTTGGTCGCCGTGCTGGGCGCGGTCATCGTCGCACTGGCCCTCTCCTCGGGAGAGTCCTCGGACGGGGACGGGGGCGACCCCGAGCAGCGGCCCTTCGAGCCCACCGCGCCGAGCAAGGCCCAGGGTGAGCCGTTCGCCTCGGGCTCCGCGCGGCCGATCGGCCAGAACGTGACCGCCACCGTCCGGGGCCGGGCCGTGATCTACAGCGAACCCGGCGGTGGGAAGAAGAGCACGCTCTCCCCGCGCACTCAATTCGAGACGCCGCGCGTCTTCGGTGTGGTTCGCCGCAAGGGCGACTGGTTGGCCGTGCAGGCCCCCGAGCTCAAGAACGGCCAGGTGGGGTGGCTGCGGGCCAGCGACGCGAGGCTGGACTCGACGCCCTGGAGCCTCCATGCCGACCTGTCGAGCAAGCGCCTCGAGGTGCGCAAGGGCGGGCGCCCCGTCCGCTCGTTCTCGATCGCTATCGGCAGCCCGCAGAACCCCACGCCCAAGGGCCGCTTCTCGGTCACCGACAAGCTCAAGGTGACCGACGCCGGCTCGCCCTATGGATGCTGTGTGTTGGCCCTGAGCGGCCACCAGGTCGACCTCCCGCCCGACTGGCCCGGCGGCGACCGGCTGGCGGTGCATGCGACGCGCAACGAGAGCTCCATCGGCAAGCCGGTGAGCCTTGGCTGCATGCGGACGCGAGCCGAGCAGGCCCGCTGGCCGATCAACACGATCCCGCTGGGCTCGCCGCTGTTCGTCAGCGCCTAGCGCCGGACCTCACAGGACGGGCGGCTGCCACGTTGTAGGGGCGTGACCGCCCTGCCGCCGTTCCAGGCCGTGCTCGACCGACACGGCGCCGACGTCTACCGCTACCTGGTGGCGTCCGTCGGCCCCGTGGACGCCGACGACTGCTTTCAGGAGGCGTGCGTCTCGGCCCTTCGGGCATACCCCGAGCTTCGTCACGGCGATCACCTGCGGGCCTGGCTGTTTCGGATCGCGGAGCGGAAGGTGATCGACCTGCACCGCACCCGCGCGCGGCGCGCGCTGCCCAGCGACGACCTCCCCGAGCAATCGGTGAGCGACCGGCCGGCACACGCCTCGACCGATCTCTTCGACCAGGTGCGCCGGCTGCCCGACAAGCAGCGCGCTGCCGTCTTCCTGCGCTGCGTGCTGGGCACGCCGTACGGCGAGCTGGCCCGCGCGCTTGGGTGCTCGGAGCCGGCCGCGCGGCGCAGCGTGCACGAAGGCCTAACCAAGCTGAGGAAAGGAGCACACCGATGGACGACCTCGAGCGTCGGCTGAAGGAGCACGAACTGCCGGGCGGGGCCCCGCAGGCGACGCTGACCTCCGTCGCGCAGCGCGCGGAGCGGGAGGGCCTCGTCGACGTGGCCTACACCACCGTCGACTCGCCCATGGGCGACCTGCTCCTGGCCGCGACGCCATTCGGCCTCGCCCGGGTGGCCTACCCGCTGAACGGGTTCGACTCCGTGCTGGCCGAGCTGGCGCGGCGCCTGTCACCGCGGGTGGTCGAGGCCCCCGCGCGATTGGACCGCGTGCGGCGCGAGCTGGACGAGTACTTCGAGGGAAGCCGGCGCGAGTTCGATCTGCCGCTGGACCTCTCGGTGGCCTCGGGCTTCTCGCGCCGCGTGCTGGAGGCCACGGCGAGGGTCGGCTTCGGCGAGCTGGCCAGCTACCGCGAAGTGGCCCGGGCGGCGGGCAGCGAGCGCGCCGTACGTGCGGCGGGCAGCGCCCTGGGGCGCAACCCGGTGCCCGTCGTCGTGCCCTGTCACCGCGTGCTGCGCACGGGCGGCGGCCTCGGCGGCTACACAGGCGGCCTGGACAAGAAGCGCTTCCTGCTCGACCTCGAGGGCCTAGAGGTCTGACACCACGGCGCCGACCACCAGCTCGGCGACCGGGCCCGCAGGCAGCCCCGCCACCGTGGCGTTGGTCCGCACCACCTGCGCCCGCCCGCCGCGGCTGGCGAGGTCGGCTTCCACGGTCAGCGGCAGCTCGGTCTCACCGCCGCCGGGCAGGACGCTTCCGGCGATGCCGCCGGCAATGCCGCCGAGCGGCCCGCCGGCCTCGGCGCCGAGCAGCTCCGCAGCGTCGCGGCCGCTGATCTGCCCCCTCATGCTGAGCCGGTAGGGATCGCCCGAGCGCAGGCGCGTCAGGGTGAAGCGGCTGGCGTCGACGCCCTCCACCTCCAGGCCCGCGACCTCGATCCGGACCTGGCTGAAGCCGTCGAGCCGGCTGAAGACCTGCTCGCCGCGACCGGGCACGAACTTGAGCCCGCGGCCACGGGCCTCGAAGCGCTTGCCGTCCCCCCACAGGAGCCGGACGGCCGGGAAGGCGGAGAGCGATACGTCCGCCGAGCCGCCGTCCTCGGTCAGCCGTCCGGCCACGCGCTCCTCGAGGAAAGCTGGGAGCAGGAGCTGGGTGAGCACCAGCAGGGCGAGGACGCCCACGGCCAGGCCAACGGCGAATCGGCGCATAGAATCGCCATTCTGCACGGAGAGGTGGCCGAGTGGCTGAAGGCACTCGCCTGCTAAGCGAGTAGGGGTCGCAAGATCTCTCGCGGGTTCGAATCCCGCCCTCTCCGCCTCCTGCGGCGTGTGGGACGGCGGTGGCCGCCGAGCTTCACGCGTGCGCAGGGTCGCTTCAGGGAAAGTTCGCCGCCGATGTCCCCCACGAAGAGAGCGTGCGCGGCCACCGTTGTTGCCCTCATGGCGTGCCTGACGGGGGTTGGATGCGACCTCGAGAAGACCATCGGCCCCGGCGACGACCGCATGCCCGACGTGATCGGCAAGAGCGCGACCCAGGCAAACGTCGCGCTGAACAAGCGCGGGTTCGGACCCAGCTACGGCAAGCAGGTGCCCTTCGACCCCGACCGCTGCAGGGTCGTCTTCCAGAAGAGCCCAGCCGGCTCCAAGGTGCGGCCCTACTCGACGCAGCAGGTGCGCTGCGTGGTGCGCGTGCCGCGGATAGAGGGGCTGACGGCCGACCAGGCAGACTCAGAGCTGGAGCAGGAGGGGCTGGACCCGAAGTTCGTCAACGGACCCCGCCCTTCACGGCGCGGGCACTGCCGCGTGGTCGGCCGGAGCGGGGGTCCCGTGGCCCGTCCGCAGGCGGACATTCGCATCAGATTGCGCTGCTGACCAGGTCCACGCGCTGGTCGCCGCCGCCGCCTTCCTTGCCGTTGTCGACGAGGGGGGCCGGCCGCCCTCGCGACGGCCGGCAGTGCCGCAGCGACCGGCCACCCAGGCTGAGTTGGCGCGGTACCTTGCCCCCTGTGAGGAGGGGCATGCTGGTGATCCTGTGCGTGGCGGGGCTGCTGGCCGCACTCGCGCCCACCGCGCTCGGGCGCAGCTACGCGCCGCCCCGGGGCAAGGCCTTCCACGGCGGCACGGGCGGCTACACCGAGCGCGCCATTCGCTCCTTCACCCATCTGTCGGGTCGCCGCCCGGCGGTGTAGCAGTACTTCTTCACCCCTGGCTGGCGGCATCCCGGGCGCGCGTCGATGCACTGGCAACGCCAGCTGCTGCTGAAGACCGCCCGGCAGGGCGCGCGCCCGATCCTGCATCTCTCCACGGCGCGCGGCGGCCACGGCCATTCGCTCGTCACCCCGTTGGGCCTGGCCCGCGGCGAGGGAGACGTGTACCTGAAGGCACTGGGCTCCCTGATCGCGCGCACCCGTCAGGTCGTCTACGTGCGCCTGATGGCGGAGATGAACAACTTCAACAACCCCTACTGCGGGGTCACGGCCAGCGGCGCCCCCCGTGGGCGCCACCACAGCCCGCGCGCGTACCGCAAGGCCTGGCGGCGGGCGACGCTGATCCTGCGTGGCGGTGGGGTCAGGTCGATCAACCGCCGGCTGCGGCGCATGCACTTGCCGGGCGTGCGCACGCGGCTGCAGCAGTTGCCGCGGGGCAAGGTCTCGCTGATGTGGAACCCCTTCACGGCGGGGCTGCCGAACGTGGCCGGAAACTCACCCGGCCGCTACTGGCCGGGCGGGCGCTACGTGGACTGGGTGGGGACCGACCTCTTCGCCAACTCGCCGAACGTCCGCGGCCTCAACCGCTTCTACCGCGACCGCCCTGGCGCCGCAAGCCGTTCATGCTGGGGGAGTGGGCGTTGTGGGGCCGCGAGGATCCGGGCTTCGTCCGCCGCCTCTTCGGCTGGATCGGGGCCCACCGCCGGGTGAAGATGCAGGTCTACAACCAGGGGGCCCACCATCCGAGGCTACTGGCCCTGCGCTGGTATCCACGCAGCGCGCGGGAGCTCCGTCGCCGCGTCAGGAGCCGGCGCTTCGCGGCCTACCCGCCGGAGCGCCGCCGCCGGCGCCCACGGCGACCGCCCGCCCACGAGCCGGCGCCACCGCCGGGAGAGACTCCGCCGGCGCAGAGCGGCCCCACGGGCACCCCGGCGCCGCCCAAGGGCGGCCTGGACGGCCTGCTCAACCTGCTGCTGACCCGCCGCTAACCTCCTGCGCTGGCGCCCGTAGCTCAGCTGGATAGAGCGTCGGTCTACGGAACCGAAGGTCACAGGTTCGAATCCTGTCGGGCGCGCTTACGAAACATTGCGTTTTGCAGGGAGTTGTCCCGCCGGCGGTCGCAGCACGGGCGGGGCCTGTGGCCCGCTAGTGGCCTAAACGCCTCGATTAGCTCCGGGAGCTTTTTGCCCTTCCGGTGCGCCTACGCACGTGGAAGCCTAGGCGGTATCGGCGGTAACCCCCCGCTTTTCCTTCACCTCTTCGGCCGTGAACGCCCGCCCGCCGATCGCCCACTCGCCGCTCGGCGTCTCGGTGATCACCGTGTGGGTGGAGCCGCGCAGGCCCTCGCCCTCAATGTCGATCAGCGTCTCCGAGACCCGCTCCACAATCTCGCGCTTCTCGTCGTGGGTGAAGACGCCCTCGATCACCTTGATCTCTATGAAAGGCATCGCATTCCTCCTTGATCGGTGGGCCGCGTCGTCCATGATCCTACTGCGAGTACCAACCCGACAAGCGCCGGCCGTCGTCAGCGTTTATCGGTCTCCTGACCGCGCCTCCTCGTCGCGTTCCCGCTGAGCGTCGAGCGCGTCCAGTCGGCCGGCGATCCCGGCGCCGGCGCCGTCGAGCAACGTGCCGTAGTGCCGCTCGACCATCTCGATGCTCGTGCCCATGACGCGGGCCAGTTCGAAGGCGCTCACCCCGGCGGCGAGTGCGTCGCTGGCGAACGTCGAGCGCAGGTCGTAGATGCGTGCAGGACGGCGCACCCCGGACGCTTCGATCGCGGGCGACCACACGCGGCGACGCCAGTTGTCGATGTTCAGTACGCCCCCGCGCTTGGCGGAAAAGACGAGCGGCGTATCGAGCCTCGGCGGGATGGCGTCGAGTGCATCGCCCGCGCGCGATGACAACGGCACCTGGCGGCGGCTGCGGGCCGTCTTGGCTAGCTCCACAACCTCCCCGCTCGAGACCGTGCGGCGAATGGTCAGCACGCCCGAGGCTCGGTCGATGTCACCACGCCCGAGCGCCTGCCACTCCTCGGGCCTGAGGCCGGTTGCTGCCGCGAAGGCCGGAAGCGACCGGAAGGCGGGCGGTAGTTCAGACGCGATCGCGTCGAGTTCGGTACGGCCGAAGGCTCGGATCGTGCGTGGCGGCGGCTTCGGGTTGCGCCCGGCCACCTTCGCGGGGTTCCTGTCCATGCGCTCCCACCTGACCGCCGCGTCGAGCACCTGGCGGAACGCCTGCGCGATGCCGTGCCCCGCTCGTGGTGGCAGATTCGCCTGCCACCCGGCGATCTCGTGCGGCATCCGCTCCAGGTCGGACAGCGGCGCATCTCCGAACGCGGCGACCGCGTGGCGCAGCCGCTCGTGCAGCGTGGCGATGGTGCGAGGCCTGACGGCGGCAGCGTGCCGATCGAGGTAGAGCTCGACCAGTTCGGCGAGGGTCAGCTCGGGCGCCGCCGCGGGCTCACCGCGCAGCTCGGGCTCGACCACCTCGCGGTAGTACTGCAGTGCCGCGCTCTTGGACGGGAACGGACTCTTGCGCTTGCGCTTGCCTTCGGCGTTGTAGTAGCGCAGGCCCCAACGGTTCGGGCCGAGCCGGTATGCCTGACCCGTCTGGATCGCGGGCATCGTCTTACTCCTCGTCTTCCGGGGTGGTTGGCACGACTAGCCTACCCGCGGGCGGCGGTCTGCGGGGTGGTTGGCGCTTCCTCGTCTCGGCCGTCGCCCGCTCATCCAGCCAGCCGTCGAGGGCATCTTCCCGGAACCGGATCGCGCCACCCGGCAGTTTGATGGAGGGCAACTCGCCCCTCCTCGTCCAGCGCAGGATGGTCTCCGGGCTCATGCCCACCAGTTCGCCGACCTCTCGAGCGGTCAGCAGGCGCCCGGTCACGACGCCTCCTCCTCGAGCGCGAGCACCAGGGCCGCCGCCACGCGGTAGTGCTCCTCCCGTAGCCCGCAGCGCACCAGCTCGCGCAGCAGCCGCTCAGCACCCGCGTTCGGGCCGATGTCCCGCGCCAGCCCTGTCTCGGCCGCGGTCTTGCGGCCGTTGCCGTTCTGGGCGGCGAATAGGGCGAGCTGATCCGCGGTCACGACGCCCTCCGGCCGTAGCAGCGCTGACAATGCCCTTCGTGGGGGACTCCACCGTCGAAGCACCTGCACTCCACCGCCCGGGCGCGGATGCGCTCGGCAGCCTCCTGCCCCCAGCGCTCCAGGTAGTGGGCCGGGGTCTCCTCGAGCAAGTCGAGTGCGGCAAGCTCTGAGGGACCGCCACGCGGAAGGTCGTCACGATCGACGGCCTGGAGCACGTGACGCCGGACCTCAGCGCGAAGCACGGCGCGCCTCCTCCAACCGCCGCTCGAAGGCGCGGATCTCCGCCTCGTCCGCGGCCGGGATGGCCTCCGGAGACGCCCCCTCCGACCCCGAAGATTCCAGCGTCGATGGAGTGGAATCTTGGGAGGGCTCGACCAGCCTCAATCCCGCATCAGGAGCGGGATTCTCCGAAGATTCCGCCTCCGAAGATTCCACCTCGGGCTCGGGGGGGTTGGAATCTTCGGGGAGAGCCCACTCCCAGCCGCCCGAGAACCCGGCCTTGTTGGGCTTCACGCCGAGCTGCTTGCGGGCGCGGAACAGCGTCGTCTTGGTGATGCCGATCTTCGCCGCCTCGGCCTCGATCTCCCTGGCGGGGCGGGGGCCGTCGGCCAGCTCCACGCGCAGGAAGTGCTCGGCCTCCTCGATCGCCGTCACCTGCTCCTCATCGCCACGGCCGCGCAGCAGGTCGTGCGCCCCGGCGTCGGACTCACCGATCAGGGCCATGCGCGCCGTGGTGATCTCCTCCCCCGTGTCGCCGGTCACCTTGGCCGTGTCGATCTGGTAGACGAGCGACGGGGCCGGCG
>DATHAQ010000004.1:0-8059 GCA_035296565.1 Thermoleophilaceae bacterium
CGCCCGACTGGGGCTGCGCACCGTGGCCACGGGCAACGTCCACGCCCACGCCCGGACCCGCGCCCCGCTGCAGGACGCGCTGGTGGCCGTGCGCGAGCACACCACGCTCGACGCCTCCGAGCCGCTGCGCCGCGGCAACCACGCCCACGTCCTCGCGCCCCCGGCCGCCATGGCCGCGCGCTTCGAGGACCATCCCCGGGCCGTCGCGGAGACCGCCCGCCTGGCCGACCGCCTGCGGTTCGACCTGCTCGAGGACCTCGGCTACCGCTACCCGGGCGCCGAGGACCCCACGGCCCGCCGGCGGCTGGCCGAGCTGTGCTGGAGCCGCTTCGCCGAGCGCTACCCCGAGGGCCCCGCGGCCGCCGCGGCGCGCGCCCGCGTGGAGGAGGAGCTGTGCCTGATCGATCAGATGCGGCTCGCCGGCTTCTTCCTGCTGCATCACGACATGCTCGAGCTGGCCCGGGAGGTGGCCATCGAGGTCCGCGGGCCCGAGACGGTGCGCGCGCTGCTGCCGCCGGGCCGCGGTCGGGGCTCGAGCTGCTCGTCGGTCGTCTGCTACCTCACCGGCCTCTCCCACGTCGACCCGATCGCCAACGAGCTGCTGCTGGGCCGCTTCCTCAACGCGGAGCTGACCGCGCTGCCCGACATCGACCTGGACTTCCCGCGCGACGTCCGGGAGGTGCTGCTGCCGCGCATCCACGAGCGCTACGGCCGGGACCGCTCCGCGCTCGTGGCGGCCTTCCCGACCTACCGCGCCCGGGGGGCGATCCGCGAGCTGGGCAAGGCGCTGGGCCTGCCGCCCGGCGAGATCGAGCGCACCGCGCGCGGCTCGGACGGCTTCGCGCTCGACGTCGCCGGCGACATCGCCGCCGCCTACGGCCCGGGCAAGGTCACCCGGGGCCGCTGGGCCCATCTGGCCCGCCTGTCGGCCGAGGCCTACGGGCTGCCCCGCCACCTCTCCCAGCACTCGGGCGGGATGGTCGTCTCGACCCGTCCGCTCGTCGACTGCTGCCCGGTGGTTCCCGCCGCCATGGCCGGTCGCCAGATCATCCAATGGGACAAGGACTCGGCCGGCGACGCGGGCTTTCTGAAGATCGACCTCCTCGGCCTGGGCATGCTCTCGGCCGTCGAGCGCTGCGTGGAGGAGATCGCCCGCGTACGGGGTGAGCGCATCGACCTCTCGCGCATCCCCTACGACGACCCGCCGACCTTCGAGGCGATCCAGGCCGCCGACACCGTCGGCGTCTTCCAGATCGAGAGCCGCGCCCAGATGGCCTCGCTGACCCGCACCCGGCCGCAGACGCTCGACGATCTGACCGTCCAGGTGGCGATCGTCCGCCCGGGGCCGATCCAGGGCGGGGCGGTCAATCCCTACATCGCCCGCCGCCAGCGGCTGCGCGATGACCCGACGTTCGAGGTGCCCTACGACCACCCGAGCCTCGAGCCCGTGCTGCGCGACACGCTGGGCACGATCATCTTCCAGGACCAGGTCATCGAGGTGGCCATGGCCTTCGCCGGCTTCTCGCCCGGCGAGGCCGAGGGCCTGCGCAGGGTGATGAGCAAGCGCCGCTCCGAGAAGGCGATGGCGGCCTATCGCCGGCGCTTCGTGGCGGGCGCCCAGCGCGTTCACGACGACGTGGGGGAGGACCTCGCCGAGCGCGTCTGGACGATGGTCAAGGGCTTCTCGGGCTTCGGCTTCCCCAAGGCCCACGGGGCGGCGTTCGGGGTGCTGGCCTACCAGTCGACCTGGCTGCGCGTACACCACGGCCCGGAGTTCCTCGCCGCGCTGCTCAACGAGCAGCCCATGGGCTTCTACCCGCCCGATGCCCTGGCCCACGAGGCCCAGCGGCGCGGCACCGAGCTGCGCGGACCCGACGTCGACCGCTCCGAGGTGGACTGCCGCGTGGAGGAGACGGGGCCGCCCGCCGCGGTGCGGATCGGCCTGCGCTACGTGTCGGGCCTCAAGCGCGAGGAGGCCGAGGCGGTGGCCCGCGAGCGCCCGTACGCCTCGATCGCCGACCTGGCCACCCGCTCGGGCGCCACGCGCGCCGGCCTGGAGCGCCTGGCCTGGGCCGGGGCCTGCGACGCGCTGGCCGGCGATCGCCGCGCCGCCCTGTGGCAGCTCGGGATCGCGGCGCCGGGGCGCGGGGTGCCGGGCGGCACCCAGCTCACCCTTCCGTTCGACGTGCCCGGTGCGCCCGGCCTGCGCGAGCTCACCCCCTGGGAGGGGCTGATCGCCGACTATGGCGCCACGGGGGTGACGCTCGACGCCCATGCCCTCGAGCTCCTGCGCCCGTCGCTGCCGCGCGACACCGTCACCAGCGCCGACCTGGCGCACCTGCCCCACCGTGCGCGCGTGCGCGTCGGCGGCGTGGTGGTGGCCCGCCAGCGCCCGGGGACGGCCAAGGGAGTGGTGTTCCTGCTCATCGAGGACGAGCGCGGCACCACGAACCTGATCGTCAGCCCCGAGATCTACGAGCGCCACCGCCACGTCATCCGCGCCGAGCCGCTGCTGCTGGCCGCCGGGCGGCTGGAGCGCCCCCCGGCCGCGGGTGGCGTGATCAACATCGTCGTCGACGAGCTGCGGGCGATCGAGAGCCCGGGGCGCGAGGCGGCGACGGTCACCGAGATCGAGACCGACGAGAGCGACTTCCGGGCCGTCGCGCCGCCGGCGATGTCCTTCGCCCAGGGCCGCCGGCGCTGAGCGGCGCGGTCAGCTTCCGGGGGGCCGCTCGCGGCGCCGGCGGTCGCGGTAGCGCAGCGCGAACAGCAGCAGCCATAGCCCGAAGGCCAGTACCAGGCCGCCGGCGGCCGCCCCGAAGATCCCGAAGATCGAGCCGATGAGGCCGAACACGTCCGGATCGGGACCGAGCGCGACGCCGCGCGACCGGCCCTCGGGCGTCGCGCAGGTCACCTCGTGGGACCCCGAGCGGGCCGCCTCGAAGCGTTTGACCGCGGTGTACTCGCGCGACTCCGAGGAGATGTCGAACGACCCGGTCACCTTGTCCAGGCCGACCGCGGCGCCGTCGGGGCCGACGACCCGGCAGTCCACGCCGCCGAGCCCCGCGGCCGCTCCGGCGCCGCCCGTCTCGAGGTAGATGCCCCGCTCGTCGCCCTCGTCGAGCGCGAAGGTCCGCGCGCCTGGCGCGGTGAAGCTCTGCAGCGACGAGACGGCGCCGACCACCGTGGAGACGAACAGCACCACGGCCACGGCGATCCCCGCCACTGCCGCCGCCGGCACGGCCAGGTACCAGGCCCAGTGCGGGCGCAGGTCGCGCCACGAGCCCCCGGGCGTCACGGGCGCAAACCTACCGGGCGGCCTGATAGAACCCCGGCCGTGGGGACCATCCTCTTCATCCTGTTCTGGGTCCTGCTGGGCCTCGCGGTGTTCTTCGTGGCCACCCGCGGCGGCCTGCGCGGCGCGCGCAGCTCGCTCTACGGCGACACCCGCGGCTTCCGCCGCACGGCCGCCGTCGTCTTCACCGTCGCCTACATCCTGCTCGGCGTGGCGATCCCCACCCTGATCATCTCCGGCGACCGCCGCAGCACGGCCGTCGCGGGCACGGGCATCGAGCTGACGCCGGCCCAGAACCGTGGGCGCGAGCTCTTCGGCGAGGAGTGCAACCAGTGCCACACGCTGTCCGCGGCCGACACGGTGGGTCGGGTCGGCCCGAACCTCGACCAGCTGCGCCCGCCGGCGACGCTGGTCCTCAACGCCATCGTCAACGGGCGCCAGCGGGGCAACGGCACGATGCCGGCCGGGCTCCTGCAGGGGCAGGACGCCTCCGACGTCGCGTCGTTCGTGGCCGCGACGGCCGGGAAGTAGCGCGGGTGGATCCCGAGCGCGCCCGCGAGCTGCTGGCCCGCGAGCGGTCAC
Source organism: Thermoleophilaceae bacterium (assembly GCA_035296565.1). Classification (GTDB taxonomy): domain Bacteria; phylum Actinomycetota; class Thermoleophilia; order Solirubrobacterales; family Thermoleophilaceae; genus JACCZR01. The sequence goes on from DATHAQ010000004.1 coordinate 3,878, forward strand.
GCATCGAGGGAGCGCTGGCCGCCCTGCGCCCCGACGGCGACGACGGCGAGCTGGCCCACGTCGACCAGCACGTCGCCGACGCCGGCTCGGAGACCTTCGACGCCGAGCGCGACGAGGGCCTCGCCGACGCCCTGCGGGCGGAATTGGCGGCGGTCGAGCGGGCCGAGGGCCGCCTGCGCGAGGGGACATACGGGACATCGGTCGAGAGTGGCGAGCCGATACCCGACGCGCGGCTTCAGGCGATCCCCCACGCCGAGCGCACGGTGGCCGAGCAGCAGCGCTACGAAAGCTCGTAGTTTGCGGGTTCTGTCCGGCGCGACTGGTGAGATCCGGTGCTATCGTGCCGCGCCGTCCAACCGCTGAATCCCCACGGGGTCGTGGGGAGCGGGGGAACCAGGAGTTGGGGCGAATCGCCCGTCGGCGCGCGCCGGCGGGGGTAGCGCGGCTCTTTCAGCGCGAGCCCGACAGCTAACCCCGTAAGCCGACGAAAGAGGAAGAGCATGCCCCCCGAGGTCGCCGCCCGCGTGCGGTCATACGAGGAGGATCGGCGCACGGTCATCATCACGGGTGACCCGACCCGCCGTCAGCGCGGCGTGCGCACCCACCGGCTCGTCGAGATCGACCGTCGCCGGCCGCCGCGCCGGCGCACGGAGCGGCTGGGCGCCCGGCCGGACCGGGTCGCCGCCTGGGCGTTCCTGCTCGGACTGCTGCTGGTCCTGGTCGCGCTCACCGCCTGACTCACGGCTGACCTGCGCTTTAGCCGCCGCCGTATAAGGGGTAGGCGCGCTTGTGGCGCCCTGTACGCTTACGTTTCGTAAGAACATCTCCCGGCGGTAGCGACATGAAGACTCCGATGAGCAGATTCCAGATCCACGACGACCTGACCGCCCCCGAGGGCTCGGTCCCCGTCCTGAAGGGCGCGCTGGCCACGGGCGGCCAGCTGCCGAACTTCCTCGGCGTGCTCGCGGGATCGCCCGCCGCGCTGCGCGCGTACGCGCGCTTCCGCTCCGAGCTGCGCCACGGCAAGCTCGACCTCGTCACGCTCGAGCGCGTGGCGCTCGCCGTGGCCACCCACTACGGCTCCGAGCCGGGCGTCGCGCTGCACACCCGCGCCGCACGGGCGGCCGGCCTGGGCATCGACGAAGTCGCCCTGGCCCGCGAGTGGGACTCGCGCGAGGAGGCCCACGCCACCCTCCTGCGCTACCTGCGCCACGTCGTCGAGAACCGCGGCCGCGCCCCCCTGCACCTCCACGAGGAGGCCCGCGAGGCCGGCTGGTCCGACGAGCAGATCCTCGAGGCGATCTCCTACGTCGCCCTGGAGACCTTCACCGCCCTGATCAACGTGGCCGGGGACGTGCCCGTCGACGGCTCGCACGAGGCCTCGCGGACGGAGCGCCTGCGCGCCGCCTGACGATGCCGGCCGCGGAGCGCCCCGCCCCCGCGGACCCCGGGGTCTGCTGCCCGCTGACCCACGAGGCGATCGAGCTGATCGGCCGGCGCTGGTCGGGGGCGATCGTCCTCGTCCTGCTGGGCGGTTCCCAGCGCTTCAGCGAGATCGCCGCCGCGGTCCCCGAGCTGTCGGACCGGCTGCTCTCCCAGCGGATGAAGGAGCTCGAGGGCCGGGGCCTGGTCGAGCGCACGGTGGAGCCCGGCCCGCCCGTGCGCGTGCGCTATGCGCTGACCCCCATGGGGCGCGAGCTGGAGCCCACGCTCCTGGAGATGCGGGCCTGGGCCCGCCGGTGGCTGGGCTGAGCGCACTAGGGTTGCCCTCAGTGCCCGACCTGACCTAGGAGCCCACGCATGGCCGCCGAGCTGCCCAAGACCGCCGACGACGTCCACGCGATCGTCGAGGACCGCAACATCCGCTTCGTCCGGCTGTGGTTCACCGACATCCTCGGCCAGCTCAAGTCCTTCTCGATCCACCGCGACGAGCTCGAGGACGCCTTCGAGGGCGGCATGGGCTTCGACGGGTCCTCGATCACCGGCTTCAACGCCATCGAGGAGTCCGACATGATCGCCATGCCGGACCCGACGACCTTCGCCCCGCTGCCCTGGCGGCCCGACGACCAGGGCGTCGGCCGCATGTTCTGCGACGTGCTGACCCCCGAGCGCACGCCCTACGAGGGCGATCCGCGCCACGTCCTGCGCCGCGCCCTGGAGCGGATGAACTCGATGGGCTTCGACCTGTTCAACGTCGGGCCCGAGCTGGAGTTCTTCTACTTCCGCGACGCGAAGTCCACCGAGGTCCTCGACGAGGGCGGCTACTTCGACCTGACGACGCTGGACGCGGGCTCGGACCTGCGGCGCGAGACCGTTCTCGCCCTCGAGCAGCTCGGCATCCACACGGAGTACTCCCACCACGAGGTCGGGCCCTCCCAGCACGAGATCGACATGCGCTTCTCCGACGCGCTGAAGATGGCCGACGACTGCCTGACCTACCGCATCACGGTCAAGGAGTACGCCATGAAGTACGGCCTGCACGCGACCTTCATGCCCAAGCCGCTGTTCGGTGAGAACGGGTCCGGGATGCACACCCACCAGTCGCTCTTCCAGGGCGACGGCAACGCGTTCTACGACGCGGGGGACCAGTACTTCCTCTCCGACGTGGGCAAGGCGTTCATCGCCGGCCAGCTGCGCCACGCGCGGGAGATCTGCTCGATCTTCGCCCAGTGGGTCAACTCCTACAAGCGCCTCGTGCCCGGCTTCGAGGCGCCAGTCTACGTCGCCTGGTCGCGGCGCAACCGCTCCGCCCTGGTCCGCGTTCCGCTCTACCACCCCGGCAAGGAGCGCGCCACCCGCATGGAGCTGCGCTGCCCGGACCCGGCCTGCAATCCCTACCTGACCTTCGCGGTGCTCCTGCAGGCCGGGCTGGAGGGCATCGAGAAGGGCTACGAGCTGCCCGAGCCGATGGAGAAGAACCTGTACCACCTCTCGCCCGACGACCGCAAACGGCTGGGGATCGAGCAGCTCCCGGAGACCCTGGGCGAGGCGATCGAGCTGACCGCCGAGTCCGAGCTGGTCCTGCGGACGCTCGGCGAGCACATGTTCAACCGCTACGTCGAGATCAAGCGCCAGGAGTGGGAGGACTATCGCGTGCAGGTGACGCCCTGGGAGCTCGAGCGCTACCTACCGGTGCTGTGACCTCCGACGTTCTGCGCGTCTTCGTCTGCGACGACGTCGCCGACATGCGGGCCCTGGTGCGCTACGCGCTCGAGGACGACACGGGCATGGAGGTGGTGGGCGAGGCGGGCGACGGCACCGCGGGCCTGCGGGGGGTCGCCGACACCCAGCCCGACGTCCTGCTCGTCGACCTCTCGATGCCCGGGATGGACGGCCTGGAGCTCGTCGCGCGGGTGCGCGCGGCCGCCCCGGCGACCGGGGTGGTGGTCTTCTCGGGCTTCGAGGCCGCCCGCATGCGCGGGCCGTCCCTGGCGGCCGGGGCCGACCGCTACGTGGAGAAGGGCGCCCCGCTCGACGACCTGCGCCACGCCGTGCGCGACGTCGCCCGCCGGCGCCGAGCCACGGCCTGAGTCAGTCGGCCGCCGCCGCCTCGAGCTCGGGCTCACGCACCTCCTGCTCGCCCGGCGCGTCGGACCTCGACAGCGCCGAGGGCCACCAGATCCGCCGCCCGAGGTCGAAGGTCAGCGCGGGCACGAGGATCGACCGCACGATGAACGTGTCGAGCAGCACGCCGATGGCCACGGTGAAGCCGAGCTCGGTGAGGAACACCAGCGGCAGCACGGCCAGCACGGAGAAGGTGCCGGCCAGCACGATGCCCGCCGAGGTGATCACCCCCCCGGTCACGGCCAGACCGCGCAGCATCCCCGCGCGCGTGCCGTGGCGGACGGACTCCTCCCGCACGCGGGCCATCAGGAAGATGTTGTAGTCGATGCCCAGGGCGACCAGGAAGATGAAGACGAACAGCGGGTAGCCCGGGTCGAAGCCCGGGAACTCGAACAGCTGCGTCGAGAAGAAGGAGCCGACGCCCAGCGCCGCGGCGAAGGACAGGATCACCGTGCCCATGAGCATCAGCGGCGCCACGACCGCACGCAGCAGGACCAGGGGGATGACCACGTTGCGGTCGCGGGCCGAGGCCCTGGCCAGGTCCAGGTTCTGGGCGCTCTGGCCGCCGACCACGGCGTCGGCGCCCTCGACGGCGTGGACGGCGTCGCGCAGCCGGTC
>DATHAQ010000005.1:0-3675 GCA_035296565.1 Thermoleophilaceae bacterium
CGGCTCCACGGCGGTCCACCTCATCGGTGCGACCGGCGCGCTGGCGGCCCTGTTGCTGCTCGGCCCGCGCAAGGGCAAGTACGGGCCCGACGGCAAGCCGCGGGCCATCCCCGGTCACTCCATGCCGCTCGTCGGCCTGGGTGTGATCATCCTGTTCATCGGCTGGTTCGGGTTCAACCCGGGCTCGACGCTGGGCATCAGCGACGTTCGTCTGGCCGACGTGGCCGTTGTGACCCTGCTGGGTTGCGCGGGCGGCATCATCGGCGCGTTCGTCATGAGCCAGGTCAGGCTGAGGACGATCGACATCGGCATGGTCGGCAACGGCGCGATCGCCGGACTGGTTGCCATCACGGCGCCGTCGGGTTACGTCGAGCCGTGGGCCGGTCCGATCATCGGCTTCGTTGCGGGCTGCATCGTGGTCCTCGGCGTCGTCGCGATCGACAAGAGGGTGGACGACCCCATCGGGGCGACCTCGGCGCACGGCCTGGCCGGTATCTGGGGCACGCTCGCGTGCGGTCTGTTCACTGCGCCGCGGCTGGCCGAGTACAACGCCTTCGGCAACCCCGAGGGCGGCCTTCTCTACGGAGGTGGCTTCGACCAGCTGATCGCCCAGGCGGTCGGCGTGGTGGTCGCGTTCACCTTCGTGTTCGCTCTGTCGTACGCGACCTTCGCGGCCATCAAGGCCACGATCGGGTTGCGCGTGACCGAGGAAGAGGAGGATGCTGGTCTCGACATCGTCGAGCACGGCATGTACGGCTACCCCGAGCAGTTCATCCCCGCGCCTGAGATCGGCGGGGCATCGACCGGGCCTGCGGCCCGTCCGGTGACTGCCGGGGGAGCATCCGAAGTCACACGTGGGGCTCCGACCCCAGAGGAGGCGACAGCATGAAGATGATCGTCGCCTACATCAGGCACGAGGCCTTTGAGCCGATCCGTCAGGACCTGCTCGACAAGGGCTTTCCGAGCCTGACGATCACCGAGGTGAAGGGCTCCGGACGCCAGAAGGGCATCACGGAGCACTACCGCGGCGCCGACCTCACGGTCCATCTCCGTCCCAAGATCAAGCTCGAGTGCGTGGTCGAGGAGAAGGACGTGGGCGTGGTCAAGGAGACCATCGTCAGCCACGCTCGGACCGGCGCTGTCGGTGACGGCAAGCTGTTCGTCCTGCCGGTTGAGGACGCAGTGCGCCTGCGGACCGGCGAGGAGGGCGAAGCCGTCCTCCAGGCTCACGAGTCGGACGAGATCCCGACCGGGGCGTAACCGAACGACCATCGGGGACGGGGCGGCGCCCGTCGCGGCGCCGCCCCTCTCCCTGTCTCTTCGGGAATGGGAGACCCTGAACCCCTGGCCACGCCGCGCGGCGCTCACCTCGAGATGGTGGGCGCGGTGTTGGCCGGCGACGGCATTCAGCGCGTCGCCGAGATCGCCTCGGCGCACGCCGGCGCCGCCGTCGCGGTGGTCGTGCCGCGTCTCGGCACCCGGGTGGAGTCCTGGGCGCCGCTGGAGCGCTACGTTGCCTCCAAGCTCGCCGGCGGGCGGCCCAGCCGACCCCCCGAGGTGACGGCCGAGGTGCCGATCGTCTCGGGCGGCCACGAGCTGGGCGCCGTGCTGCTGCTCGGGCAGGGCACCGACGCCGCCGGCGAGTACCTCCACGTCGCCGCTGTGGCGGCCCTCACCGAGGTAGCCGTCGCCGAGGCGCGCGACGAGACCGAGCAGAGCCTGCGCGGCTCCTTCGTCGAGGAGGTGCTCACCCGCGACGACCTCGACGAGGCCGACCTCGTCCGCCGAGCGGCGCGTCTCGGCTGCGACCTCTCCAAGGGCGCCGTGGGCCTGTGCGCGGATCCCGGGCCGCGCAGCCCCGGGCGAGTGCTGGCGGCCATCGCCGCCGAGCACCCGGACGCCCTGGCGCAGGTCTACGAGGACAAGGTCTATGCCGTGCTCCCCGGCGAGCTCGAGCGGGCCCGCGAGGTCGCGGTGCGGCTGGGCCGCCACGCCGCGGTCGGCCTGTCGTCGCACTACTCGGCGCCGTCGGACCTCCGCCGCGCCCTGGACGAGGCCGAGCTGGTGCTGGCCGTGACGGCCGCCGGCGGCGCCCCGGGCGACGAGATCGGCGGCGGCACCTACCGGCTGCTGTTCCGCGTGCTGGCCAGCCACCCCCAGGAGGTGCGCTCCTTCTACGAGGACACACTCGCGCCGCTGGTCCGCTACGACGAGCAGTACTCGACCGATCTCGTCGGGACGCTCGAGGCCTACCTCGCCAACAACTGCAACATGAACGCGACCGCGCAGGCCATCCATGCCCACCGCCACACGGTCGGCTACCGGCTCGAGCGCATGAAGGAGCTCTCGGGCCTGGACCCCTTGACCAGCGAGGACCGCGAGCGGCTCGGACTCGGGCTCAAGGCGTACCGCATCATCGAGCCCCGCCTGCCGCGCTAGGTCGCGGGCGTTCAGCCGCGCGCTTCGGACCGACAGGCGGCGGATCCGGCGAGCCGCCCGCTGGACCGCCGGATTAAGACGGAGGCCTTGGCCGGGCCTACGTTGGAAAGGTGCATGGACGCTGACCTCGCCCGAGCTCGCGCTCAGTCACAGTGTCGGGTATGCGACGCCCGCCCGCAGGGCTGTGTGACGCCTGCCGACACCAGCGCCTGGTCCGCACGGGGCGGGGCAGCGAGTTCTCGCTCTGCGAGCGCTCGAAGTCGGACCCCTCGTTCCCGAAGTACCCGCGCGTGCCCGTGCGCGAGTGCCGCGGTTACGAGCGCGCAGCGCGGACCTAGCCGGCGGGGCCGCCGCAGCGGGCTAGCGGGTGCCTTCGACGATCGTCTCGCCGTCGTCCGAGACGCGCGTCTCGGGGGCCGTGTCGCTGATCGTGCCCCTGAAGGCGCCGGTCGGGGCCCCGCCGCCGTCGTCATCCACTGCCTTCGCCTTGCCGTCGAGCCCGGCGGACACGATGTAGCGCAGCCGGTATGGGCCGGCCCGCACGGCGGTGACGCTCCAGCGGAACGAGCGGCTGCGCCCCCGCTTCAGCGGGCCGAGAGCCCAGGTGTCGACGTAGTTGGTCTCGCCGCCCTTTGGCGCGGCGTCCTTCGACTCGGGGAAGCCGGCCAGCTCCTTGGGGACGCCGTTGATGGCGAACACGGGGCGGCGGTTGTCCGCCAGGCCCTCCTGCTTCTCCTTGATCCCGAAGCCGTTAACGGTGACCGCGACGTTGGGGATGGTCTTGGGTCCGGTGTTGCGGACGTTGACCTCGAGCTTCGAGCGCTGCGCCAGCTTCTGCTTTGCGGGGAACGAGGCCTCGACGGACACCGGGTACCTTCCCGCCGGCTCGTTCTCGTCCTGTCGCTTCTGGCTCTGGCAGGCGCCGAGCGGGAGTGACGCGAGCAGCGCGAGACAGAGGCTCCCTCTCCTCAAAGCGAGCGCAATGTACCACCGGGCGTGGGCGCGCCGTGCTACTTGACGCCCTGCGCGGTTGGGGCTTGGCCTCGCCTCCCTCTTCGCGTAGGCTTCCGGGCCGAATGGCCCCTGGGAGGAGCTAGATGGTCCGAGCCGTAGCCGACCGCGCATTCCTGCCGACCAAGAACCTGCTCGAGCAGGTCGGCGACATGATGATCCTGACCGGCAAGGTGCTGCTGTCGGCGCTGCGCCCGCCCTACCCCTACGGCACCGAGTTCGTGC
>DATHAQ010000006.1:0-3208 GCA_035296565.1 Thermoleophilaceae bacterium
GCTGCGGCGCAACAGCGCGCGCAACCGCGCCTTCAGCTCGCCGACGTCGAACGGCTTGACCAGGTAGTCGTCGGCGCCGGCGTCGAGGCCGTCGATGCGGTCCGCCACCGCGTCCCTCGCGGTGAGCATGAGCACCGGCACGCGGTTGCCTGTGCTGCGCAGGCGGCGGCAGACCTCGAGGCCGTCGATGTCGGGCAGGCCGATGTCGAGCACCACGGCGTCCGGGGCGGCGCTCGTGAGCTCCTTGAGGGCGGCCTCGCCGCTCTCGGCGGGCACGATGTCGTAGCCGCCCAGCACGAGCGCGCGCCGCAGGGCGTCCCGCAGGGCGCGGTCGTCGTCGACGATCAGGATCTTCACCGCCTCCATTCTGGCGGCAGCGACCGCATTCTTCGGTGTTTCCTACGCGCCTCTTACGCTCCTCCTACACAGCGCCGCAAGGCTGGCCCCCATGCAATCGAAGAGAAGGACCACAGTCATCGTCGTCGGAGGCGCCCTTGCGGTCGCGTCGGTCGGATACGGCCTCGGCACACAGGCGGACGACGGCACGGCCATAGCGGGCAGCGATCAGGGCTCCGAGACCAGGATCCGCAGCGGCAGCCCGCCCGCCTTCGCGGAAAGAGGCCAGCCGCCCGGGTTCCAGCCCCTGGCCGAGACGCTCGGCGTGGACAGGGACGAGCTGGCGAAGGCGTTCCGTGACTTCCACGAAAGCGAGGAGGGCGATCGCCGCGACGAGTTCGCTGCTGCCCTGGCCAAGGCGCTGGCGATCTCCACCGAGAAGGTGACCGCTGCTTTCGAGCGGACGCACCAGCAGCACGAAGCGCGCTTCGGCGCGAGGCTCGCGGCGGCGCTGAACGTGGACGCGGACGATGTACAGGCGGCTCTGGACAAGCTCATGCACGACACGCCGCGCCCGCCAGACGAGTTCGCGCAGGCACTGGCCGACGAGCTCGGGGTCGACGTGACCGACGTGCGCAGAGCGCTCTTCGAGGCCCGCCCGGACCGGGGCCGCATGCACGGGAAGCACGCGATGCCGCTGCGCCAGCTGGCGTCAGCGCTGGGTGTGAGCCATGCGGAGCTGCGCACGGCACTGCGAGAGCTGCGTGCCGGCGCGGAGAACCGCTGGGAGGAGCACAACCAGGCGCTCGCCAAGTTCCTCGCCGAGCGCTTCGACCTCTCCGAGGAGGACGTGACGAGCGCCCTCGAGCAGCTCCCCCATCCGGGCCCGCCGGGAAGCGGCGGCCGGCCCGGGCCCGGGGGGCCCGGGCCAGGTCCCGCCTTCGGCGACCGCGAGATGGTGCCTGCCCCGCAGCCGAGCTGAGCCTGCGCGTATCTTGCGCGCATCGCCGATGCCCAGCTGACAATCCCCCGCCTGTTCGAGGCTGCGGTCGCGGACGTTCCCGGCAAGCCCTGGCTCTTCTTTGAGGACGACTCGTACACGTACGAGCAGGCGCGGGAGCGGATCGCGGCCGCAGCGGCGGGCCTCGCCGCCCGGGGTGTCGGCCGGGGCGACCTCGTGCTCGCCAGCGCCCGCAACGAGCCGCGCTACGTGTTTCTGTGGCTCGCGGCCGCCTACCTCGGCGCCATCCACGTGGCCGTGGACCCTCGCCAGACCCCGGCGGAGCTCGAGGGTCTGGTCGGGCAGGTGCAGCCCACGCTCGTGGTGACGGACTCAGAGCTACCGGAGCTGTTCGCAGAGCCGGGAGACCTGGATGGCCCCGGGCCGGCTGCGCCCGACGACGCGGCGGTGCTGATCCCCACATCGGGCACCACCGGCCGCTCCAAGCTGGTGACCCAGACTCAGCGTGCGTATGCGATGGCGGGCGAGGGCTTTCCGTGGTGGCTGGGCCTGATCGCGAAGGATCGGCTGATGACCTCGCTACCGCTCTTCCACGTGAATGCGCCCGCCTACTCGGTCCTTGGCTCGGTGGCCGCGCGCGCGAGCCTCGTGCTGCTGCCGCGCTTCTCCGCGAGCGGCTTCCTCGACTCCGCACGCCGCTACGGCGCCACCGAGTTCAATGCGATCGGCGCCATGATCGAGATACTGATGCGCCAGCCCGAGCGGCCCGACGACGCCGACAACCCGCTGCGGCTCGCCTACACGGGCCCAGCGCCGCCCAGGGAGCGCCACCTGGAGATCGAGCGGCGCTTCGGCCTCGAACTGACCTCGGGCTACGCGATGTCGGAGACCCCGTACGGAACGGTCTGGAAGCGGGGGACGCGCCCCTACGGCACGCTCGGCTCGCCGCGCCAGCACCCCACGCTCGGCGAGGTGAACGAGGCGCGCGTGAACGCCGAAGGCGAGCTCGAGCTCCGCAACCCGGCTGTGATGAAGGGCTACTGGGGGATGCCGGAGGAGACGGCGAGCGTGCTCGCCCCGGACGGCTGGCTCAAGACCGGGGACCTTGTCACGGCGAACGCAGACGGCACGTACACGTTCGTGGGCCGCAAGAAGGAGGTCATCAGGAGGCGCGGGGAGAACGTGGCTCCGGCCGAGATCGAGGAGGCGCTGGTGTCACATCCAGATGTGGTTGAGGCTGCGGTGGTGGGAGTGCCGTCCGAGCTCTCCGAGGAGGAGATCAAGGCGTTCGTCGTGGTGCGCGAGGGCGCTGAGCCGGACTTCAACGCCCTCCGCGACTGGGCCGCCGAGCGGCTGACCAGGTTCAAGGTCCCGGAGCACTTCGAGGTGCTCGACGAGCTGCCCCACACCGCCACCGGACGCGTGGCGAAACATAGGCTGCCCACATGAGCGAACAGGACTGGCTCCGCACAGGCGTCGGCGCGTCCGATCCCGACTCGATCACCCTGATGGGGCGAGACCTCGCGACGGACCTCATGGGCAACGTGACACTCACCGAGCTGGCGTTCCTGATGGTTCAGCGCCGGATGCCGTCAGCCGAGGAGACACGCCTCTTCGACGCCGTTCTCGTCTCGCTCGCAGACCACGGGCTCACGCCGACCGTGCTCGCGGCGCGCCTCACCCACACCGGAGCGCCGGAGTCGATCCAGGGCGCGGTCGCCGCGGGCCTGCTCGGCGCTGGCAGCGTGTTCCTTGGAGTGGTCGAGGACACCGCTCGCTTCCTGGACGAGATCGGCGACGACGTGGAGGGCGCCGTCGCCCGCGAGCTCGAGGCCGGCCGCCGGATTCCGGGCCTCGGCCACCCGGTCCACAAGCTGCAGGACCCGCGCACGCCGCGGATCTACAAGATCG
>DATHAQ010000007.1:0-61130 GCA_035296565.1 Thermoleophilaceae bacterium
GAGCCAGCGAGGTGCCGCCCGCCGAGACCTTCGCCTCGAGCACCCCGCCGCCGGCCACCAGCTCGCGCAGCGCCTCGGGGTCCAGCCCCGGCGCCAGGCGCTCGAGCTCGTCGTCGGTCAGCTCGGAGAGGCGCCGTCCGCTCGCCAGCGCCTCGCGCACCAGGGCGCCGACGGCGCCGTGGGCCTGTCGGAAGGGCGTGCCGCCTCGCACCAGCAGGTCGGCGACGTCGGTGGCAGCCACTAGCTCGTCGGCCGCCGCCTCGGCCATGCGCTCGCGCCTGAAGCCGGCGCCCGCGACCATCGGCGCGGCCACACGCAGGCACAGCTCCAGCGTGTCGACGGCGTCGAAGAGCTGCTCCTTGTCCTCCTGGAGGTCCTTGTTGTAGGCCAGCGGCAGGGCGTGCAGCACGCCATGCAGTGTCGCGAGGCGACCGACCACCCGAGGGGCCTTGGCCCGCAGGAGCTCGGCGGCGTCGGGGTTCTTCTTCTGGGGCATGAGGCTCGAGCCCGACGAGAACGCGTCCGCCACCTCGCAGAAGCCGAACTCCTCGCTGGACCAGAGCACCAGCTCCGCGCCCAGCTGGGAGAGATGGGTCGCGCAGGTGGAGGTCGCCGAGAGCAGGTCGAGCACGTGATCGCGGTTGGACACGGCGTCCAGGGAGTTCTCGGCCACCCGCGGGAAGCCCAGCTCCGCGGCGAGGAAGTCGCGGTCGGTTTCGAAGTTGGTGCCCGCCAGCGCGCCGGAACCCAGGGGCAGGTCGCCGGCGGCTTCGAAGGCGAAGGAAAAGCGCCGCCGGTCGCGGCGCAGGCGCCAGAAATGGGCGAGTAGGTGATGCGAGAGGTAGACCGGCTGCGCCCGCTGCAGGTGCGTGTAGGCGGGCATCGCCCAGTCGAGGTGGGACTCGGCCTGCTCGAGCAGCGCCGCCATCAGCTCGCCCACCAGCCGGCTCGCCTCGCCGGCCCGGTCGCGGACGTAGAGGGCCATGTCGGTGGCCACCTGGTCGTTGCGCGAGCGTGCGGTGTGCAGCCGGCCGCCGGCCGGCCCGATCAGCGCGGTCAGCCGGCGCTCGATGGCCATGTGCACGTCCTCGTCCTGCTCATGGACCTCGAAGCGTCCCTGCTCGACCTCCTCCCGCACCTGCGCGAGGCCGCCCTCGATCGCGGCCAGGTCCTCGTCGCCGATGATCCCCTGACGGGCGAGCATCCGCGCGTGGGCCAGGGACCCCCGGATGTCCTGCGGCGCCAGACGGAAGTCGAACTCGACGGAGGAGTTCAGCGCGCGGAACAGGGGGTCCTGCGGATCGGGCAGCCGAGCCATTCCCGCGAGGGTAGGTGAACCGCTAGGGCGTCGGGTGGAGGCCGGTCACCGCTGCAACCTGGCTGGCGAGGATCACACCCAGCAGGTACAGGCTCACCCCCCAGCCTGCGTACGCGTTGCGGCTACGGGGATAGAGGCGGCTCTCGGGGTGGCGGCCGATCGACGTCAGGACCGGCACGAAGAAGATCAGCCCCAGCCCGATCAGCGCGTAGCCAGTCCAGCCGGTCACCAGGTACTCGACCTCGAGACGGAAGTCGGACGCGATGGCGGACATCGAGCTGTGCCAGAGCAAGGCCGGCGTGGCCGCCGCTGCCAGGAAGCCCGCGAGGCCCACCCAGCGCGCCCGTCGGCGCGAGAGGATGTGCTTCTCGGTCCGGGTCGCCACTCTGCCGGGCATGGACCGAGGATAGACCTGCCGCTCTCCATAATCTCGCGGTTGTGGAGCTGCTCGTTCGCAGGGCGCGGCCGGGTGACGCAGAGGCCGCGGCGCGGCTCGTGCACGCGAGCGCAGGGGGGGTCTATGACCGCTTTGCCGGCGGGGCCGAGCGCGCGCAGCGGGTGCTCCGCAGGGCCTTCTTGCAGACCGGCAGCAACGCCAGCGCCGAGGTGATCTGGGTGGCCGAGCTGGACGGCGCGGTGGCCGCCGCGATGGCCGCCTTCCCCGTCGACCAGACGCCCCGCCGCGCACGCGCCTTCCTGAGCCTGACCCTGCTCTCGCTGCCGCCGTGGCGCTGGCCGCCCACTCTGCGCCTCTACTACACGGGCGCGCGCGCCGCCCCTCCCCCTCCCCCCCGCTCCTTCTACGTCGACGCCCTGGCCACCGAGCCCGGCCAGCGGCGCCGCGGCGCCGCGCTCGCCCTGCTGGAGGCCGCGGCCGTCCGAGCTAGCTCGCTGGGGCTCGTCTCGGTGAGCATCGACACGGGCCTGGACAACGAGGCCGCGCGCATGCTCTACCGCCGGGCCGGCTTCGAGGAGGTGGCCTCGCGGCCCGGGCGGGCGGGGCTGCCGGGCTTCGTGTCCCTGGTCAGGCCGCTCGGGTAGGGGCTTCGAGAACGGCGCCGAGGGCGTCTGCCACCTGCGCCACCTCGCCCTCGGTCAGGGCGCCGAAGAAGGGCAGAGCTAGCGAGCGCGCGGCCACGTCCTCGCAGACCGGGAACTCGCCCTCGCGGTGCCCGAAGCGCTCGCGGTAGAAAGCGTTGAGGTGGATCGCCGGCAGGTAGGGCTTGGAGTCGATGCCCCGCTCGCGCAGGGCGAGCATCACCGCATCGCGGTCGACCCCCCGCGGGAGCTGGACCACGTAGACGAACCAGGAGCGGCGGTCACCGCCCTCGTCCGAGCAGGGTAGCCCGAGCTCGTCCAGCCCGCTCAGCGCGTCGCCGTAAAGGGCGCCCACGCGCGCCCGGTCGGCCAGCAGCTGGTCGAGGCGCTCGATCTGCGCCACGCCCAGTGCGCAGCTGAGGTCGTCCAGGCGGTAGTTGAAGCCCAGCCGGTCGTGGTCGAGCCAGCCCATGTCGGGCGCGCGGCCCTGGTTGCGCTCAGAGTCGATGCGGGCCGCGAGCTCGGGCGAGGGGCAGACGACCGCCCCTCCCTCCCCGGTCGTCAGCTGCTTGTTGGGGTAGAAGCCGAAGGTGGCGAGGTTGCCGCGCGCGCCTACCGGCGGGCCGTCGCGGTGCACCGCGCCCAGCGCCTCGCAGGCGTCCTCCACCAGCCACAGCCCGCGCTCGGAGGCCAGTGCCTCGAACGCCGGCATGTCGGCCGGGTAACCGAAAATGTGCACGGGCAGGAGTCCGACGGTGCGGTCGTCGATCGCCGCCGCTGCGGCTGCCGGGTCGATGTTCAGCGTCCGGGGGTCGATGTCGCAGAACACCGGCTCCGCGCCCTCGTAGACGACGCAGTTGGCCGAGGCCACGAAGGAGAAAGGCGAGGTGATCACGCGGTCGCCCGGCTCGATCCCCGCGGCGCGCACGCTCAGGTGCAGCGCGGCGGTGCCGCTGGACACCGCGGACACGCGCTCGACGCCCAGGCGCCCGGCCAGCGCGCGCTCGAACTCCCCCAGCCGCGGCCCCAGGGCGAGGCGCCCGTTCTCGAGCGTCTCGAGCACCAGCTCGCGCTCGAGCGGCCCCAGGTCCGGCCGGGCCAGCGGGATCAAGCGCCCGCCCGCTGCGCCCGCGCCGGCAGCATCCCCGCCTCCAGTGAGTCGACCAGGGCCTCCCAGCTCGCCTCGATGATGTTCTGCGAGACCCCGATCGAGCCCCAGGTGTCCGTGCCGTCGCTGGCGTCGAGCAGGACGCGCGTCACCGCGCCGGAGCCGCGGTTCTCGTCGAGGATGCGAACCTTGAAGTTGACCAGCGAGATGTCGCGCAGGTGCGGGTAGGTCTCGCCGATGGCGTCGCGCAGCGCACGGTCGAGCGCGTGCACGGGACCGTTGCCCTCGGCGGTCTTGACGAAGCGCTCACCGTCCACGTAGATCTTGATCGTCGCCTCGGTCTCGACGCGGCCGTCCGCCCGCTTCTCGACGATCACCCGCCAGGCCTCGAGCGTGAACAGCGGCCGGTAGTCGCCGGCCTCCTTGCGGATGAGCAGGTCGAAGGACCCGTCGGCGGCCTCCAGCTGGTAGCCGCGGTGCTCGAGCTCCTTGACCCGCTCGACGACGCGGGCGGCGGTGCCGTCGTCCACGTCGGCGCGGGCCTGCACGGAGCCCTTGCCGGCGAGCTCGGAGATCAGCACTCGGCGGTCGGCCCCCACCTGGACGGGATCGACGTGCTCGAAGGTGCTGGCGTCGCGGCTGACGGCCGCGACGTGCATCCCGCCCTTGTGGGCGAAGGCGTTCTGGCCCACGTAGGGCTGGTCGGGGTGCGGGGTGACGTTGCACAGCTCGTCGACGCGGTGGGCGACCTCGGTAAGCCGCGCCAGGCGATCGGGCTCGAGCACCTCGGCGCCCATCTTGAGCTGCAGGTCCGGCACGATCGTCATCAGGTTCGCGTTGCCGCAGCGCTCGCCGTAGCCGTTGACCGTGCCCTGCACCAGCGAGGCGCCGGCCTCCACCGCCACCAGCGTGTTGGCCACACCGCAGCCGGCGTCGTCGTGGGTGTGGATGCCCAGCTCGACCTCCGGCAGCTCGGCGCGCACGCGCGCGGTCGCCTCAGCCACCTCCCCGGGCAGCGAGGAGCCGTTGGTGTCACACAGCGTCACGTTCTCGGCGCCGGCCTCCGCCGCCGCGCGCAGGCAGCGCAAGGCGTAGGCGTTGTCGTCGCGGTAGGCGTCGAAGAAGTGCTCGGCGTCGTAGACCACCCGCTTGCCCTGCGCGCACAGGAACCCCACGGAGTCGGCGATCATCCGCAGGTTCTCCTCGGGATCGACCTGCGTCACCTTCTCCAGGTGCAGGCTCCAGGTCTTGCCAACCAGCGTGCAGACCGGGGCGAAGCAGTCGGCCAGCAGGCGCAGCGCCGGGTCGTCGGCGGCCGCCACGTCGCGGCGACGCGTCATGCCGAAGGCGGCGATCTCCGAGCGCTCGAAGGTCTCGCGGGAGAGCAGATCGAAGACCGCCTCCTCCTTGGGGTTCGAGGAGGGAAAGCCGGCCTCGACGAAGTGCACGCCGAGGTCGTCGAGCGCATGGGCGATGCGCAGCTTCTCGTCGACCGAGACCGACATGCCCTCGCCCTGCATGCCGTCACGGAGCGTGGTGTCGTATACGAGGACCTTCACGGGCCTGAGCGCCCTTTCTTGTCGCGGGAGCGGGAAGCGGAAGACGGCCCTAGTGGGCCGTCCCGGTAATTCGCTCGCCGCGGGGCGCGCTCACGCCTGTGATGGTACCGGCACCACGTCCAGCCAGCCGGCGTAGCGCTCGTCGCGCCCGTGCAGGGCGTCGTCGAAAGTCTCCTGCACCAGGCGGGTTATCGGGCCGGGCGTGCCGATGGCGATGTCGTCGATCTCGCGCACGGGCACCACCTCGGCCGCGGTGCCGGTGAGGAACACCTCCTCGGCCAGGGCCAGCTCGGCGCGGGCCAGGTTGCGCTCGACCACCTCGTGGCCCGCGTCGCGCAGGATCTTGATCACCGACTTGCGGTTGATGCCGTCGAGGATGCTGGCGGCCTGCGGCGGGGTGACCACCTCACCGTTGCGCACCGCGAACACGTTCTCGCCGGTGCCCTCGCACACGTGGCTCTGGTCGTCCAGCAGGATCGCCTCGTCGTAGCCGCCCTTGACCGATTCCACCTTGGCCAGCACGGAGTTCAGGTATTGGCCGCTGGCCTTTGCGTGCGGAATCAGCGAGTCCGGCGAGATGCGACGCCAGGACGAGGTCTTCGCCCGCACGCCCTTGGCCTTGCCCTCCTCGCCGAGGTAGGCGCCCCACTCCCACACCGCGATCGAGACCTCGACCGGGTTGTCCAGCGGATTCAGCCCCATCGGCCCGTAGCCGCGGAAGACCAGCGGGCGGATGTAGCACGAGCGCAGCCCGCAGCGGCCGATCAGCTCGTGGGTGGCCTCGCGCAGCTGCTCGAGCGAGAACGGGAGGTCCATGTAGTAGAGCTTGGACGAGGCCTCCAGGCGCTCCAGGTGGTCCTGGAAGCGGAAGATCGCCGGCCCGCGCTCGGTGGGATAGGCGCGGACGCCCTCGAAGACCCCGGTCCCGTAGTGCAGGCCGTGAGTGAGTACGTGCACCTTCGCGTCCTCCCACTCGACGAACTCTCCGTTCATCCAGATGCGATCCGCTGTGTCCACGCGCCTCCTACAGGTTTCCGAGAACCGCCCTGGTGGCGTCCTCTGTGGTGGCCTCGCCGCCGAGGTCGCGGGTCCTCAGACCCCCCTCGAGCGCCTTGTCGACGGCCGATTCTAGGGCAGCCGCCTCACTCTCCATAGCCAGTCCGTGGCGCAGCATCAGTGCCACCGAGCCGAACATCGCCAGCGGGTTGGCCGTTCCGGTGCCCGCGATGTCCGGCGCCGACCCATGCACCGGCTCGAACAGGCCGGGGGTGTCGGGCTCTCCCAGCGAGGCGCTGGGGAGCATGCCCAGCGACCCCGTGAGCATTGCCGCCTCGTCGCTGAGGATGTCTCCGAAGAGGTTCTCGGTCACGATCACGTCGAAGTCAGCCGGTCGCGAGACCAGCTGCATCGCCGCGTTGTCGACCAGCAGGTGCTCGAGCGGGACCTCCCCGAACTCCTCGGCGCCCACGCGCGCGACGGTCTCCCGCCACAGGCGCGAGGTCTCCATCACGTTGGCCTTGTCGACGCTGGTGACCTTCGTGCGCGCGGACCCGAATCCCACGCGCGCGATGCGCTCCACCTCGGCCGCGCTGTAGGCGCAGTCGTCGTGCGCGCGGTCGCCCTCGCGGCCCGAGTCGCCGAAGTAGATGCCGCCCGTCAGCTCGCGCACCACCAGGAGGTCGGTGCCCTCGATGTGGTCGCGCTTGAGCGGGCTTGCGTCCAGCAGGGCGGGGCTCGGACGCACGGGCCGCAGGTTGGCGAACAGCCCGAGGCCCTTGCGCAGGCCCAGCAGCCCTTGCTCGGGGCGAGGCGCCTGCGGATCCACCGTGTCCCACTCCGGGCCTCCCACAGCGGCCAGCAGCACCGCGTCGGCCCCGCGGCAGGCGTCGAGCACGTCGTCGGTCAGGGCGGTCCCGTGGGCGTCGATCGACGCGCCTCCCACCAGGCGCTCGTCGAGCTCGAACTCGCCGAGCCGCGCGAGCACCGCGGCGGCGGCGGCGAGGATCTCGGGGCCGATCCCGTCGCCGGGGAGCGTGACTAGGTGCGCGCCCATGGGCGGCCGCGCACGCTACCGCTCCCGGCTCAGCCCGCGCCGAGCACGGCGCCCACTGTGTCCGGCGTGAAGCCCTCGGTCCCGTTGACCACGGCCAGGCCGGAGAGGCCGTGGGCGCGGGCGTAGTCGAGCTCCTTGCCGATGTCCGCGACTCCGTTGGAGGCCGGCGTCGGTGCGATTGCCACGGTGCTGAGCGTCCCCAGGGCCTGGCCGGACGCGTTCAGGAACGCGCTGCCGGAGTCGCCCGGGATGCCGGGGGTCGCGGTGTACACGGTCCGGCTCCAGCCGTCGCCGTCGACGCTCACGACCTTGCCCTGCTTTGGGCTGGTCTGGGTGAGGCCGAGACGCAGCGAGGAGTTGCCGTACGAGAACACGTCGGCGCCCGGTCCGGCACCGCCCACGCCGTTGGGGCCTCCGAAGCCGGGCACGGAGGGATTGACCTGGCCCACGTCGGCGGGATCGAGCTTGACGAGGGCGAGGTCGTTGTAGTCGCAGGTGTCCGCGTCCCTCTCGCCGGCCGCCTGCATGGCCAGCCAGGAGTTGTAGACCATGGTCCCGGGATGGCTGGCGCCGCTCACGTTGACCTTGGTGCCCAGCGGTAGCGAGCCCGAGTCGCAGCCGTTGGTCTCGGTCGCCGCGCCGGTGCCCGAGCAGTGCGCGGCTTGGCCGATCAAGACGTCAGAGCCGCTCGTGTAGATGAAGTTCGAGGTGCACTGCCCGCCCTCGGTCTCGGTCTGGACGCCCGGATGGATGGTCGCGCTGTCCGCGGGGGCCCACGCGGAGGCGGTCGAAGGTACGAGCGCCATGGCGGCGATCGCGGCCAACAGGGCCAGTGCCCGGCGGTGCTTCACGATGAGTCCTCCCAGGTCAGGCGCCCGGCTCCCCTGCCGAGGCGATGGGGAGTCGTTCCCGCCCGCCGCCCTCGGTAAACCTCGGGCCGGCGCGCGCTGATGTTCAACCGCACGTAGTCGAGCAGGGGCGGGGTGCCGCACTCGTGCACCACCGCCTCGGCGTAGGGCTCGCGGAGCTCCGCCGGGAGGCGCTCGAGGTGGTTTCCCAGGCAGACCGTGCGCACGAACGCCAGCGGCTCCTCGGGCGTGACGGGCCAGGGCTCGAGGCTCGTCTGGACGTCGGCGAAGCCGGCGGCGGTGAGCCGGTCCGCCGTCCGCTCCGGCGCCGCAAAGTTCCAAGGCCGTTTCCACCCCGAGAGGTACGGGGCGTAGGGCTCGCGCTCGGCCACCGCCTCCGCCAGCCGGAGGAAGCGCTCCACGTTGCCCTCCCCACCGCACTGGGCCACCAGCCGCCCTCCCGGGCGCAGGGCCTCGAACATCCTGGCGAACAGCGCCTCATGATCCGGCACCCAGTGAAAGACCGCATTCGAGAACGCGGCGTCCACCGACTCCTCCAGCACCACCTCCGCGAGGTCTGCCTGTAAGACGTCGGCGTGCGCGGGATCGAGCGCCTCGCGCGCCTGCGCGACCATCGAGGGCGCCGAGTCCACCGCCACCACGCGACCGTGAGGCAGGCGGTCGAGCAGCATCTTGGTCACGCGGCCCGTGCCGCAGCCTGCGTCGAGCACCGTCTCGTCGCCGTCCAACGGCAGGCGGTCGAGGACCTGCTCAGCCCATCGCGCTTGGGGCCCCGACACGCGCTCGTAGGTCTGGGCGTCCCAGTCGCGCATCAGCCGAGGGTGGTCGTGACCGGGCCCTTGCGCTCGCGCTCGTCCTCGTAGGCGACGATCGCGTGCTCCTGCTGGAGCGTCACCCCGATGTCGTCCAGACCCCCGAGCAGCCGGCGCTTGGTCTCCGGGTGGATGTCGAAGGGCACCTCGCGCCTGTCGAAGCGCACGACCTGGTCGGCAAGGTTCACCTCGGCTTCGACTGCCTCCATCAGCGCCTCGATCTCCTCCTCGGGCAGGGGTACCGGCAGCAGGCCGATCTTGGTGCAGTTCGAGTAGAAGATGTCGGCGAAGGACGGCGCGATCAGGACCTTGAAGCCGAAGTCCTCGAGCGCCCAGGGAGCGTGCTCGCGCGAGGAGCCGCAGCCGAAGTTGCGCCCCGTCACCAGGATCGGGTTCGGGTCGAGGTCCCAGCCGGGCTCCTTGGCCCAGTCGTAGAACAGGAACTCGCCGAAGCCCGAGCGCTCGACGCGCTTGAGGAATTGCTTGGGGATGATCTGGTCGGTGTCGACGTCGTGGCGGCGGAGCACGGAGATCGGGCCCTTGACCTTCTCGATCTTGTTCATGACCACTCCCTGATGTCGACGAAGCGCCCCTCGATGGCGGCAGCGGCGGCCATCTTGGGCGATACCAGGTGCGAGCGGGCCCCCCGGCCCTGGCGCCCCTCGAAGTTGCGATTGGATGTCGAGGCGACGCGCTCGCCCGGCGCAGCGATGTCAGGGTTCATGCCCAGGCACATGGAGCAGCCCGCCGAGCGCCAGTCGAAGCCGGCGGCAAGGAAGACCTCGTCCAGCCCTTCGGACTCGGCCTGGGCCTTCACCTGCTGGGAGCCCGGCACCACCATCGCGTGCACGCCTCCGGCCACCTTGCGGCCCTGGACCACCTCGGCGGCCTCGCGCAGGTCGCCGATGCGGGAGTTCGTGCAAGAGCCGATGAAGACGCGGTCGAGCTCGATCTCCTGAATCGGGGTCCCGGCCTTCAGGGCCATGTACTCCAGGGCTCGCTGGTCGCCCTCGCTCTCCGGCTCGGGCACCGCCTCTGTCACCTGGGTGACCATCCCCGGGGTGGTGCCCCAGGTGACCTGGGGCGACACGGCTGACGCGTCGATCTCATACTGGAGGTCGAACTCGGCGCCTTCCTCCGTACGCAGCGCCAACCACTCATCGGCCGGGAGCGGACCCGGTGCGGCGGGCTTGCCCTCGACCCACTCGAGCGTCGTGTTGTCGGGGGCGACCATGCCGGCGCGCCCGCCTGCCTCGATCGTCATGTTGCACATGGTCATCCGGCCCTCCATGGAGAGCGCCTCGATGGGCGGCCCGGCGTACTCGATGGCGTAGCCCACGCCGCCCGCGACGCCGATCCGGCCGATGGTCGCCAGCATCAGGTCCTTGGCCGTGACGCCGTAGCCGAGCTCGCCGGAGTAGAGGATGCGCATGGACCTCGGCTTACGCTGCTGCATCGTCTGGGTGGCGAGCACGTGCTCGACCTCGCTGGTCCCGATGCCGAAGGCAAGGGCGCCGAACGCGCCGTGGGTGGAGGTGTGCGAGTCGCCGCAGACGATCGTCATGCCCGGCTGTGTCAGGCCCAGCTCCGGCCCGATCACGTGCACGATGCCCTGGTGGTCGGAGCCCAGCGAGTAGAGCGGGACGCCGAACTCCTCGCAGTTGCGCTCGAGGGTCTCCACCTGCACGCGCGAGAGCTGGTCGCGAATCTGGGCCGCCACCTGTGAGCCGTCGGTGGGCACGTTGTGGTCAGCGGTGGCCAGGGTGCGGTCGGGCCGGCGCACCTTGCGCCCGGCGACGCGAAGCGCCTCGAAGGCCTGCGGGGAGGTGACCTCGTGCACCAGGTGGAGATCGATGTAGAGGATCCCCTCGCTGACCTCGTGGCGCTGCCAGATCTTGTCGAACAGGGTGTCGGGCACTTGGGCTAGCTCCTTCTCAGTCCGGCGGAGACCACGGCCAGCATCCGGGCCTCGCCCCCGCTCGGGTTCTCGAAGTGGTGGGGAAGATCGGCGTCGAAGGTGACCGCGTCCCCCTCCTGCAGGTCGTGGGCGGTGCCGTCGCAGACCAGGCGCAGGTTGCCTGCGGTCACCACCGCGGTCTCACGCGCTCCAGGCTCGTGCATCGGCGGGTCGTCGGGGCCTGCCGTGGACGCCCCCGGGCCGAGCCGGTGCTCGGAGAGCTCGGCGCGCTGGCCGGGCAGCGGCGGCGTCAGGACCTCGTAGCGGTGGCCGGCGCTCTGCGAGCCGCCCTCGCGCCGCTCCTCGCGGCGCACCACCGAGACGCCCTCTGCCTCGTCCAGGCGCAGCAGCTGGGACAGCGACAGCTCGAGGCCCGAGGCGATGCGCGTGGCCACGGCGAGCGTGGGGCTCGTCTCGCCGCGCTCGACCTGGGACAGCATCGGCGCCGAGACACCGCTGCGGGCGGCCAGCTCGCGCAGGGAGAGGGCCATCCCCTCGCGCAGGGCCCGGACACGCGGCCCGACGGCGGGCTCGGATGCGATCGGTGCGACGACAGCCACGGCGGCCTTGTACGCTATCACGTACGCCTGTTCAGGCCCGCCGGCCTGCGCCCGCGGGGCAGCCGCCCCCCCTGTAAAAAACGCTCAGGCGGCTGACGATTCCTCGGCTGCGGTGGGCGGCTTCGCCTTCCTGGGCGACGAGCGCGTGGTGCCCTGTCCGCCGTTCAGACCCCGTCGAGGATGCGTTTGCGGTACTCGTGGAGCTCCTCGTCGGTGATCAGGTTCGCGGCGCGGAGCTGCATGAGCTTGGTCAGGCGGTCCAGCGGCTCGCCCTTGGCCTCGGAGGCCACCGAGGTGGCTGGATCGGCCGCCGCCTCGCCGTGGGCGGCGTCGATCCCGTGCCGCCCGAGCGCCTCGAGGACTGCGGCCCGGGGGTCGGAGTTGGCACGCGGGTGGACCTCCCGGGTGGGCGTCGCCGGGGCCGCCGCGCTCGCACCCCAGTCGATGGCGATTCGGTCGCGGTCGGTGGGGTCGACCGCCACGGTCAGCGGCCGCCCGCTGCCGAGGGCCCCGATGGCGATCAGAGGCACGGTCACCCGCTTGTGCACCTCGTAGGGGGCGATCCCGTGGGCCTCCACCCGCAGGCGCAGCTTGACCTGGGGCTGGTTGTTCACGTACATGCCGGTCTGCTCGGCCTCGAGGATCTGCGCGGTGCCGGGAATGCCCTCCTGCTTGAGCCGCTCGTTGGCCTGTGAGCGGCGCCCCAGGAAGGCGAACAGGGCAATCAGGAAGACCGCGACCACCACCCAGATCTGCCCGATGCCGATCTCGGGCAGCGCGATCCAGAACACGATCCCGCCGATGAGGAAGAACAGGGCGAGCGGGAACCCGGCCGGGTTGCGCCAGAAGGGACTCAGCGCTGCTGGCCCGTCGGCCGCACGAGCACCTCGTTGACGCTGACGTGCTCGGGCTGGCCGAGCACGTAGGTCACGGCGCGGGCGATGTCCTCTGCCGTCAGCACGTCGCCCGTCTTCTCGCGCATGCTCTCGATGGCCCGCGTCACGTTGGGGTCCTTGTTGTGGCCCTGCAGCTCGGTGTCAACGAAGCCCGGCTCGACACAGGAGACGCGGATGCCGCTGTGCAGCGCCTCCTGGCGCAGCGCCTCGGAGAAGGCCGTGACCCCGAACTTGGTCAGGTTGTAGACGGCCGAGCCCGCGTTGGCGCTGCGGCCGGCCACCGACGAAACGTTGACGATGTCCCCTCCCCCGCCCTCGCGCAGCAGCGGGAGCGCGGCGTGGGTGCAGTACAGGAGGCCGAGCAGGTTCACGTCGATCATGCGCCGCCAGTGCTCGGTCTCGGCGTCCTCCACGCGGCCCAGGAGCATCACCCCGGCGTTGTTGACCAGCCCGTCGAGGCCGCCCAGCCGGTCGCGCGCGCGGTGCACGAAGGCGTTGGCCTGCTGCTCGTCGCCGACGTCGACCTCGATGGCCACCGCCGTGCCCCCGTCGGAGCCGATGGCGCCCGCCAGTTCGTCGATGCGGTCGCTGCGCCGAGCGCCCAGAGCCACCTTCGCGCCCTCGGCCGCGGCCGCCCGCGCGATTGCCTCGCCGATGCCCGAGGAGGCGCCGGTTATGGCGATGCAACGGCCTGATAGTGCACCCTCGGGCACACCGGCGAGCGTACTACCCCCCGTAGCGGGCCTTCAACGCCATCACGTTCGCCACGTACTGCTGGGTGTCGGGCAGGAGCCCGTTCTGCCGCACCGAGGCCGGGCCCTGGTAGTAGGAGGCGACCGCGGCGCTCTGGTCGCCGCCGGTCTCCTGCAGCAGTTGGCGCAGATAGAGGACGCCGGCGGTCGTGTTCTCGGAGGGCGAGGACGGGTCATGCGGGCCGGCGCCCAGGACGCGGTGGACGTAGTCGAAGGTGCCGGGCATTACCTGCATCACGCCGCGCGCGCCCGTCGAGGAGACCATGGCGTTGTTGAAGCCGCTCTCGTGATGGGCTATGGCGGCGGCCAGGGCCGGCGGAACGCCGTGCTGGCCGGCGATCGCGCTCACCGTGGATGGCCCGGCGGAGCCGCTCGCCACCGGCGCGCCCGAGGCAGCGGGCGACCCGGAAGCGGACGTCTGGCCCGGGCCGGGGAGCTGCAGCGTCGTCCCGATCACGACCTGTGCCTCGGAGGAGATTCCGTTGGCCGCGGCCAGCGTCTGCGTGCCGATGCCGTTCGCAGAGGCGATCGACCACAGGGTCTCCCCGGGCTGGACGGTGTGGGGCACCGAGCCCTGGGCCGTGGCGGGGACGAGAGCGAGCAGGGCGCCGGCCAGCAGGCAGGCGCGAAGGACGTTCGGGCGCATAGGACCCGGGGCTTCGCCCGTGCCGGCGGAGCCCCTGCCGGGTCCCCGGCGCTATGTAGACCTGCAACTTCGCGTGCGGCGGCTAGAGGGCGGCGCGCAGCAGGCCGAGGAGCTCGTCTTCGCCAGGCGGGTCGGGCGTCATCGCCAGACCCGGGTGCTGGAGGACGCCGGCTACGACCCGCGGCAGCTGCCCGGCCTCCACCCCGAGGCTCGCCAGCCGCGTGTGCCCCGAGCGGGCCGCCAGCTTCGCCACGCGGCCGGCCGCGGCCTCAGGATCCTCCTCGGGGTCGCCCAGGGCGGCCGCGAGGCGACCGACCTGCTCCGGCGCGCGCAGGCTCATCAGCCGGACGCTGTGCGGGAGCATCACCGCGTTGGTCTGGGCGTGCGGGGTCTCGAGCGTGCGGACGATGGTCTGGCACACCGCGTGGTGCACCGCCAGGCCGGCTGCCCCGACCGCATAGCCCCCGAGGAAGGCCGCCTCGGCCAGCGCCGGCGCGGGCGCGGGGTCCCGTGGCAGGGCATCGGCGAACAGCCGGGCGGCCCGCAGGGCGGCGCCCTCGCTCACCGGGTTGGCGAAGGGCGCGTAGAGCGACTCGATGGCGTGGGCAAGCGCGTTCATCGCCGTGGCCGCGAGCAGCGGCGCGTCGTCGGGCACCATGACCGCGGGCTCGCAGATTGCGAGCGATGGCCGATGCAGCTGCACCTGCGCCCCCTCGGGCAGGCGGTGAATGGCGGTGAAGGCCGAGCCCGCGAGCGTGGTGGGAATGGCGGCCGCCTCTGTCCCGTGCACTGCGCTCACCGCCTTGGCCACGTCCACCACCCGCCCCCCTCCCAGCCCCACGGCCGGCCGCTGCCCGGCCGCCTCCAGCAGCCCGGCAGCGAGGTCGGGGACCGCGCCGGCCGGCACGTCGAGCACCCGCGCCGCCCCCTCCACGACCGCGGGCGCGACCCTGCGCGAGCGCTCGGTGCAGAGCAGCACGTAGCCGTCGAACCCTCGCTCGGACAGGAGTCCAGGCGCCTCCGCGAGCGCCCCCTCCCCGAGCCGGATGAGGCGCTCGCCGTCGCGGAAGGTGAAGTCGGTCAGGGCGTCTGCGCGGCGTCTGCCTCGAGCACGCGCTCGGCCTCGGGGCCGGGCGAGTCCGACAGGGCGGTCGACAGCGCGCGCAGGTAGGCCCGTCCCGACGCCTCGAGGATGTCCGTGGAGACGCCCACGCCCGAGCTGTTGCGCCCATCGAGCTCCATCAGCACCGAGACCTCGCCCAACGCGTCGCGGCCGCCGGTGACCGCGCTCACGTGGAACTCCCGCAGGCGTGCTTCGTGGCCCGTGGCCACATTCAGCGCGCTAAAGAAGGCGTCGACGGGGCCATCGCCGGTGAAGCTGCCTTCCGCGCTACTGCCGTCCGGCAGGCGCACGCGCACGCGCGCGAGCGGCGTGCGCGTCGAGGAGGCCTCGACCTCGAACCACTCGAGCTCGTAGGCGTCGGCCGCCTGACGAATCTCGTCGGAGACCAGCGCCTCGAGATCGAGCGCGGTCACCACCTTCTTCTTGTCCGCCAGCTCCTTGAACGCCTTGAAGGCGGTGTTCAGCGCGGCGCCGTCGACGGTGAAGCCCAGCTCCTGCAGCGCGTTGCGCAGGGCGTGGCGGCCGGAGTGCTTGCCGAGCACGATCTGGTTCTGCTCCAGGCCGATCGTGGTCGCGTCCATGATCTCGTAGGTGGTGCGCTCCTTGAGCACGCCGTCCTGGTGGATTCCGGACTCGTGCGCGAAGGCGTTGCGGCCCACGATCGCCTTGTTGGGCGGCACCTGATACCCGGTCATGCGGCTGACGAGGCGGCTGGTGCGCGCGATCTCGGTCGTGTCCACGCCGCACCACAGCCCGTGGGCGGCCTCGCGCACGTGCAGGAGCATCACGATCTCCTCAAGCGACGCGTTGCCCGCGCGCTCGCCGATGCCGTTGATCGCGCACTCGACCTGGCGACAGCCCACGCTCACGCCGGCGAAGGAGTTCGCCACGGCCAGCCCGAGGTCGTCGTGGCAGTGCACCGAGGTGACCACGTGGGCCAGGCCCGGAACCAAGCGGTAGAGCGTGCGCCACATCTCGGCGTGCTCCTCCGGCGTCGAGTAGCCGACGGTGTCGGGCACGTTGATGGTGGTCGCGCCCTCCTCGAGCGCGATCTCCAGCACCTCGGCGGTGAACTCCAGCTCGGAGCGGGTCGCGTCCATGGGCGAGAACTCGACGTCGTCACAGAGACGCTTGGCGTGCGCCACCGCGGCGCGCGCCTGGCCCTTGACGTCCTCGCGCGTGGTCTGGAGCTGGTGCTCGATGTGGATGTCGCTGGTGGAGATGAAGGTGTGGATGCGCGGGCGATCGGAGTCCTTGACCGCGTTCCAGGCGGCGTCGATGTCCTGCACGTTGGTGCGCGCCAGGCCCGCGACCACCGGGCCGTGCACCGCGCGCGCGATGTGCTGCACCGACTCGAAGTCGCCGGGAGAGGTGATGGGGAAGCCGGCCTCGATCACGTCCACGCCGAGGCGGGCCAGCTGGTGGGCGATCTCCACCTTCTCCGCCACGTTGAGCGAGATGCCCGGCGACTGCTCGCCGTCTCTCAGCGTGGTGTCGAAGATCCTTACTCGGTTGGCGTCGTCTCTCACTTGCTTTCCCTTCTGCTCTTCACCTGGCTTCTCCTGTTAGTTGCGGCTAGGCGGCCGCCACGCGCTATTCCCCCCGAGGGGGGAGAAGGAGAAGTCGCAGGTCGAGCGAGCGAGACACGCCACCCTTCAGGCTACAGGGTGAGCACAACCTTGCCGACGTTCTTGCGCTCGGCGATGTAGCGATGCGCGGCGGGACCCTCCTCCAGCGGGAAGGCCTTGGCCACGACGGGCCGGAGGCTGCCGTCCTCGGCCAGTGGCCGCAGGGCCTCGAGGTACTCGTCGAGCGAGCCCTTGGAGTCCCAAAGGGTGAGCATGTTCAGGCCGACCACCGACTTCGACTCGGACATGAGCGGCATCGGGTGGAAGATCCGGGTGCGGGCCATGGTCTTCAGGGCCTGGGGGAGACTCCGGCGCTCGCCCGACGTGACCGCCGAGGCGCCGAAGCAGACGAGTCTCCCGCCGGGCCGCAGAAGGGAGAAGCTCTTGCCGAAGCTTGCGCCTCCCACTGCGTCCATGACGAGGTCGAGCGGCTGCTTGGCTCCCGCGATGCGGCGTACGGCCTTGAGGAAGTCCTCGTCGCGGTAGTCGATCGCGTGGTCGACCCCGAAGCCGCGGATGGCCTCGTGCTTGGAGGCCGAGGCGGTGCCGTAGACCTCTGCGCCCCGTAGCTTGGCAACCTGAGTGGCGGCGATGCCCACCCCGCCCGCTGCCGCCTGCAGCAGGACCCGCTCGCCCTCTTGCACGTTGCCGTAGCGCACGAGCCCGGCCCAGGCCGTGGCGTAGTTGACCGGCATGGCCGCGCCCTGCTCGAAGCTCCAGCGCTCGGGCAGCGGCATGACGTTGGCGCGGTCGGCGACCACGTATTCCGCGTAGCCCCCGAAGCGGCAGCCGCCGAGCACCCGCTCGCCAGAGTCCAGCTCGCCCGCGAACTCGTACCCGACCACCGACGGCGGCTTCGGCGCGTCGGGGTAGAGGCCCTGGCGCGCCATCGTGTCCGCGAAGTTGATGCCCGCGGCCCGAACCCGAACCTTGACCTGGCCGGGACCCGGCTCGGGCTCGGGGCGCTCCTGGACCTCGAGCACCTCCGGAGGGCCCGAGCGGGTGATCACCAAAGCCCTCACGCGAGCAGCCTAACCCGCGGTACTACAACGACACGGCGCGGCCCTCGAGGAACCCGTCGGAAGCCGCTAGGCGCTCGACGACCTCCTGGGGCACGGGGGAGTCGGCGGTGACCACCATCGCCGCCTCGCCGTCCTCCTCGGGCCGTCGGCCGACCGCGGCGGAGATCACGTTGACGCCCGCGGCGCCGAGCTCGGTGCCCACGCGCCCGAGCATCCCGGGCTGGTCGCGGTAGCGGAAGATCGCCAGGTGCTGCTCGAGCTGGACGTTGAAGCGCGAGCCCCAGGCCTCGAGCAGGTGCGGCCGGTTGACCCGGCTCAGCACGGTGCCTACCACGCGCTGCTCGGTCTCCCCCACCACCGTGACCCGCACGAGGTCGGTGAAGTCGCGTGCCGAGGGTTGGTTGGTCTCGGTGATCACGATTCCGCGCTCCTCAGCGAGCGAGGGGGCGTTGACGTCGTTGACGTCCTCCTCCACGTGGCCGGCGAGCACGCCCTTCAGCACCTGCACGGTGAGCAGGCGCGTGTCGCGCTCGGCCACGCGCCCGAGGTACTCGACCTGAAGCGAGTTGAGCCCGTCGGAGAGGCCCACCGCGATCCGGCCCAGCTGGTTGGCCAGCGGCAGGAAGGGGCCGAGCGCCTCGAGGTCCTCGGGCGCCACCGCCGGCACGTTGACGGCGCTGGTGACCACCCCGCCGGTCAGCGCGGCGGCCACCTGCTCGGCGGCCTGGACGCCGGCGCGGTCGGTGGCCTCGGCGGTGGAGGCGCCCAGGTGGGGCGTCACGATCACGTTCGGATAGCCGAACAGCGGGTGCTCGGTGATCGGCTCCTCCCTGAAGACGTCCAGGGCGGCGCCGGCGACCTTGCCCGAGTCGAGCGCGGCCCTGAGGTCTTCCTCCACGAGCAGCGGACCGCGGGCCACGTTGAGCACCCGCACGCCGTCCTTCATCTTCGCGAAGGCCTCGGCGTCCAGGTAGTTCTCGGTGTCCGGGGTCTTGGGCAGGTGGATGGTGATGAAGTCCGACTCGGCGTAGAGCTCGTCGCTGGAGGCGGCGCGGTGGACGCCCAGCTCGGAGAAGCGCTCCTCGGCCACGAAGGCATCGAAGGCCATCACGCGCATCCCGAAGGCCCGCGCGCGCTGGGCCACGAGCTGCCCGATGCGGCCGAAGCCGAGGATGCCGAGGGTCTTCTCGTAGACCTCCACCCCGCTGAACTTGGACCGGTCCCAGGCGCCGGAGCTCAGCGAAGCGTGGGCCTGGGGCACGTTGCGGGCCAGGGCCAGCAGCAGAGCCATCGTGTGCTCGGCGGCGGTGATGACGTTCGACTGCGGCGCGTTGGCCACTACCACCCCACGGCGGGTGGCCGCCTCGACGTCCACGTTGTCCACGCCGACCCCCGCGCGCCCGACGGCGCGCAAGTTGTCGGCGCGCTCGAGCAGGTCGGCGGTCAACTTGGTGGCCGAGCGGATGAGGATGCCGTCGTACTGACCGATGGACTCGGCCAGATCGCCGTCCGACCAATCGGTCTTGACGTCGACCTCGAAGCCGGCGTCCTTCAACAGCCCCACTCCGGAGTCGCCGATCTTCTCGGCGACCAGGACCTTGGTCACGCGGGGGCGGCGACGGGCACGCCCGCCTCGAGGAAGACCCGCTGGGCGGCTCCCACACCGGCTCCGAGATCGACGTCGGCGCCCAGCTCGCGCAGGGTCATCTCGAACGCGGCGATCGTCGTGACGATGTCGAAGGCGCCGAAGTACCCACAGTGGGCGATGCGGGCGATCTTGCCCTTCAGCTTGCCCTGGCCGCCGGCGATGGTGACGCCGTACTTGTCGCGCATCGTCTTCGGGACCTTCGCGCCGTCGATCGTGTCGGGCAGTGTTATGGCGGTCACGACGTTGGCGTTCTCGTCGTCGGGGCCGAACTGCTCGAGCTCCAGCCCGGCCACCGCCGCGCGAGCGGCGCGACCGAGCAGCCGGTGGCGCTCGAAGACCTGCTCGAGGCCCTCCTCCTCGATCATCCCCAGCGCCACGTCGAGCGCCATCCAGGCGCTGACCGCCGGGGTGAAGGGCGAGTCGGGCGGGTCCTTGCGCTGTCCGGCCGCGGTCTTCAGCCAGTCGAAGTAGTACCCGCGGCGCGACGCGGTGGCGGCGCGGCCCAGCGCCGCCTCGTTGGGGCTCGCGAAGCCGAGCCCGGGCGGCGACATGAGCGCCTTCTGCGAGCCGGAGACGACGACGTCGACGCCCCACTCGTCCTGAGGGATCGGGATTGCGCCCAGGCCCGACACGGCGTCGACGGCGATGAGCGCGCCGTGGCGGTGAGCGACCTCTGTCAGCTCCCGGACGTCGTTGACCACGCCCGTGGACGTCTCCGAGAGGGTGGTGAAGACCACCTCCACCCGATCGTTGGCGCCCAGCAGGTGGTCCAGCTCGGCTGGCTCGACCTTCTCGCCCCAGCCCGCGTCGTGGTGGATCAGCTCCGCGCCGTAGGCGTCGCACAGCTCGGCCCAGCGCTCGCCGAACTTGCCGCAGGAGACCACCAGCGCCGGCTCACCGGGCCGGGTGAGGTTGGCCACCGCGGACTCCATGCCGCCCGAGCCCGAGGAGGCGAAGCCCAGCACGTCGTTCTTGGTCTGGAAGACCATCTTCAGGCGCTCCAGGGAGCGGGCGTAGACCTCGATGAAGGCGGGCGCGCGGTGGTAGAGGATGGGCTCGGCCATGACCTGCGACACCGACGGTGGAAGGGGCGTGGGTCCGGCGGTCATGAGGTACTGCTTCAGGAAGGGATTCGGCATGGGCCGTTCGACCTTAGCGGTCAGGTGAGGAGGCCGAGAACGCCCTTCACGAGTGCGATCGCGATGGTGCCCGAGTTGTTGTCCTCGAGGTCTCGCCGGAAGTCCTCGTCGGTCGCGAGGAGCACGAAGAAGAGGATCCAGAAGATCGTCGCGAGCAGCGACAGGACCGTGGCGACGATCCCCACGATGAAGCCCGCCTGCGCGAGACCGCGGTGCTTTGGGGTCTCGCCCTCGTCGACCCTTGCCCGCCCCTTGCGCGAGTAGACGATCCCGGCAATCGACAGGCCTAGCGACACGATCGTGCTCAGGCCCGCGAAGAAGAACAGCAGGCCGCCGCCCACGAGCGACAGCACGAACCCCGCGACGGCGGGGTTGTTGTCGGGCTCCCGCGGGGGCGGCGGGCCCCAGGCCGGGTATCCGGGCGGCTGCTGCTGCCAGCCCTGAGGGGGCGGATAGCCGTAGCCGGTGGGCGGTCCGTAGCCGTAGGGCTGCTGCCAGGCCTGCGGCGGGGGCTGGGGGTAGTGCTGCTGCGGGGGCGGTTGGTGCTGGGGCGGCTGGGCCTGCTGCGGGGGGCCGTGCGCGGGCGGCGGCAGCGGCTGCGTGGGGTCCTGGCCCCCCTCGCCCAGGTCGGGCTCCGGGCCGGGCGGGTCGGGAGGCAGGAAGCCGCTGTGGCCCTGGTCGGCCATCAGAACTCCTGGTCGATCCAGTCCATCTTCGAGCGCAGCTCCTTGCCCTCGCGCTCGATCTGGTGGTCCTGACCCTCCTTGCGCATGCGCTGGAAGTTCTCCTGGCCGGCCTCGTTCTCGGCGATCCACTCGCGCGCGAAGTCCCCCGACTGAATGTCACCGAGGATCTTCCTCATCGCATCGCGCGTCTCGTCGGTGATCACCTTCTTGCCACGCGTCAGGTCGCCGTACTCGGCGGTGTTCGAGATCGAGTAGCGCATGCCGGTGATGCCCTTCTCGTACATCAGGTCCACGATCAGCTTCAGCTCGTGCATGCACTCGAAGTAGGCCAGGCGAGGGTCGTAGCCGGCGTCGACCAGCGTCTCGTAGCCCGCCCGCACCAGCTCGGTCACGCCGCCGCACAGCACGGCCTGCTCGCCGAACAGGTCCGTCTCGGTTTCCTCCTTGAAGGTGGTCTCGATCACGCCCGCGCGGGTGCAGCCGATGCCCTTGGCGTACGCGAGCACGAGGTCGCGCGCGTTGCCCGTGGCGTCGCGGTGGACGGCCATCAACCCGGGCACGCCCTCGCCGTCCACGTACTGGCGGCGCACCAGGTGCCCGGGACCCTTGGGGGCGACCATGCCGATGTCCACCTCCGGGCCGGGGTCGATCTGGCCGAAGTGGATGGAGAAGCCGTGGGCGAAGAGCAGGAGGTTGCCCGGCGCGACGCCGTCGGCGATCTCCGACTCCCAGATGGCCTTCTGCTTCTCGTCGGGCAGCAGCACCATCACCGCCTCGCCCTCGCTGGCGGCGTCGCCCACCGAGAGCACGCGCAGGCCGTCGCCCTCGGCCTTCGCGACGGACTCCGAGCCCTCGCGCAGGCCGACCACCACGTCGACGCCGGAGTCCCGGAGGTTCAGGGCGTGAGCGTGGCCCTGGGAGCCGTAGCCCAGGATGGTCACGGTCTTGTCCTTGAGCAGTCCGAGGTCGGCATCGTCGTCGTAGATCATCGCGGCGGGGACTCTAGTTGGGCGCGCAGCAGCTTCCCGGCCTGGTTGCGGGGCAGCTCGGCGACGTAACGGACTGCCTTGGGCACCTCGTGGCGGGACAGCCGCCGGCGGGCGTGGGCCAGCAGCTCGGCCTCGGGAACGTTCCCCACCACGAAGGCCACCACGGCCTCCCCCCACTCGGGGTCAGCACGCCCGGCGACCCCCGCCTCGGCCACCCCTGGGTGCTCTTCGAGCACCGCCTCCACCCGGGCCGGGGCCACGTTCTCGCCGCCGCTGATGATCGTGTCGTCCTTCCGTCCCTCGACGGTCAGCCGGCCCTGCTCGTCCAGGCTCCCCAGATCGCCCGTGGCGAGCCAGCCGTCGGCGGCCACCATCGGCCCTCGCACCAGGATCTCGCCGTCGCCGGCGACACTCAGCTCGACACCGGGCAGCGGATCGCCGGGGATGCCGGTGGCCACCGCCGACGCCGTCTCGGTCATGCCGTAGGTGGGCACGACCGGCAGCCCGCCGCCCAGCAGCCCGCGCGGGATCGGCCCGCCGCCCAGCAGGAGGGCCCGAAGCGCGGGCGCCTCCAGCTCGCCGAGCCGATCGAGCATGGTCGGCACGAGCGAGACGTGCGTGATGGCGCCCCGGGCCAGTTCTTGACGCACGCGGTCGACTTCGAAGCGCTCGTGCACCACCAGGGTCGAGCCGAAGATCGCGGCCCGGTGGACGATGGCCAGGCCGCCGACGTGGTGCAGCGGCATGCAGGCCAACCAGCGGTCATTGGGCCCTAGGCCGAGCCGCTCACCCAGCGCGCGGGCGCTGGCCTCGTGGTTCGCGCGCGTGAGCTCGACCGGGCGCGGCTCGGCGGTGGTGCCGGAGGTGAAGACGATCGACTGGGCGTCGCTGCGCTGCGGCACCGGGGGCGGCTCGCCCTCGGGGTCGTGGGGGACCAGCGTCCCGCCGCCGCGCGCGAGCGCGTGGACCTCGACCACGAACTCCGTGCCCGGCCGCGCGGGCACCGCCTCCACGCCCCCGCGGGCTCGCCGCCCCACCTCGGCGTCCAGCTCGGCGTAGCTGAGCGAGCGGCCCTCGGCGACGAGGGCGACGCGATCTGGCGCGCGGCGCGCGGCGGTGCTCACCCAGTCGTCCAGAGGACGCATCGTACGATTGCCCGCGTGGACGCCGAGCGCCAGATCCGCCCCGGTGCCGCCTGGCAGGCCGAGGGCGAGTACGAGGACATCCGCTACGAGCTGGCGGAGGGCATCGCCAAGCTCACCATCGCTCGCCCCGAGGTGCGCAACGCCTTCCGGCCCGAGACGCTGATCGAGCTCTCCGACGCGCTGGAGCGCGCCCGCGAACACCCCGAGGTCGGCGTGATCGTGCTCACCGGCGAGGGTCCGCTCGCCTTCTGTTCGGGCGGCGACCAGAACGTGCGTGGCGACACGGGCTACATGACCGGCGGGCAGGGCGTGGGCCGCTTCCACGTGACCGACCTGCACGTGCAGATGCGCCGCCTGCCCAAGCCGATCGTCGCGATGGTGGCCGGCTTCGCAGTGGGTGGAGGGCAGGTGCTGAACGTCTGCTGCGACCTCTCCATCGCCGCCGACAACGCCCGCTTCGGCCAGACCGGCCCGCGCGTGGGCAGCTTCGACGGCGGCTTCGGCGCCGCCCTGCTCGCCCAGCAGGTTGGGCAGAGGAAGGCCAAGGAGATCTGGTTTTTGTGCCGCCAGTACGACGCGCGGCAAGCGTTGGACATGGGGCTGGTCAACACGGTGGTCCCGCTCGAGGAGCTCGAGGAGGAGACGGTGCGCTGGGCGCGCGAGATGCTGGCCCTCTCCCCCTTCTCCCTGCGGCTGCTCAAGGCGTCCTTCCACGCCGCCGAGGACGGCATTGCCGGCCTACAGCAGCTTGCTCACGACACCAACCTGCTCTTCTACGCCAGCGAGGAGGCCAAGGAGGGGAGGGAGGCCTACAAAGAGCGCCGCCGGCCCGACTTCGGGCGCTTCCCCAAGCGTCCGTGACCGCGCGCTTGTGGCTCGTGGCCGCCCGGCCGCGGACCCTCCCCGCCGCCATCGCCCCCGTTCTGGTGGGAACCGCGCTGGCCGTCTCGGAGGACCACTTCCGAGCCCTCGCCTTCGTAGCCGCCTTGATCGGCAGCGTCTTCATCCAGATCGGCACGAACCTGTCCAACGACCTCTCCGACGCGCGGCGCGGCGCCGACACCGAGGACCGCCTCGGCCCGGTGCGCGTGACCGCCGGCGGGCTGATGCCGCCGCGCCGGGTCCTCATCGGGACCTACGTGGCCTTCGGAGTCGCGGTGGCCTGCGGCATCTACCTCACCGCCGAGGCGGGCTGGGAGGTCCTGGTGATCGGCATCGCCTCGATCGTGGCGGGGGTGCTCTACACCGGCGGCCCTCGCCCCTACGGCTACGAGGGCCTCGGCGAGGTGTTCGTGTTCCTCTTCTTCGGCGTCGTCGCGGTCACGGGCTCGTACTTCGTCCAGACCGAGGAGCTGCGTTGGGAGGCGTTCGTGCTCTCGGTGCCCGTCGGCCTGCTGGCGTCCGCGATCCTGGTGGTCAACAACGTGCGCGACGTGGACACCGACCGCCGGGCGGGCAAGCGGACCCTGGCGGTGAAGTTGGGCCGCCGGACGGCGATCCGTTTGTTCGCCGCGATGGTGGTCGGGGGGCTCCTCGTCCCCGTGGGCCTCGCGATCGCGAACGGGTGGCCCTGGCTGCTGTTGCCCCTGGCCTCCGCCCCGCTCGTGCCCTCGTTACTGAAGACGGTGGCGACCCGCCGGGACGGGCCGGCCCTCAACGGGGCGCTGGCCGACACCGGCCGGCTGCTGGCGGTCTTCT
Organism: Thermoleophilaceae bacterium; assembly: GCA_035296565.1. Lineage (GTDB taxonomy): Bacteria > Actinomycetota > Thermoleophilia > Solirubrobacterales > Thermoleophilaceae > JACCZR01. Next base: position 24,647 of record DATHAQ010000007.1, read on the forward strand.
CGCTGCTGCTGGCCGGGGGGGTCGTGCTGTCGTGAAGCGCTCGGTGCTGCGGCTGTCGCTCCCGCTGCGAGAGCCCTTCGTGACCTCGGGTGGCGTGGTCTCGGCCCGCGAGCTCGCACTGTTGCGCATCGAGGACGACGACGGCCTGGCCGGCTACGGAGAGGCCGCGCCGCTGGAGAGCTACGACGGCGTCAGCCTCGACGCCGTCATCGGCGAGCTCAGGGTGGAGGGCGCGGCCGCGCTGCCGCAGGCGCGAGCGGCCGAGGAGCTGGCGCGGCTGGACCTGCAGGCGCGTCGCGAGGACCGCGCCCTCGGCGAGCCCGGGGCCGACGCCATCGTGGTCAACCGCACGCTCGGCGGTGGCCCGCCGGGCGAGATGGCGGGGCGAGCGCGGGAGGCGGTGCGCGAGGGTTACTCGTGTCTGAAGCTGAAGGTCGGCCTGCCCGACGACCTGGAGCGCGTGGCCACCGTCCGCGAGGCGATCGGGCCTTGGCCGGCGCTGCGCGTGGACGCCAACGGGGCATGGGGCGTCGACGAGGCGCGCGAGGCGATCGCCGCGCTGGCGCCCTACGACCTGCAGCTGGTCGAGCAGCCGTGCCGGACCCTGGAGGAGCTCGCCCTGCTGCGAGCCGAGGTGGAGGTGCCGCTGGCGGCGGACGAGTCGATCGCCGGGCCCGCCGACGTGCGGGTCGCGGCCGAGCTGCGGGCCTGCGACGCGGTGAACGTCAAGCTCGCTTCCTCGGGCGGTTTCGGGACCGCTCGTGAGGCGGTCCGCGCGGCCCGCTACAGCGGCCTGGAGCCCTACCTCTCCAGCACGCTGGACGGCCCGTGGGGCATCGCGGCGGCGCTGCAGCTGGCCGCCTCCGAGCGCCTGTCGCTGGCCTGCGGCCTCGCGACCCTGGAGCTGTTCGACTCGCGGCTGGCCCGTGCGCTCCCCCGCCCCCGCATGGGCCTCATGGCCGTGCCCGAGGGCCCGGGGCTGGGAGTCGAGCCCGACCCGCAGGCCCTCGAGGCCGTGATGGTCGAGCGGGTGGTCTAGGACTCCACCCGCACCAGGAAGCGCTCGATGCGCGCGGCCACGGCGTCCGGCTGCTGGAGATGGGCCGCGTGGCCCGCGTCCTGGATGGCTTGCGCCCGACCGTCGGGGACCAGGTCGGCCATGCGCCGGGCCGCCGACAGATAGCGCTCGTCGCGTGCGCCGGCCAGCGCGAGCAACGGGAGCCCGAAGGCGGGCAGCCGCTGCCAGAACGGCTCTGTCACGCCCTGGCCGGCGGTGCGCAGCAGCCGGGCGAGCTGGTCCCCGGTGAAGCTGAGGCGCCCCGGCCGCTGTTGCTCGATCAGGAGCTCCGACTGGTCGGCGAACAGCGGCTGACGCTCCCAGACGTCGACCACCTCTTCGATGGGCGAGCGCTCCATCCACGACGCCAGCTGTTCGTCGGCGTTCTGGCGCTGCCCGCGGTTCGCCTGCGACTCCAGCCCGGGCGAGGAGCCGAGCGTGATCAGCCCGCGGTAGCGCGAGGGCTCGCGCAGGGCGGCCTGGAGCGACAGCCGGCCGCCCAGCGAGTAGCCGCACAGCACTGCGCCACCCCGTCGGGCAGCATCGGCGATCTCCCGCAGGCGGCCCTCCCGATCGTGCTCGGCGTGATCGACCAGGACGCTCGGATAGCGTTGCGACAGGAGGTCGGCGACGGGCGCCCAGGCCTCGCCGCGCTGCATGAAGCCGGGGACGAACACGACCAGGGGCGCAGCCACGCCATCACTAAAGCGATGAACCGCACCTATGCGCCCCTCCGTGCCTTCGTCGACGAGCTGGTGCGCTGCGGGCTTCGGCATTCGGTCACCTGTCCCGGCTCGCGCAACGCGCCGCTGGCGCTGACCCTGGCCGAGCTCACCGACGCCACCTCGGTGATCGACGAGCGCAGCGCGGGCTTCTTCGCGCTCGGGATGGCCAAGGCGAGCGGCCGGCCCGTGGCGGTCACCTGCACCTCGGGCACGGCGGCGGCCAACCTGTTGCCGGCCGTGACCGAGGCCCGCGAGGCCCGGGTGCCGCTGATCGTGCTCACCGCCGACCGGCCGCCCGAGCTGCGCGAGGTGGGCGCCGGGCAGTCGATCGACCAGGTGAAGATCTACGGAAGCGCGGTGAAATGGTTCGTGGAGGTGGGCAATCACGAGCCCGGCCGCGAGACGGCCGTGCACCACCGGGCGCTGGCCTGCCGTGCCTTCCACACCGCCGGGGAGGGACGCCCCGGGCCGGTTCACCTGAACTTCGGGCTGCGCGAGCCGCTGGCGCCGGTCGAGGAGGATCTGCGCCCCGAGGACTGGGAGGGGCGTCCCGGCGGCCGCCCCTGGACCGCCCGCGCCCGCCGCTCGTCCGCGCCGGACGCCACCGAAATCCAGGCCCTGGCCGAGCGCATCGCCGCCAGCCCCCGCGGAGCCATCGTGTGCGGGCCGGTCGCCGAGGACGTGGCCGAGCCGGCGGCCCGGCTGGCGGAGCTGGCCGGCTGGGCGATCCTGGCCGAACCGACCTCCGGCGTGCGCTGCGGCGAGCACGACCGCTCGCATGTCGCGGCGCACTACGACGTGGGGCTGCGCCTGGCCCAGCCGCCCGCCGACCTGGTCCTCCGCGTCGGCGACACGCCCACCTCCAAGCCCCTGCGCCAGTGGCTGGCCAGGGTGCCGCAGGTGCTGCTGGACCCCGACGGCGCCTGGCACGAGCCCACCCGCCGCGCGGAGCTCGTGCTGGACGGCTCGCCGGCGGCGGCGCTCAGCGCCCTGGCCTCAGCGCTGGAGGCGCGTCGCCCCGAGCGAGCCGAGGGCTGGCTGGAGGCCTGGCGCGCGGTCGACCGCGAGACCGCGCGGTCGCTCGCCGCCGCGCCCGACCCCTTCGAGCCCCGTGCATGGGCGGCGCTGGAGCCCGCCCTGCCCGACGATGCGATCGTCTGGCTCGCCTCCTCCATGCCCGTGCGCGACGTCGAGGCCTTCTTCCCCGGGAGTCCCAAGTCGCTCCGCTTCCTGGCCAACCGGGGGGCCAACGGGATCGACGGCACCGTCTCCTCCGCCGCGGGCGCGTCGCTTGCCACCGGCCACCCGGCATTCCTACTTATCGGCGAGCTGGCGCTGCTGCACGACCTCGGGGGGCTCCTGGCCGCCCGCCGGGCCGGCGCCGAGCTCACCGTGATCTGCGCCAACAACGGCGGGGGCGGCATCTTCGACTTCCTGCCGGTGGCCGGACACGCCGACCCGGCCCTCTACGAGGAGCACATCGCGACCCCCTCGGACCTGGACCTGGCCCAGGTTGCGGCGCTGGCGGGCATGGAGCACCGCCTCGCCTCCACCCCGGACGAGGTCCGCGGGGCGATCGCCTCCCCCGCCCTGGTGGATATCCGGACCGACCGCGCCGCGAGCGTGCGCGAGCACCGGGCGCTGGTCGAGCGCGTGGGGGCGGCGCTGGGGGCCGAGCCCGGTTAACGGCCGAGCGCGATCCTCACGAGGGCACCGGCACCGGCACCCATGTTCTTGGGCATGTCCGCCGAAGGCGAGGCGCCCGGATGCTGCTTGGCCACCCTGACCCGCAACACACCGGGCACGCTGCGGAAGCGCAGCGGCGGCTCGAGCTGGGCCGCCTCACCGTCGATCCCGGCGTACACCGGCCCGTCGGCTTGCACCTCGAACTTCGGGGTGCCCCACTCCCGCCAGGGCAGGTGCGGGCGATGGTTGCGCTCGGTCGCGAACACCGCCACGCCCAGCAGGCCGGCCTGGAGGGTCGGCCGTGTGCCCGAGCCCACCGCGTGGCCGAGTCGATAGCGCCCGTTCGAAACAAGCATCGCCGGGCTCGTCGCGGGCTCGCCGGTCTCGGCGTCGGTCCAGCTGAGCGCCTGCGCATGGGCCTCGGGGCCCAGGGCGTCGGGAACGGTGTCGACCAGCGTGCGCACCTTGGCGTCGCGGTAGGCCTCCTGTTGCACCGCCTCCGCGTACACGCCCAGCGACACGTTGTTCACAAACACGCGGCCGTTGACCTCGGCCAGGTCGACCACGATCTCGCCGCCGTCCACGAACGCATCGAGGGCGCCCACCACGTCGTTCCGGTCGACGCCGAGGTCCAGCGCCAGGTGGTTCCGGGTGCCCGCGGGGATGCACGCGTACGGCAGCCCGAGTTCGGCCGCCCTCGCCGCCACGATCGCCTGCGACCCGTCCCCGCCCGCCATCGCCAGCCCATCGGCGCCGCGCTCCACCGCGGCGCTGACCAGTTCGTTCAGGTCGTCGTCCCGGTTCATCACCACGGCCTCGATGCCGCGGGCGCGTGCCTCATCGTCAAGCGAGAAGCGCTCGGCCTTGCCCCCGCCGGACTTCGGGTTCATCAGCAGCACGGGCCGGGCGGGCGCCTGGGCCGCGGGGAGGTCGCCGCGCTTCGCAAACGCCCGCCGCGAAGCGGCCACCCCGAGCACCATCGCCGCGAGCCCGACCAGAGCCGCGGAGAGACGGTCGTCCACCACCGCGACCACCAGCACCGCCGCGACGGCCAGGCCCCCGAGGCCGAGGCCCAGGGCGCGCCGCGCGCCGCGGCGCAGCAGCCCCCACCACGCCGCGGCCGCCGCCACGACGAGGAGCAGCGGCTGGACCAGTCCGTCGGGAAAGTCGCTGAACGCGAGGTCGACTCCCACGATGAGGGCGACCAGTCCGCACGCCAGCGCGGCCACGGCCGCGAGCCGACTGCGGGCCATACCATCAGCATGCCGTGAACAGTGGCTCCGTGCCAGCCGGCCCCGCCCGGCGCCCCCGGCCGAGGTGGATGGAGGACGCCGAGCGCCTCGACCACGCCGTGTACGCCGCGATAGCACGTACGCCCAGCCCGTCGATCGACCAGACCATGGCCCGGCTCTCCCCCGCGGCCGACTACGGGCGGCTGTCGATCGCCACGGCCACGGTGCTCGCTGCCGCGGGCGGCCGCACCGGGCGCCGCGGCGCGCTCTCCGGCCTGGCCGCGCTGGGAGCCACCGCCACGGTCGTCAACGCGGTGGTGCGCCCGCTGGGGCGCCGGCGCCGCCCGGACGTCAGCGAGCGCCAGGAGTCTCGCTACGTCAGGCTGCCCAGCTCGCGCTCGTTTCCGTCCGGGCACTCCGCTGGAGCGTTCGCCTTCGCCACCGGCGTGGCGCACGTGATGCCGCGGACCGGCGTGGCGCTGCGTGGTCTCGCGGCGCTGGTGGCCTACTCACGGGTCCACACCGGCGTGCACTACCCGGTGGACGCGATGGCCGGAGCGCTGCTGGGCACCGCCATCGCCCAGCTCACCTCGCACGCGCTGGCGCGCCGGGAGGCGCGCTAGGCGAACAGCGGCAGCAGCGCCCCGAGCTTGGCCTCGGTCTCGGCCAGCTCCTCGCTGGGATCCGAGTCCGCGACGATGCCGTTGCCGGCGTAGAGGTGCGCGACGTGGCCCTCGAGCAGCGCGCAGCGCAGGCCCACGCAGAACTCGCCGTCCTCGGCCAGGTCCGTCCAGCCGACAGGACCGGCGTACCACCCCCGGTCGAGCCCCTCGAGCTCGGGGATGAGCGGCTCGGCCACCTCGCGCGGCTCGCCGCCCACCGCGGGGGTCGGATGCAGGAGCCCGGCCAGCTCTACCACCGAGCGCGGGCGGGCCAGCTGAGCGCGGATCGGCGTGGCCAGGTGCTGGACGTTCTGGACCTTGACGAGGACCGGGCCGTCCGCCGTGGTCACCCACAGCGAGACCGGCTCCAACCGCCGGCGGATGCGGTCCACCACGATGCGGTGCTCCTGCGCGTTCTTGGGGCTCGCGCGCAGCTGCTCGCCGAGATGGTCGTCGACGGCGGGGTCCGCGCTACGGCGGGTGGTGCCGGCCAGCGCCATGGTCCCCAGCCGCGAGCCCTCCCGACGCACCAGGAGCTCGGGCGAGGCGCCAACGAAGGCCGCCTCGGGCGTGCCGACGCAGAAGCAGAAGCACTCCGGGAAGCCCGTCCTCAGCGCGTCCACGATCGGGCCCGCGTCGATGGGCGAGCGCGTGTGGACCCGGACCTCGCGGGCCAGGACGACCTTCTCCAGCTGCCCCGCGCGGATCCGCTCCACCGCGCGCGCCACCGCGCCCTCGAAGTGGCTGGGCGGGGCGGCCCCGGACACCCGCGGCCGGGCCACCGGGTCGGGATCGAGCAGCGGCATGCCCGACGGGCGCAGCTCCTCCAGCCGCTCCTCGGCGCGGCGGACGACCTCCTCGGGGCGGTCGTCGGGCCACACCGCCGCGCTCACCGTCAGGCGGGCTTCCGCGCCGCGGCGCGTGAAGGAGACCTCGGGCAGCACGAGCCGCGCGGAGGGAAAGGAGGACCACTCGGGGGTCGCCCCGCCCTCGGGCGCGAAGGCGAAGCCGCCCACCAGGACCGGGCCCGAGCCGGGCGGCGCCGCAGGGTCGTCGGCCGGGTCGCCGCAGACCACGCGGCGTCCCAGCGAGCGCGCCTCGCGGGCCACCATGGCGAAGCGGTCGTCGCCCGCCGCCTCCACCGCGGCCACGGATCCCAGCCCGGCCAGCGCGCTGTCCTCGCGACCGGGCTGCTCGAAGCAGAAGAAGAGGTCGTCGGGCCGGCGGGCGCCGAGCACCGCTGCACCCGCGTCCAGGGCGGCCGGCACGGGCAGCGACAGCGACACCACCGCCTGCGCGCCGGAACGCCGAGCCAGCGCGAGCGCCCGCTCGACCCTCGCCCCCAGGAGCTCACGCCCGCGGGCGCCAAGCTCCAGCGAGACGGGGCTAGGTCGTCCCTCGCCCGCGCGAGACGGCAATCTCGCCCGTGCGGACCATCTCGATCAAGCCGAACGGCCGCACCATCTGCTCGAAGGCCTCGATCTTGTCGTCGGTGCCAGTGACCTCGATCGTCACCGAGCGCTTCGAGACGTCCACGACGTTGCCACGGAAGATCTCCGTGAACTGCATGATCTGAGCGCGCGCGCTGTCGTCGGCCGAGATCTTGAACAGGGCCAGCTCGCGCGCCACCGTGCCGCCGGGCTCGAGGTCACGGATCTTGATGACGTTCACCAGCTTGTGCAGCTGCTTGGTCACCTGGTCGATCGGGTGAGCCGCGCCGTCGACGGTGAGGGTGAAGCGTGCGATCGACGGGTCGTCCGTCGGGCCTACGGCCAGGGACTCGATGTTGAACCCGCGGCGGGCGAACAGGCCGGCGATCCGGGCCAGCACGCCGGGCTTGTTCTCGCTGAGGATCGACAGGACGTGCTTGCGCCCGGTGTTCCGGCCGCCCGAGGCCTGAAGGTCCTCGAGGTTCAGGACCTCTTTGGTCGCCGGCTCGCCCACTAGCCCACCTCTGTCGGATGGGTCACCGTGCACAAACCGAGTTGGCCAAGGAAGCAGGGAGAGGACAAGGCTTTGCCTGTCCTCGACCGATGACGCCGGCCAGCGATGGTTTGCAGCCCGGTGATCATCCGACCATGTCCCGGGCGGCTTGTCCCGCTGGGATCATCGGGTAGCAGTTCTCTTCCTTGGTCACGTGGACGTCGACCACGACCGGGCCGTCCTCCTCGAGGGCGGACTTCATGTCGTCGACCAGCGTCTCCTTCTTGTCGAGCTTCACGCCCTTGGCGCCGAAGGCCTCGGCCAGCTTGACCCAGTCGGGGCTCGAGCCCATGTCGACCGACGAGTAGCGGCGGTCCCAGAACAGCTCCTGCCACTGGCGGACCATGCCCAGGTAGCCGTTGTTCATGATGAACACCTTCACCGGGATGGCCTCGGTCACGCAGGTGGCGAGCTCCTGGATGTTCATGATCAGCGAGCCGTCGCCGGCCAGGCAGACGACCTGGTCGTCGGGCATGCCGACCTTGGCGCCCATCGCGCTCGGAAGGCCGAAGCCCATCGTGCCCAGCCCGCCGGAGTTGATCCAGCGCCGGGGCTTGGGGAAGTCGTAGTACTGGGCGCACCACATCTGGTGCTGCCCCACGTCGGAGGTCACGATGGCGTCGCCGCCGGTGGCCTGATGCAGCGCCTGCACCATCCACTGGGGCTTGATCTCCGAGTCCTCGGAGTCCTCGTAGCGCAGCGGGTGCTTCTCCTGCCAGTTGTGGATGCGCTCCCACCAGCCATCCAGGCGTGAGGAGTCGGTCTCCAGGGCGCGGTACTCGCGGGTCAGCTTGGGCAGGATCCTCTTCGCGTCGCCCACGATCGGGATGTGGGCGGCGACGTTCTTGGAGATCTCCGCCGGGTCGACGTCGATGTGGATGAACTTGGCCCGAGGGGCGAACTCCGACAGCTTGCCGGTGATGCGGTCGTCGAAGCGGGCGCCCACGCAGCAGATGAGGTCGGCCTCGTCCATCGCGTAGTTGGCGGTGCGCGTGCCGTGCATGCCCAGCATGCCCAGCCACTGGTCGTGCGGAGCGGGGAAGCCGCCGAGGCCCATGACGGTGCAGGTGACCGGGAAGCGGTCGGCCTCGCCGAGCTCGGTGAGCTCCTTGGCCGCTTCGGCCGCGACCACGCCGCCACCGGCGTAGATCACCGGCCGGCGGGCGTTGGCCAGGGCCTTGGCCGCCAGCCGGATCTGCTTGGCGTTGCCCTCGGTGGTGGGTTGGTAGCCGGGCAGGTTGACGCGGTCGACGGGCTCGTAGTCGATCTCCGCGCGCGAGAGGTCCTGCGGGATGTCCACCAGCACGGGGCCGGGGCGGCCGGTGTTGGCGATGTGGAAGGCGGTGTGCATCGCCTCGGGGATCTCCCGCGGGTCCTGGATCATCATCGAGTGCTTGACGATCGGCAGGGTGATGCCGCTGACGTCGGCCTCCTGGAAGCCGTCGGTGCCGATCAGGTCGGTGCGGACCTGGCCTGTGATGAAGACGGTCGGGACCGAGTCCATCATCGCGTCGGCGATGGGAGTCACGAGGTTGGTCGCGCCCGGGCCGCTGGTGGCGAGCGCGACGCCCACGCGGCCGCTCGCCTTGGCGTAGCCCTCGGCGGCGTGCCCCGCGCCCTGCTCGTGGCGACACTGGATGTGGCGGACGCCGCCGTCGTAGAGGGCGTCATAGGTGGGCAGGTTGGCGCCGCCCGGGATGCCGAACACGTGCTCGACGCCCTCGGCCTTCAGGCACTCGATGATGGCGTCGACCGCGCGCATGGGAAAGGCGATTCTAGCGCTCGACCGCGGGCATTCCGGGCCATTCCAGGTCCCGGCCACAGCGCGTGCAGACCTGCACGTACAGCGCCTGGGGCTTGCCGCACTCCGGGCAGGGGCGGCGCGGCTCGTTCTGCTCGAAGCGGTAGAGCACGGCGGCCAGCAGACCGCCGAAGGGGATGCAGAAGCCGATGAGAAACCAGAGGAAGAACGAGCTCCCCTTGATCTTCCCGACGATCCCCGAGGCCAGGCCGAAGAACAGGAGGATGACGACGAGGCTCACGCCTCTGAGGGTAGCCCTCCATAGCCCTGAGCCGGCGGTGCTCGGCCGACCGGCGCTCGGCCTGCGCTCCGGCGGCTAGAGCAGCTGGGCGGGCCGGGTCGGCATGAAGCGATCGAGGCCCGGCAGCGGCACCGAGGACATCACCCAGCTGGGCCACCAGACCTTGAACCCGAGCCGGCGCAGGTGGCGCAGCAGCCACCAGGCGTCGGTGGTGCAGTAGACGCCGAGCCACTCCGGCTCCTGCACCTTCGCCGAGCGGTCGAGCGCCGCCAGCACGACCGGCACGAGGTCCTCGGGAGTGGCCCCCACCGCCGGCCCGACCTCGCCGTGCGGGCTCACCCAGCATAGGCCCACCACGTCTGAGGTCGAGGGGTCGCGACGGGCCAGGCAGGTCCGGGTGCGCCCGAAGAACTCGTGCAGCGCGGGGCGCTCGAAGCCCACGGCGGGCGGCTCGAGCCGCTGCCACTCGCTCACCGCCCGGTCGGCGTCGAGCAGGTGAATGTTCGGCTGGCCCAGGTCGGCCGTCTCCTGGGAGCGGCGGAAGGTGTACTCCTCGACGCTGTGGCGCAGGTGCCAGTGCCCGGTCACCGGCAGCACCCCGAAGTCGGCGTAGAGGCTCAGGTCGGTGGCCGAGCCCGCGGCCACCACCACGCGCGCCGTGGTCTTGGTGGGCGGCCCGGGCCAGCAGCGCTCGAGCAGCGCCCGGCCGATGCCGCGCCCGTAGTGCCTGGGGTCGACCATCAGCTCGGTGAGTTCCTCCATCGCGCCGAAGCTGGCCGCCCGTACGAAGCCCACCAGTTCACCGTCGTCCTCGCAGAGCCAGTAGCAGCCCTCCTGCGCGGCGATGAACTCGATCAGCGGACGGTCAAGCCGCCAGCGCTCCTCGAAGCTTCCGGGGTCGGGGTCCTCGCCGCCGGGGTTGACGCCCTGGCGGCGGGCGGCGTCGGCCATCGAGCGCTCGGCCAGTTCGTAGGTCGCCGCGAGGTCAGCCGAGCGGCCCTCGCGGAACATCAGGTCAGCCGACGGTACGGCGGTCACCGCTCCTCGTCCCCGAGGCGCAGCGGGTGACCGAGCTGGCCCAACTCCGCCGACGCGCGCCCGAAGAACAGGCCCACGGTCCAGTCGGCGGCGAGGCGGAGGCGGCGGCCGAGGCCGGGCATGAGCATCAGGTGGTAGGTGCGGGCCGCGAACCAGGCGGGCAGGCCGCGCAGCCTCACGCCGAGCATGGTCGCCACCGCAAGGTGCTGGCCCATGTCCACGAACACACCCAGGGTGCGGTAGCGGAACGGCGTGAGCTTGCGTCCCCTGAGCGAGGCGGCCACGTTCTCTGCCGCGCGGCGGCCGTGGCGCAGGGCGTGCTGCGCGGTAGGCGGGCAGGGGCGCTTACGGCCCTGGGCGGGGTCGGGCACCGCCGCGGCGTCACCGATCGCCCACACGCCGGGGCAGCCCTCCACTCGGAGGTAGCGGTCGGTGACGATCCGCCCGTGCTCGCCCAGCGGCAGACCGAGATCCTTCACCACCGCGGGCGGCTTGACCCCGGCCGTCCAACACAGATAGCGGGTGGGGACGACCTCGCCCGTGGACAGGGTCGCACTGTCCGCGGTGAGCGATCCGAGCCGGGTGCCCGTCGCGATCTCGAGGCCGCGCCCGCGCAGCTCGCGTGTGGCGAACTCGGCCAGGCTCTCGGGGATCTCCTGCATGATCCGGTTCTCGGCCTCCACCAGCACCCAGCGGGTGCCGTCGATGCGGCAGCGGGGGTAGCGGTGGATAACCGAGTTGACGAAGTCCTGTAGCTCGGCGATCCCCTCCACGCCCGCGTATCCGGCGCCCACGAAGACGAAGGTCAGGTAGGCCCGGCGCTGCTCGCGGTCGGGCAGCGACTCCGCCACCTCCAGGTTCCACAGCGCCCGATTGCGCAGCTCGACCGCATCGGGCAGGTCCTTGAAGCCCAGCCCGTGCTCGGCCAGGCCGGGGACCGGCAGGGTGCGCGATACCGAGCCGAGCGCGAGGATCAGGTGGTCGTAGCCGAGCGTCTCGTCGCGGCCGTCGACGGTCCGTACCCCGAGCTCGCGAGCCCGGGCGTCCCCGCCGGTGACCGAGCCCAGCTTGACCTCGGTCCAGCCGAGCTCCTCGCGCGCGGGTACGACCACGTGACGGGGCTCGAGCGACCCGGCCGCGGCGCCCGGGAGCAGCGGGGTGTAGAGCAGGTAGTTGGTCTCGGTGACCAGGGTGATGGTCGCGCTGTGGCGAGCGAGGACCGACTCGAGGCGGCGGGCGGCGTAGAGGCCGCCGAAGCCGCCGCCGGCTATGACGACGTGGAAGGCCACGAGCGCGGCGAGGCTAGCGAGCCTCGGCGCGGGCCCGCTCCCGGGCCATATCCAGCGCCGGGCGCATGGGCTTCGGCAGCCGCCGGCGGACTCGCCAGGGGGCGCCGCAGAAGGCGTGGTTGGCCACAGTGGCGAAGCCTTCCTCGTCGGTTCGCAGCGCCAGCAGGAGATGCGCGATCCGATCCGATGGCGGCAGCTCGGGCTCGGGCACCCGCACGCAGAAGCAGTGCACGCGCTTCGCCCCGGGGCTCACGAGCAGCGCCCCCGCCTCCCCCACCAGCCAAGTGCCCAGTGTGCCGTGCTCCAGGGCGAGGCCCGTCCTCCGCTGCAGGTCGCGCGCGTCGTGGCCGAGCAGGTCCGCCAGGAGCCCCTGCGCCACCGGCTCCGCGCGCTCGTTGCGTGGGCCCTTGGCCCGCACGACGCTCGCGCCGCGAAACGCGTAGAGCTCGGGGATCATCCAGGCGTGCGCGGCCGTGGCCAGCGCGACGGGGAGCGTGATCGGCTCGAAGGCCACCATCGCCACGCTGCCCACCGCGAGCGGCGCGGTGTAGAGGGCGGTCGACACCCGCCACCAGCGTCCGTGGCGGGCGAGGAAGCGCGCGTCGGTGCGCTCGCGCCAGGGGACCTGGCCGAGCTCGGGGAGGGCGGGCGCCGAGGCGCTCAACCGCCGGCGATCGGGCGGCGCAGGATGACCAGGTCGGCCTCGCGCGGCAGATCGCGCACCTGCGCGGCGCTGCCCGGGCCGTCGGGGACAGTCCCGATGTAGCCGAGGTCGAGCTGCCCGCGGAACTCCTGCACGGCGGCCTCGAAGGCGGCGTCGTCCTGGTCCGTCCACTCGGCCAGCGTCGAGTGGCCGGTGCCGTCCATGCGGATGAGTCGCGCCATGCTTTCCTCCAGTCCCGGGTTCCCGGCCGAGGATACGCCTTCGGTCCAGCGCTCTCTCCCGTGCCGCACCAAGCGTTAGCCGCCTCCCTCTCCGGGGTAACCCCTCCCACGCAAGAGGTGAGAGGAGGGCCGGGATGGCCCGGAGAGCAGCAGCGGCGACCGACCTCTCTGAGTGGTCGGGGCGCACGCTGATCGACAGGAACGGCGAGCGCATCGGCGAGGTCGACTTCCTGTACGTGGACAGCGAGTCCGATCGGCCGGAATGGGCGGGAGTGCTCAACCTCCACCTGCTCGGGATGCGGCCTGCGCTCGTGCCGCTTCGCCGCGCCGCGGTGCGCGGCCGGGAGGTACGCGTGGCCAACGTGACGCGGGCCCAGGTGCGCCACGCCCCCTACGTCGAGCCCGACCGCGGCCTGTCCGACGACGACGAGGCGCTGCTCATCGCCCATTACCGCTTGCGGCCGCGGCGCCCGACACGGCCCAAGGGCCCGCGCCGAAGGCCCAAGGCACCGGCCCCCGCCGACCCTCCCTCGGGGGTTAGCCCAATCGGGTGAGTCGTTTGGCCACGGGTGAGAGGGGTACACCACCTGTGTGGGCGGGGGACCCACTTACGACGAGGAGGCGGAATGGCGAAGAAGACGAGCGCTACCACCGAGAAGGCGAAGGAAGCGACCGATCAGGCCCAGGACACGGGCTCCGAGGGCGCGCAGGACGCGAAGGACACCGCGAGCGATGCGGCCGGCCAGTCGAACGGGAGCGGGTCGAACGGAATCTTCTCTGAGCTCATCGGCACAGCGCGAGACGCCGCGCTGGAAGCGCTCAAGCCGGTCGTCAAGGAAGCGGCCCAGTCCGCAGCGGGCTTCGCCGCCCAGAAGGGTCCGGACCTGATCAAGGACAAGGTCTCCGACCTCACCGACGGCGGCGGGCTCGAGGATCTCGCCAACAAGGGTCTTTCCCAGGCGGGCCCGATCGGCAGCATCGCCTCGAAGCTCGGCATGGGCGGAAAGCTCGTCGACAGCATCATGCCCGGGGACGACGATGACGAGGAAGGAGAGGGCGGCGAGACCGACGCCGATGCCACGGGCAGTGGCCGACGCATGCCGGTGCAGCAGGCGATGGACGTCGCGGTGCCGATCGACATCGCCTACAACCAGTGGACCCAGTTCGAGGAGTACCCCAACTTCATGCACCGGGTCAACAGCGCGAACCAGGAAGACGAGGGCCACGTCAAGTTCACGGAGAAGATGTGGAACTTCACCCGCGACTTCGAGGCCGAGATCGTTGAGCAGCGGCCCAACGAGCGGATCGTGTGGCGCAGCGTCAACGGCATTCAGCACGCCGGTGTGGTCACTTTCCACGAGCTGGCGCCGCGGTTGACCCACATCGAGCTCACGGTCGACTTCAAGCCCTCGGGCTTCTTCGAGAAGATCGGGCGCGGAGCCCGCTTCTCCAAGCGCGCGATCAGGGCCGACATGCACCGCTTCAAGGCCTACATCGAGATGAAGGAGGAGGAGGACGGCGCCTGGCGCGGCTTCGTCCAGGACGGCGAGTTCACCGGCTGGGAGGAAGAGCAGGCCGAGGACGAGCAGGCCGAGGAGATGGAGGGCGAAGAGGCCCCTGAGGGAGAGGTCGACGAGGAGGAGCAGCCCGAGGCCGAGGAGGCCGAGGAGGAGCAGCCCGAGGCCGAGGAGGAGCCGGCTGAGGACGAGGAGAGCGAAGAGGAAGAGGAGGAGCCCGAGGCCGAGGAGGAGCCGGAGGAGGAGGCCGAGGCCGAGGCCGAGGACGAGGAGCCCGAGGAGGAGCCGGAGGAGAAGCCCGCTCCGCGCCGCCGCCGCACTTCGAAGTCGAAGTCGAAGTCCAGCGGCAACGGACGCTCAGGGCAGTCGGGCCAGCGCCGTCGCTCAGGGCAGTCGCAGAAGTCCAACGGCGGTGGAGGCAGGAAGCGGCCGAGCTCGCCGCGCAAGCCGAAGCCGGCCCGTACGGCGGCACGCTCGTAGGGGCGCCCGAGAGGAGCTGGAGAGATGGCCACCCAGAAGAACAAGAAGAACCAGGACACGAGCCGCAACAACGGCGGCGACCAGTCCAAGTCGGAGAAGCGCGCGTCCCAGAAGGACGACGAGTACCGCTTCGCGAGCAACCTGCCCGACGACGACAAGGGCTCGGTTCCGGAGTCGGAGTACCAGGACTACGCGATCATGTCGCGTGAGGACACGAGCGAGGCGCCGGATGTCCTGCTCGACATCCCGGTCGTCAAGGTCGACGAGATCAACTTCGAGCTGGAGGACCTGCGTGCGCACGTGTCCCTCCAGGCCGAGGTGCTCGACCTGCTCCAGCTCAACGTCGGTGCCGACGTGTCATTGGGACGGGTGGCCCTCGAGATCAAGGGCGTCGAGGCGCAGGCCCTGCTCAAGGTGCGCCTCGACAACGTGGCGGCGATCGTCGACCGCGTACTGACCACCATCGACCGCAACCCGCAGATCCTCGAGAACATCACCAAGAGCCTCGGGAACACGGTCGAGGAGGTCGGACAGGGCGCCGGCAAGGCCGTCGGAGAGATCGGCGAAGGCGCCGGCTCTGCCGTCGAGGACGTCGGCGAAGGCGCGGGCTCTGCCGTCGAGGATGTCGGAGAGGGTGCCGGCTCGGCCGTCGAGGACGTCGGTGAAGGGGCCGGCTCTGCCGTCGAGGACGTCGGCGAAGGCGCCGGGTCAGCGGTGGAGGACGTCGGCGAGGGAGCCGGCGAGGCCGTGGAGGACGTCGGCGAAGGCGCCGGCGAGGCCGTGGAGGACGTCGGCGAGGGTACTGGCGAGGCGGTCGAGTCGACGGGCGAGGCGGTCGAGGAGGTCGGCGACGATGCCGGCGAGGCGGCCAAGGGCGCCACGAAGGAAGTCGGCAAGACCGCGCGCGGAGCCACCGAGGAGGCCGGCAAGACCGCACGGGGGGCCACGAAGGAGGCCGGGAAGACCACCCGGGGCGCCACCAAGGAGGCGGGCAAGACGACCCGCGGAGCCACCAAGGAGGCGGGCAAGACCGCCCAGGGGGCCACCAAGCAGACTGGCAAGGCCGCCCAAGGGGCGACCAAGCAGGCGGGTAAGACCGCCCAGGGGGCGACGAAGCAGACTGGCAAGGCCGCGAACGGCGCGACCAGCAAGTCGGGCTCGTCGTCGAAGTCGGGCTCGTCGAAGTCCGGTTCCTCGTCGAAGTCCGGCTCCTCGTCGAAGTCCGGCTCCTCGTCGAAGTCGAGGTCGAGCTCCTCGAAGCGCTCGCGCTCCGGCGGCAAGAAGAGGTAGGCCATGGCCGAGAAGCGCCGAGAGCCGGACATCGAGTTCGGGGCGCGCATCGACGCGAAGGAAATGCGCTTCGGGGAGGTGCCCGAGACGAACGTCGACTTCTTCGGCGACCCCGACCACGAGTCGGGGCACGGCGACCAGCGCACGAACCTGCCTGAGGAGGTCGAGGAGGACAAGACCTACCGCGACGTGCGGGTGGACTACCGGCTGTCGAGCAAGCTCAAGTTCGACGACGAGAAGGACGCGCCCTGGAACAGGGACTAGGCGTCTAGCTTCTCGCGCACCAGCCGCTGGACCTCGCCGCCGTCGGCGCGGCCCTTGGTCTCGCGCATCACCGCCCCGACGATCGCGCCGATGGCCTTCGGGTTGCCGGCGCGGATCTTCTCGACCGCGTCGGCCTCCTGCTCCATGGCCCGCTCCACGATCTCGCCCAGCTCGTCCTCGCCGGCCAGAGCCAGGCCCTTGTCCTCGACGATCTGCCCAGGGTCGCCGCCGCTGGCGACCAGCTCGTCGAGCACCTGCTTGCCGGCACCCGCCGAGATCGCGCCCTCGTCCACCAGCCTGAGCAGCGCGGCCAGCGCCTCAGGGGTGACCTTCCAGTCCTCGGGCTCACTGTCGCCCAGGCGCGGGACGAGGTCGTTCTTGACCCAGTTGGCGAGCATGCGAGGGTCGCCGCCGTCGAGCGCCTCCTCGTAGAGGTCGCCAAGCTCGGTGCGGAAGGCGAACAGCCGCGCCGTCTCCTCGGGCAGCTGGTGCTCGGCCTTCAGCCGCTGCGCGCGCTCGGCCGGCAGCTCGGGGATCTCGCCGCGGATCTCGTCCAGCAGGTCGGGCGCGGGCGCCAGCGCCACGAGGTCCGGCTCGGGGAAGTAGCGGTAGTCGTGCGACTCCTCCTTGGAGCGCAGCGAGGTGAGGTTGCCGCTCTGTGGGTCGTAGTGCAGCGTCTCCTGCTCGACCCTCCCCCCCTCTCCGATCAGCTGCACCTGGCGCTCGATCTCGGCCTCCACGCCGCGCCGCAGGAAGGTGAAGGAGTTCATGTTCTTCAGCTCGGTCTTCGTGCCGAGCACCGCCTGGCCGACGGGCCGCACCGACACGTTGGCGTCCACGCGCAGCGAGCCCTCCTCCATGTTCACGTCCGAGACGCCCAAGCGCTTCAGCGTCGCCCGCAGCAGCCTCGCCCACTCGGCGGCCTCCTCGGCCGAGCGCAGGTCGGGCTCGGTCACGATCTCCACCAGCGGCGTCCCGCCGCGGTTGAAGTCCACGAGGCTGGCCTCCGCGCCGTGGATGCGCCCGCTCGCCCCGGCGTGCGTGAGCTTGGCCGCGTCCTCCTCCAGGTGCACCCGGTGAATGCGCACGTCGCCCAACCGGCCGTCCCGACACAGCGGGATGTCGAACTGGCTGATCTGGTAGCCCTTCGGCAGGTCGGGATAGAAGTAGTTCTTGCGGTGGAACAGCGACCGCTCGGCGGGCGTGCAGTCCAGCGCCATGCCGATCATCAGGCCGTAGCGCACCGCCCGCTCGTTGACCACGGGCAGCGTCCCCGGGTGGCCCAGGCACACCGGGCACGTATGCGTGTTCGGCTCGTCGCCGAAGGACAGCGCGCACGAGCAGAACATCTTCGTGCGTGTCTTGAGCTGGACGTGGATCTCCAGTCCGATTACGGGCTCGAGGTTGTGGGCCGGCTCAGCCACGCGCCGGGCTCGTGTCGAAGCCGATGGCCTGCTCGAGGGCGTGCCCCGCGTCGAGGAGGCGGCCCTCGGAGAAGGCCGGCCCCGCTAGCTGAAAGCCCACCGGCAGCCCCTCGCTGAGGCCCGCCGGGATGGACAGGGCAGGGATCCCGGCCAGGGGCATCGGCACGGTGAAGTAGTCGGAGAGGTACATCGAGTACGGGTCGTCGGTGCGCTCGCCCAGCCGGAAGGCCACGCTGGGCGAAGTCGGGGTCACGATCACGTCGACGGCCTCGAACGCGCTGCGGAAGTCCTCGGCGATCCTGGTGCGCACGCGCTGAGCCTTGCCGTACAGGGCGTCGTAGTAGCCCGAGGAGAGCGCGTAGGTGCCGAGCATGATGCGGCGCTTGACCTCGTCGCCGAAGCCCTCGCCGCGGGTCTCCTCGTACATCGAGAGCAGGTCGCCGTCGCCGCTGCGCAAGCCGAAGCGCACACCGTCGTAGCGAGCCAGGTTCGCGCTCGCCTCCGCCGGGGCGAGCAGGTAGTAGGCCGAGAGGCCGTGGTCGGCGTTGGGGAGGTCGATCTTCCGCACCGTGCCCCCCAGCTCCTCGATGGTCTGCAGCGTGCCGTCGAACACCTGCTTGACCCCGGGCTCGACGCCGTCGTCGGTCAGGTTGGAGGGCACGCCGAAGCGGATGCCGTCGAGCCGCTCCGCCGTCGGCGGGCTCAGCTCGTCCGGGAAGTCGAGCGAGGTGGAGTCGCAGGGATCGCGACCCACCATGTGGGAGAACAACAGCGCGGCGTCCTTGACGTCCCGCGTGAGCGGCCCCGCCTGGTCGAGCGAGGAGGCGAAGGCGATCATGCCGTAGCGCGACACGGCCCCGTAGGTGGGCTTGAGGCCCACGACGCCGCACAGCGACGCCGGCTGGCGGATCGACCCGCCGGTGTCCGTGCCGATGGCCCAGGGCGCCAGGCCCGCCGCCACCGCTGCCGCCGAGCCGCCGCTGGAGCCACCCGGCACCCGCGCGCGGTCCCACGGGTTATGCACCGGGCCGAAGCCCGAGTTCTCGTTCGACGAGCCCATCGCGAACTCGTCCATGTTGGTCTTGCCCAGCAGGGGAGCGCCGGCCTCGGCGAGCCGCGCGACGCTCGTGGCGGTATAGGCCGGCCGGTGGCCTTCCAGGATGCGCGAGCCGGCCGCACTCGTGACGCCCTCGACGCAGAAGAGGTCCTTGACGGCCAGCGGCACGCCGGCGAGCGGGGCGTCCGGGGAGGTCTCGGGCGCCTCGTCGGCGACCCACAGGAAGGCGTTGAGCTCCTCGGCGGCCGCTCGCTCGCGGTAGGCCTCGAAGAGCTCCGGCGCCGACAGCTCACCCGCCCGGATGCGCTCGGCGGCCTCTGCGGCCGTCAGCTCGATCATCCGCCCGGGCTGGGCACTCGAAAGCCCTCGTCCGACGCGTCGGGGGCGCCCTCCACCACCCGCTCGCGCGGCCAGCTGTCGCGGGGCTCGTCGGCACGTAGGACGTTCTCCAGCGGGGCAACGTGCGACGTCGGCTCCACGTCGTCGAGCTCCAGCGCCTGGATGGCTTCGACGTGCTGGAGGATGTCCTGGAGCTCCGCGGTCATGCGCTGGACCTCCTCGTCGGTGAGCCGCAGCCGGGCGAGGCGGGCGACGTGCAGGACCTGGTCGCGGTCGATCACGGGGGCGATTCTAGGTTGGCCGGCGCCGGCGCCACGCCCACCCGCCCGCGACGATGGCCAGCATGACCCCGAGGGCTGCGGCCGGCGCCGGCCAGGGAGCCCCGGGCGGAGTGGAGCCGCACACCTCGGCTTTCGCGGCGTAAGCGGCAGGGCGGCTGAAGCGGCGATCCTCCTGGAAGCGTGGCCCGCGCGGGCTCGACTCCTCACCCGGCCATGGGCCCGCCCGGCTTGCGCCCCAACGCCCGCGGTACGCCATCCACGGAGGAGCGCCCGCTGATACGACCGTCACCGGCGGCCTGACCTGCCGGCCCAGGCCGTCCGCCTCATCGTTGGGGTCCGGCCAGGGACGATCCGTGGTCCCGCGTCTTGGGTAGACGGCGTGCGAGGCGTTGGCCACGTAGAGCACTGGCGCCTCGCCCCGTACTTCGAACCGCCCGCAACGCTCGGCCCAGGAGTGCTGAGCGACGACGAGGAGATCGGGTCGGGCATTTCGGCCCAGCCTCAGCTGAGCGAACTCCCAGTCCCCCTCGTGCCGGCCCGTACGCAGTAGCCCGCGGTCCTGGGAGTTGTAGGCGAAGAAGAGCCAGTACTGCAGCCACGTTCGGCCCCCATCGCGGATCCGGTGTCCGTAGACCCGGTCAGCGCCGATCGGTCGCCGGCGGTCGTCCAGCGCTTGGGCGAAGCCGTTCTCTCGGCTGTCGTAACGCACGACCGGGCGGTAGCGCTCCACCAAGTCGTCCTTCGCATGAGCCGCGCTCGGCACGCCTATGCACAGGCCCAGCGCAGCTGTGAGGACGGCCGCGACCCGCACGCCGCGAGCCTAGGCCCGTGCCGAGCGCGTGGCACGCCGCCTCCTCCTCGGGCAGTTCGTCAGGCCCTGAGGAATTTCTTGCACCGTTGCCGCCCCCCGACCGGTCTCGGCCGCGCTCGCCGCGGCGCCCCGGAGCCGGGTTAGGATCCGCCCGTGAGCCCCGGCCAGGCCCAGCGGACGGTCGTGCTCGTCATGCGTGCGCTGGTCGTCGCCTTCGCGTTCAGCGGCGTCCTGTTCCTTGTCGCGCCGGACGGCGTCATCGGCACCGTGGACGACGTGGGCGACGCCATCGGCGGCTTCAGCGACGGCCCGGCGTCCGAGCAGAAGCTGTGGGTGGCACTGTCCTTCGCGTACATGGTGGTAATCACCGGCATCGCCGCCGTGGTCTCCACCGACGTCGTCCGCTATCGGCCGCTGATCCTGGTGCTGGCCGCCGGCAAGATCGCCTCGTCGGTGCCCGCGCTCGGCTTTTACCTGTTCCACCGCGACGATTTCATGTACCTCGTGACCTTCCTCGTGGACGGCACCCTGGTCTTCGTCGCCCTGGGGTGCTGGGTGCTTGCCGGCAGGGTCGCCCGTCCCGTGGTGACGGCGTGAGCACGACCGCCCTCACCCGGGTCGACGAGCTCGACCCCCCCGAGCTTCCCTACGACGACCCTGCCCTGCGGGGCCCGCGCTTTCACGAGGTGCTCTCCGAGCTGCGCGAGCGCAGCTGGCTGGCCAGGGTCCCGCTGGGCTACGCCGTGCTCGACCGCGAGTCGGCGGCTTTCTTCCTGCGCACCCGCTCTGCCACGTTCCCCGGCCTGAAGATTGCCGAGATCTTCCAGATCGACGAGGGCCCGCTGGCCGAGGAGATCCGCCGCAACATCCTCCACCTGAACGGCGAGGATCACAGCCGCCTGCGCAACCTGGTCAATCCCTCCTTCACCCCGCGCGCGGCCAACTGCTGGCGCCCCGCGATGCGCGAGGTCCTCGACGGACTCTGGCGGGGCGGGGACGGCTGCGAGTTCGTGCAGAGCTTCGCCAAGGCCTACCCGTCGATGGTGATCGCCACGGTGATGGGCGCGCCGCTCGAGGACGCCCCGCGACTGCACCACTGGTCGGACTGGATCCAGCGCCAGTTCGACGCCACCGCCCTCATGGAGCAGCGCCCCCAGATCGAGGAGGCCGTGCAGGAGTTCTACGACTGGGCCGCCGAGCTGCTGAAGCGCCGGCGCGACGACCCCCGCGAGGACCTCATCTCGACCCTCCTGGCCGCCCGCTATGAGGGTGACCGCCTCGACGACGACGAGCTCGTCAACCTCGTGCTCAACGTGCTCGTGGGCGGCGTCGACACCACCCAGTCCCAGCTGGCCCAGGCCATGCGGCTGTTCGCCGAGCATCCCGAGCAGTGGGAGGCCCTGCGCGCCGACCCCGAGCTGGCGCCCGCGGCGGTGTGGGAGGCCCTGCGGGTGGAGCCGATCACGCCCTTCACCGCGCGCATCGCCCTCGAGGACATCGAGTTCCGCGACGTGCTGTTCCCCGAGGGGACGGTGGTGATGGTCGCGGCCGCGTCGGCCAACCGCGACGGCGTGGACCCGAGCTTCGACATCACGGCCAAGCGCGACGTCGGCAAGCCGCTGACCTTCGGCGCCGGCCCGCACTATTGCCTGGGAGCCAATCTCGCCCAGGCAGAGATGCAGGAGGGGCTGCGGTTCTTCGCCGAGCGCATGCCCGGCTTGGAGCTCGACGGCGAGCCCGGGTACGGCTCGGTGCAGGGCGTGTACGGCCTGGACCGTCTGCCGCTGCGCTGGGACGCCTAGGCCGGCGTCTCCTCCGCGCGGAAGGCCTTCCCCTGCTCCTCCTTCTTCAGCGCGCGTGAGGAGGCCAAGGCGACCACCGCCAGCACCACCAGCGTCAGCGGCGCGCCGGCCTTGACCGTCGTGCCGACGTCCAGTCCCGGCTGCTGGACGATGCGGTAGGCCACGAGCAGCGCTGCCAGCGCCGCGGTCAGCGCGGCCGCTGCGCTGGGGGTCCCCGGCGGCTCGAAGCGCCGGCCCGCCGCCCGGGAGAAGGCCGCCACGGCCACGAAGGCCACGGTGGCGAACAGGAGCACCAGCAGCAGCGAGTCGATGAAGCCCTGCGGTTGCACCGCGTTGCGCTCGGCCCCCTCGGCGCGCTCGGCGGCCCGCTCCTGGACCTCGCGGCCGATCTCGCCGCTGGGCCCGGGGTTGGGGTCCTCGATGTGCTCGATGCGCCGGGCCTCCTCGCCCTGCACCGTGCTGTACCAGTCGACGCCCATCGTGAACAGCAGCGCACCCGCGGCCACGAAGGCCACCCAGTCCCAGCCGTTGAGCCGTTCGAAGCTCACGGCGTTGCGAGCCGCTCGGCCTCGGGCGCCCGGTCGACCGGCTTGCCCGTCTGGTCGGTGAGGCGGCCGCCCTTGCTCAGGCGCTCGTCGCGCATAGAAAACAGCGCGCCCACGAACATCGCTGCGGTCGCGAGCAGCGCCAGGTAGACGCCGCCTGCCGTCCCGGTCTCGACCCGGGTCTCCGGGGGCACGCCGCCGCCGGGAGCCGGCGAGTAGCCGAGATGGACGAGCACGACCACGAAGCCGATCACCGAGGCCGCCGACAGCAGGCTCGCGTAGGCGATCGGGACGGCGACGGTCTTCTCTGCCGCCGTGGTGATCGCCAGGCCGACCGCGGCCACGGCGACCACCAAGAGCAGGAGGTCCGCCACGGCGAGTGCCTCGAACGCATTCTGCGAGGGCAGGGAGGGCCGCGGGCCGAACGAGGTGGCCACCTCGTGCGTGTACCAGGGCAGCAGCAGGGCAAGTAGGAGCAGGACGCCCGAGAAGCCGGCGATCACTTCCCCCGCGCGTAGGCGCCGCAGGTCCACGCCGCTCAGGGTACGGCCTCCAGCTGGGCCTTGGCCGCGGCGACGGTGTTGACCAGCAGCATCGCGCGGGTCATCGGCCCGACTCCCCCGGGCACCGGCGTGATGGCGCCGGCGACCCCGCTGACGCCGTCGAAGTCGACGTCGCCGGTCAGGCCCTCGTCGGTGCGGTTGGTCCCCACGTCGATGACCGTTGCGCCCTCGCGCACCATGTCGGCGGTGATCAGGCCGGGCACGCCGGCAGCGGCGATGAGCACGTCCGCCCGGCGGCAGCTGGCCGCCAGGTCGCGTGTGCGCGAGTGGCAGTGGGTCACTGTCGCGTTGGCCGCCAGCAGCAGCGCGGCGAGCGGCTTGCCCACCAGCTGCGAGCGGCCCACGACCACGGCCTCGGCGCCCTCCAGCTCCACGCCGGCGTGGGCCAGCAGCTCCATCACGCCGGCGGGGGTGCACGGCACCTGGCCCGGCCGGCCCTGGGCCAGCAGGCCGGCGCTCAGGGGGGTCAGCCCGTCCACGTCCTTGCGCGGGTCGATCAGGGCGGTCATCTCGGCGTCGTCCACGCCGTCGGGCAGGGGAAGCTGGAGCAGGATCCCGTTAATTCGCGGCTCGGCGTTCAGCTCGGCGAGCAGCTCCGCCACCTCACCGGGAGCGGGCTCGTGATGGAAGGACTCGATCCCCACCTGGGCCGAGTCCTCGCGCTTCATGCGCACGTACACCGCCGAGGCGGGGTCTTCTCCCACCAGGACGGTTGCGAGGCCGGGGGCCGTGGGCATCGCGGCCACCTCCCCCGCGACACGCTCGCGGACGGCGGCAGCCACCGCCTTTCCGTCGATCAGCCGGGCGGCCATCAGCCTCTTTTCTTGAGCGGCGCGTAATCCGCCATCAGGGTGCGCTCGGAGCCGTCGTCGGCGAAGCGCACCGTCACCTGGTCGCCGTGCGAGGCGATGATGACGCCCTCGCCAAAGCGCGCGTGCACCACGTCGTCGCCCGTGGCGAAGCTACCGCCGCCGCTTGGGGCGGCCGCCGGCGAGCCGGTCTGCCAGCTGGCGGTGGCCTCGCGCCCGGTGAACTGCTCGCCGGCGTCGGTCAGCTCGGCGGGGATCTCCCCGATGAAGCGGCTGGGCAGGTTGAAGTCCCGCCCTCCGTACATCACCCGCGTGCGCGCGTGGGTCACGTACAGCTCACGCTTGGCTCGCGTGAGGCCCACGTAGCAGAGCCGGCGCTCCTCCTCGAGGTCCCCCGCCTCCACCGCCCGGGAGTGCGGGAAGACGCCGTCCTCGCAGCCGATCATGAACACGATCTCGAACTCGAGGCCCTTGGCGTTGTGAAGGGTCATGAGCGTGACGATCCCCTCCTCGTCGCGCAGATCGTCCTGCTGGGAGAAGAGGGCGATCTGCTGGAGGAACTCCTCGACCGAGGGCTCCTCGCTGGTCGTCTCGTACTCGCGCCCCACGCTCACGAGCTCCTCGAGGTTCTCCAGCCGGCCCTGCGACTCGATCGTCCGCTCGGCCTCCAGGGCGGCCAGGTAGCCGGTCTCCTCCAGCGTCTCCTGCAGCAGGTCGCCGACCGACGCGTCGCCCTCGGCCCGCTCGCGCAGGCGCTCCATCGTCGACATGAAGCGCGCGACCGACTTGCGCGCGGCCGCGGCGAGTCCGGGGATCTCGTCCGGCGCGGCGGCCACGTCGAAGACCGGCTCCCCGACCGTGTTGGCATAGGCGGTGATGCGTGCCTGGGAGGTGTCGCCTATGCCCCGGCGCGGCGAGTTGACCACGCGACCGAAGGACACCGTGTCGTGGGGGTTGACGAGCAGCGTGAGGTAGGCCAGCGCGTCCTTGATCTCGGCCCGTTCGTAGAAGCGGGTGCCGCCGATCACCTGGTAGCCGACCTGATAGCGGACCAGCATGTCCTCCAGGACCCGGGACTGCGCATTGGTCCGGTAGAAGACCGCCACGTCGTCTCGCGAGCCGCCGGCGTCTACGTGGCGCTCGATCGCGCTGACCACGAAACGCGCCTCGGCATGCTCGTCCTCGAGCTCGCGGATGTGCACGGGCTCGCCCTGGCCCAGGTCGCTCCACAGGGCCTTCTCCATGCGGCCGCGGTTGTGGGAGATGACTCCGTTGGCGGCGGAGAGGATGGTCTGGGTGGAGCGGTAGTTCTGCTCCAGCTTGACCGTGTGGGCGTCGGGGAACGCGTCCTGGAAGTCCAGGATGTTGCGGATGTCGGCGCCGCGGAAGCGGTAGATCGACTGGTCGTCGTCGCCGACGACGCAGAGGTTGCGGTGCTCCTCGGCCAGCAGCTGCAGCCAGCGGTACTGGGCGCGGTTGGTGTCCTGGTACTCGTCGACCAGCACGTGCCGGAAGCTGTTGCGGTAGCGGTCTCGCACCTCGGGGAAGAGCTCGAACAGGTTCACCGAGCGAAACAGCAGGTCGTCGAAGTCCATCGCGTTGCCCGAGTGCATCCGCTGCTCGTAGAGGTCGTAGACGTCGGCGGCCGTCTGCTCGAAGAACGACTCCACCTTGAGTCGGTAGGCCTCGGCGTCCAGCAGCTGGTTCTTGGCGTCGGAGATCTGGCGCTTGATCCCCCGTGGCGGGAAGCGCTTGGGGTCCACGTCCAGCTCCTCGGTGCAGTTCTTGACCAGGCGCACCGAGTCGGCCTCGTCGTAGATCGTGAAGCCGCGCGTGTAGCCCAGCCGCTCGGCCTCGGCCCGCAGGATGCGGGCGCAGGCGGAGTGGAAGGTCATCACCCACATCGCGCGCGAGCGCCGGCCCACCAGCGCCCCGACGCGTTCCCGCATCTCGTTGGCTGCCTTGTTGGTGAAGGTGATGGCGAGGATCTCGCCCGGCTGGGCCTGCCCGGTGCCCACCAGGTGCGCGATGCGGTGGGTGAGCACGCGGGTCTTGCCCGAGCCTGCCCCAGCCAGGATCAGCAGCGGCCCCTCGTCGTGCAGCACCGCCTCCCGCTGGGGGGAGTTCAGGCCCTCGAGAAGGGTCGCGGGCTCCTTCACCGTGCTCACCTTCCCGAGAATACGAGTGCGCCCGGCCGCGACTCTCGCTAAGTTGCCGGGTTCCATAACCCAAAGCCGAGTCCCATCCGCGCAGGGCGGACGGGAGCGGGGGAACCACGCACGTGGGGCGAATCGCCGGATGCTTCCGGCGTAGCGCGATCTCTTCAGCGCGAGCCCGTCAGCTAACCCCGTAGGCGTGAGAAGAGAAAGGGACTCGCCTCGAAATGGCTCGAACGATTCGCCTCGCGCTGGCCGTCGGCGCGCTGCTGGCCCTCACGGTCGCTCCCGCCGCCCACGCGGCGCCATATGGCTCCCGGACCCTCAAGCAGGGCATGAAGGGCAGCGACGTCAAGACCCTTCAGCGCTACCTGACCAGGGCCGGCCACCGCACCACCCGCGACGGCCACTTCGGTCGCGGCACCACGCGCAGCGTCAAGCGCTTCGAGCGTGAGGAGGACCTCCGCGTCAACGGCGTGGTCACCCGCCCCGACGCGCGGAGGATCAAGCGCGCGGCCGCCTCCGCCACGCCCGAGGACACCGCGCCCTCGGCCGAGCGGGCAAGGCTCGGGCGCAACGGCCTGGCCGTCGCGCCCACCTCGGCGCCCGAGCGCGTCAAGCAGGTGATCGCCGCGGCCAACAGGATCGCCAAGAAACCCTACGTCTACGGCGGGGGGCACGGCGACGGCGAGTCGCGCGGCTACGACTGCTCGGGCTCTGTCTCCTACGCGCTGAAGGGCGGCCGCATGCTCGGCCGCTCGCTGGACTCGACCGGCTTCATGTCCTACGGCCGGCGGGGCCGTGGGAAGTGGATCACGACGCGGGCCAACAGCGGCCACGCCTACATGATCGTGGCCGGCCTGCGCTTCGACACCAGCGCCCGCAAGCGGACGGGGACCCGCTGGTCGAGGCGGATGCGCTCGCCGCGCGGCTACACCGCCCGGCACCCGCGCGGGTTCTGATCAGAGGTCGCGGCTGAGGAAGATCGTTCTGGCGCCGACGGCCAGCAGGCCGAGGTAGAAAAGGGTCCAGAGGACCAGCGCGAGGCCGCTGGGGCCACCGAGGATGTCGGCGGTGTCGATGTCCGGCCCCAGCGAGCCCAGCGCGGAGAGGTACAGCGCCATGAACGGAAGCAGCCATCCGGCCAGCTCCGAGACGCCCTTGAGCGCGCTGCTGTCGAGCCCGATTGCCAACTGGTGCAGCAGCGCGCCGCCCAAGCCTGCCCCGAAGAGCATGAACACGGCAATGCCGTTGGCCGTGCTGGACAGGAAGGTCGAGCCCAGCAGCGACAGCAGGCACACCACCAGCACCGCTCCCACCAGACCCAGCGTGGCGCCCGGCAGCGAGTCGGGGACCCACTGGCCGACGCTGGCGGTGAGCACCACCAGCAGCAGGAAGAACGCGACCACGTAGGCGCTGGACATGCCGGCCGCGGCGGTCAGGCGGGCGGCCAGCAGGCGCGTGCGCCCCAGCGGCCGTACCAACAGCGGCTGCAGCAGGCCGCGCTCGGCGTCCCCGCGGACCGTGCCGATCGTCAGGAAGATCGCCAGGGTGGTGCCGAGGAAGAGCACCACGAACATCGCGAAGCCGAGCAGCCCCGCACCGGCGGCGGCGTGCTCGCCGCCGCCGGGATCGAAGTCGCTCAGCCCGCCGAAGATCGCGGCCGCGCCCGCGGTGTAGACCGCCACGAAAGAGGCGCTCAGCACCAGCACCACCAAGAACACGCGGCGGCGCACGCTCTCCTGGATCGCGTAGCGCACCACCGTCGCGAACGGGGTCAAGCGCCCACCGCCTCGAGGTAGACGTCCTCCAGGGTCGAGGCCAGGACCCGCACCCCGTAGACCTCCTCACCCGCCGCCACGAGCTCGGCGACGATCTGTGGCACGTGCTCGCGAGTGGCCCCCTCCCACAGCCGCGGCCCGGCCGCCGTCTCCACCTCCACGCCGCGCGGGCGTACCAGCTCGGCAGGGCGGCCGCTGCGCACCACGCGACCGTTCACGAGCACCACCACCCGGTCGCAGACCAGCTCCACCTCGCTGAGCAGGTGCGAGTTCAACAGCACGCTGATTCCCCGCTGCTTGAGGGACAGCAGCAGCTCCCGCACCGCGCGGCGGCCGGCCGGGTCGAGGGCGCTGGCCGGCTCGTCGAGCAGGAGCAGGTGGGGAGTGCCGACCAGCGCCTGGGCGACGCCGAGGCGCTGCTGCATGCCCTTGGACATCGAGTCGACCTTCACCCGCCGGGCGTCGCTCAGGCCGACCATTCCCAGCAGCGCGACACGCTCCTCCTCCCCCGCTCGAGAACCCGTCAGGCCCTGGTGCAGCTCGATGACCTCCTCGGCGGTCAGCCAGCCGGGGAAGCGAAACAGCTCGGCCAGGTAGCCGATACGGCTGAGCGCGGCCGGGGACCCTGCGGCCTGGCCGTAGACGGTCACCGAGCCCGCGCTCGGGCGAAGCAGCCCGCACGCGCTCTTGACCAGCGTGGTCTTGCCCGCGCCGTTCGGGCCCAGCAGGCCGACGAGCTCGCCCTGGCCGATGCTCAGGTCCACGGAGTCGAGCGCCACCTTGGCGCCGTAGTGCTTGGAAAGGCCACGGCACTCGAGCACCGGGCGCACTCTAGGGGCCTACCCTGCGCCCGATGCGGCTACCCGACCAGGTCCGCGAGCACTGCGCCGAGCTGGCCGGACGGGCGCGCTGGGTCACGATCGACACCGGCCGGCTGGGAACGGTCGAGCCCGGCCCGCCACCCGTGCTGGACCCCCAGCGCCATTTCCTCGAGGGCAGCCGCGAGGAGGTCTGCGCCTACCTCCTCACCCTCGACGCGATCAACTTCGGCTCGGGCTGGTTCCCGACACTCGCCAAGCGGCCCGGATGCTCGGGCTACTTCACGGTGGCCTGGGCGCTCGCCGACCGCTTCCGAGCCGCCGGCCCCTGGACCGCCGCGGAGCTGCGCCGGCTCAGCGCCGGCGACGTGGCCGGGGTGCTCGGTCAGGACCCGGGCCACGACCTGATGGAGCTGTACGGCGAGGCCCTGCGCGACCTGGGGCGCTTTCTCGGCGACCGCGAGCCCACTGAGGTGGTCGCCGCTGCCGGCGGCTCCGCAGTGGCGCTGGCCGAGGAGCTGGCCCGCGGCATGCCGTTCTTCGAGGACACCGGGTTCTACAAGCGCGCGCAGATCACTCCCAACGACCTCGCCCTCGCCGGCGTGGGCCAGTTCGGGGATCTGGACGAGCTGACGATCTTCGCCGACAACCTCGTTCCGCACGTGCTGCGGGTGGACGGGGTGCTGCGCTACGACAGCGAGCTGGCGGCGCACATCGACGCCGGCGAGCCGCTCCCTCCAGGCGAGCAGGAGCGCGAGATCCGGGCTTGCGCCGTCCACGCCTGCGATGAGATCGCGGGCGGCCTGGGCGTCAGCGCGCCAACGCTGGACGTGTGGCTGTGGAACCGAGGGCAGGCGCCGCGCTACAAGGCCGTCCCGCGTCACCGCACGCGGACGGTCTTCTACTAGCGGACCGGCCGGTCCACCGGTTCCCGGCGGCGGTCTCCGCCGCCGACCATCGCGCTCGCCGCGCCGACGAGCAGCACCGCGGCGATCACCGCGAAGACGGTGCCGAGGAAGTTCAGCTCGAAGATGTCACCCGTGCCGATCGCGCCGGCGATGAGGCCGCCGATGAGCGCGCCGCCGATGCCCATGAGGATGGTGAGGAAGAAGCCGATCTTCTGGCGGCCGGGAAGCAGCAGCCGCGCCACCACGCCGATCACAGCACCGATGAGGATCAGCCCTATCACGTCGAGCACCATCTCAGCCTCCTACCGAATCGGGTCCACGGCGGTTCGGCAATTCTCTCACCTCGGCGCCCTCGGGCTTGCGCCCGGTGAGATCGGCCACCATCTCCTCCAGCTCTCCCACCCGGTTGGCCAGGCCCCGGATGGCGTCGGCCACGGGGTCCGGCAGGTGCGCCCAGTCGGCGTCCGGCCCGCTGGGTCGCTCGCCGTCGACCCGCACGGGGTGGCCGGGGTTGCCCACCACCGTGGCCGACTCGGGGACATCGTGGATCACCACGGTGCCCGCGCCGATCTTGGCGCGGTCGCCCACCGTGATCGGCCCCAGGAGCTTCGCTCCGGAGCCGACCACGACATCGTCGCCCACCGTGGGGTGGCGCTTGCCGCGCTGGAAGCCCGTTCCCCCGAGGGTCACCTGCTGATACAGGGTGACGTTGTCGCCGATCTCGGCCGTCTCGCCGATCACCACGCCGGCCCCGTGGTCTATGAACGGCCCGCGGCCGATGCGCGCCGCCGGGTGGATCTCCACCCCGGTCCACGTCCGCGTGGCCGCCGCCAGCAGGCGGGGGGCGAACGGCACCCCGGCGTCGTGCATCACGTGCGCCACGCGGTGGGAGAGCAGCGCCTGGACGCCCCCGTAGGTCAGCAGGATCTCTGCACGCCCGACGTCGCGAGCGGCTGGGTCGCGGTCCTGCGCGGCCGTCAGGTCCTCGCGCAGCTCGCGCGCGACGCGGGTGAGGGTGCCCAGGCCCAGCATCGGCCTAGGGGGCGAAGAACGGCTGGGAGATGTAGCGCTCGCCGGAGTCCGGCATGACCACCACGATGCGCTTGCCAGCGAACTCGCCTCGGTTGCCGACCTCGATGGCGGCCCACAGCGCGGCGCCGCAGGAGATGCCGGCCAAGAGCCCCTCCCGGCGCGAGCAGCGGCGGGCCGTCTCCAGCGCGTCCTCGTCGTCGACGGCGATCACCTCGTCGACCACCGAGCGGTCGAGCACAGCGGGGACGAAGCCGGCTCCGATGCCCTGGATCTTGTGCGGGCCGGGCAACCCGCCGGAGAGCACGGGCGAGGACTTGGGCTCCACGGCCACCACGTGCAGCTGGGAGTTGCGCTCCTTCAGCCTCTCCCCCGCTCCGGTGATCGTGCCGCCCGTCCCCACTCCCGCTACGAGCACGTCGACCCGGCCCTCGCAGTCGGCCCAGATCTCCTCGGCCGTGGTGCGGCGGTGAACGTCGGGGTTGGCCGGATTGGAGAACTGGTCGGGAATGAAGAAGTCCGTGCTGTCGCCGGCAATGCGGGCGGCGGCCTCCACCGCCTCGTTCATGCCGCCCATCGACTCGGTGATCTCCACCTTCGCGCCGTACAGGCGCAGCAGCGCCTCACGCTCGCGGCTCATGCCCTGCGGCAGAGTCAAGGCGAGCTCGTAGCCCTTGGCGGCGCAGACGAAGGCGAGCGCGATCCCGGTGTTGCCCGAGGTGGCCTCCACGATCGTCGTGCGGCCGGGCTCTATGCGCCCCTCGGCCTCGGCGGCTTCGATCATCGCCACCCCGATCCGGTCCTTCACGCTGCCCGCCGGGTTGTAGGCCTCGAGCTTGCCGACCAGCTCGGCGGAGCACTCCGGGGCGAGGCGCTCCAGGCGCACCATCGGCGTCCCGCCGACGAGCTCGGCGAGCGTGGCGGGGATCGCGCCGGCAGGCGACGAGACTTGCATCCGACTGACCGTATCGTCCGTACCACTCGCCGGTTGCGCTAGACCCGGGCGAGCGCCGGGCGAGCTGGGCGCCCGAATGCCCCCTACGTGGCGGCATCGGTGGAGGCGGCCTGGCGGCGGCTGCCGCGGGCTACGCGCTCGGGCGCAGCCTGGCGTAGGGCCTCGAGCCCTCGGCCGCCGCTGTTGCTCGGCGGGCGTCGCACGTCCGCCCCTCGGAAAATCCCTCAGCCGCCTGAGCGTCTTGCCGAGAGGTGTGCGTGCTGCGCGGGCGACGCGGAACCCGTGGCGGGCGGGACGGCGCCCATGCTCTTTTCGAGTGTTGGCCGCCGGCGGCCGTGGGCGGGAATGGCGACTCGCCGCGCAGCGTCCCGTAGTCGCCGGCCCCGCCCATCACTGCGACCGCCGCGGCCAGCGCCACAAAGACACCGACCTCGCGGGCGGCAGCGTCCGGGTAGTCGAACGCGACCAGCCAGGTGAGCAGCACCGTCGCCACGACCCCGAGCAGGTCGGTCGCGCCGTTGAGCGAGAGGTCGGGGCGGAAGAGCCCGAAGCGCCCGCCGGTGATCGCCGCCCAGATCGCAACGATGCCGGTGATCGTGAGGTAGATGTCGGCCATCGTCCAGAGGTCCCAGCCGCTGTGACGGGCGCCACCGGCATCGGCCCAGGGCAGGAACAGCGAGCCGATCAGCAGCACGCCGCCCGCGCCGATGATCAGCCGCTCGCGGCGCCGGTCAGTCGCTCGCATCTCGCATCTCCTCGAGGATCTCCGTGGTCTTGCGGTCTGCGGGGAACATCAGCTCGATCGCCAGCTCGGAGGTCGTCACCTCAAACGGCGTGTCGAAGTCGCGAACATGCCGAAGAACGACAGCTCGCCGCCGTCCGGAACTCTCATCTTGAGCGGCCCGAGCACCTCGCCGCCGGCGGGCCCGGCGGCGGGAGCTGGATCGGCCTCGTCGACCGAGTAGCCGGCGACCTCGTCTATCAACGCGGCGAGCCGCCCGTCTGCTGTCACCGCTAGCTGGCGCTCGAGCCGCTCGAGGAAGTGCGCCCGCCACTGCGCGAGGTTGACGGTCACCGGCGCGAACCCGCGCGGGATGGAGGCCGACGCGGATCACGTTGACGGGCGGCTCGAGCAGCGCCGGGTCGATCTCGACGAACCCGGTGAGCCGTAACATCGTCGGATTGGCCGCGACCAGGTTCCAGCCCCGGTCGACGACGACCGCCGGGTAGGGCTCGTGGCCGCGCAGGATCAGGTCGAGCGCGGCGCGGACGGGCGCCAGCTCCGGGCCCTCGAGCGGGCGCTCCGGGAACGCCGGCGCGTGGCCGGCGGCGAGCAGGAGCTGGTTGCGCTCGCGAAACGGGACCCGGAGGCGCTCGAGGACCTGAAGCAGCATCTCGCGGCCGGCCTTCGAGCGGCCCGTCTCGACGAAGCTCAAATGACGGGCCGAGATCCCGGCGTCGAGCGCGAGCTCGAGCTGGGACAGCCGCCGCCGCTCGCGCCACCCACGCAACTGCTCGCCGACCGCTGACTGGAAGCGCGAGGTCGCCACGGCGGCGAAGGTACCCGCCGCTCGTGCGCGCGTCGATTACCCGCACGTAATCGAGCGCACGCGCTCTACTCGGAAGAAGACCCCGGCCCGCCCTCGCGGCGTCCCTGTTCGAGCGATCGGATGAATTCGTCTACGACGCTTGCGTCGAAGCGCCGCTGCCCGCCTGGGGTGCGGAAACTCCTGAGGTAGCCGCTGTCAGCCCAGCGGCGCACGGTGCCCACGGAGACGCCGAGCGGGTCGGCGACTTCAGAGACCGTTAGCGCCAGCGGAGGACCGGAAGAGGACACTGCGGGCCGACGGCCCATCGCTGGCAGCAACGTTCGTCACGTGTCTAACTTGCGGGCGTTAGGCCTTCCCGTCAAGCAACTGACCGGCCGGATGGTGCTTTGCGCAGGGGTACTGACCGTGCGTCGCGGACAGCAGATCCGCATGCAGGTGCATGCGAATCCGTCCGAGGCCCTCGACGCCGTGGGACTGTCGGAGTGTGCGATATCGCGGGGGACATGGCGCTCGTGCTGCGTGTCGACTCCGTGATACGAAGCTTCAGCCCAGCGCGGGGTCCTGCCGGCTTTCGGTTGGAGCCTCGGGCTGGAGGGTGATTGGGGTGCGCTTGGTGACCACCCGCACGACCTGCTTCATACCCCCGCAACCGCACCGCGGCATGGTGCTGTTGCGATAGGTGGGCAGACGCGTGTAGCTCACCGCGCCGCACTGGTGACAGATCAACTCGGCGATCTTCATAACGCCTTCTCTGCGTACCCCGTTTGAGTACCGGGCGAACCTGACTGGGCGCACCCTGTGCGTGGTTCGCGAACCCACCTGGCCCCCAGCGGTGCTCACAGGCCATCCGCGACTGCCTGCAGCGGACGGGCGCTCCCGATTCTCCCGCCCTCGACCAATGGAGGACCTCGCCCTGCGGGCGCCGGCTTCCGCCCGCGCTATCCCGCTATGTCGGCTGTCGCGGAGATCTCGCGGGCGACGCCCCCGACCGTGCCCGGGACCTCAGACTTACTCCTCCAGGAGGGGCGTCGACCGCAGCGCGCCGTTTATGACATGGCTCAGGCCTATGCGAACATACGTTCGTGACCAGCCAGGGCACACCCTACGCCCGGTTCAAGCGAGCCCTGGCCTCCGGCAACCTCGTGCAGGTGAGGGCGACGGCGGCGGAGCTTCCGACCGTCCCTCTGTCCGACGCTCTAGAGGTGTGCAACCTGGTGCGACACGAGAGCCCCGACCTATACGAGCGGGCGGCGCTGCGGTGGTTGGCTCGTCTGCTGCTGGAGCGCCCCGAGGTCACGCTGCGCGAGCTCGAGCAGGCGGCACGAGCACTCCAGCGGCTGCCCGACGTCGAAGCCGTGCGCTGCCTGCGCGGCCTCGCGGGCTAGGCGTGAAGGTCGAGCTCCACCGCGCCCATCGGCAGCTTGAGTGGGCGCCGGCCGGACCGCCACTAAAGCTGAAGACTCCGATTTTTTCTCGCGGCCACCGAGTCAGGCGGTCTGGCGGCTCGCCTAGTCCGTCGTCCTCCCACCCGGCCCGAGCGGGGGATACTGGGCGGGCGATCTCGCGGGAGAATGTGGAACTGATGCGTCGTGGCTACGGGGCCACCAACCGAGGCGACATAGAGGAAGCCGTTGATGCACTCGCTGCGCCGGATTGCGAGTTCATCCCGGCGGGGTTGCTCCCGGGCGTGGAGGAGGTGTATCGGGGGCCTGAGGGCTTCAGGCGGCTCCTGAACCTCTTATGGGAAACCTTCGACAACCCCCGGTTGGAAGTCTATGACCTTGTGGACGCGGGCGACCAGGTGCTGGCCACGGTGACGAATCTGGCAGGGGAAAGCTGAGCGGAGTGGACGTGGCCCGGACGACCTGGAACGTCTGGACGATCCGAGATGGCAAGGTCACCCGGGGACAGGCGTTCGAAAGCAGGGCGGAAGCCCTCGAAGCCGCGGGGCTGTCGGAGTAGGCGATGTCGCAGGAGAACGAAGAGCTCGCTCACCGGGCCTACGACGCTTTCAGCAGTGGAGACCTGGAGGCCTTGCTTGCGCTGACGGACCCCGAGGTCGAGTTCACCTCGTTGGTCCTCGAAGCCGAAGGCGGGGGCGGGACCTACCGCGGTCACGAGGGAGTCCGGGAGTACTTCGAGAGCCTCCGAGGTGTTTTCGCAGACTGGCACAGCGAGATCGTGGGTACGCGCGCCTTTGGCGAAATGCTCGTGATCCAGTCTCACGGAGTCGCAACGGGAGGCGCCAGCGGCGTGAGGCTGGAGCAGGATTTCTGGCAGGCCGCCCGGGTCCGCGACGGAAAGATCGTGTGGTGGAAGTTCTGCCGGACCGAAGCCGAGGCCCTCGAAGCCGTGCGGCTGTTGGAGTAGGCGAAGTCGCTGGAGACCGTGGAAGTCGTGCGGAGATGGATCGAGACCTACAACCGGCGTGACATCCACGGTCTGCTCGAGATCAGCGACGAGAACATCGAGTTCAGGTCCAGTTCGACCGTCTTCGATGTTCGCGGTGACGGCTCGTGACGTCCCTGAGCCGTCCCCTTCCGGGTGTTGTCGGGGGTGCTTGGTGATGGGGGGTGGCCGGCCGACGCCCGAAAGAGGTGACGGTTGGGCAAATCGGGTACAGGGCCCGGCATCCGCCCCGAAGGACCGAGCGGCGGCCCTAGAGAGGGAGAACAAGATGTTCGAGGATCAGTTCGAGGATCAGAGCGAGACCGACGAGATGTCCGACGAGCCGCGGGGCTTCGAGGGTGGCGAGGAAGGCGCGACCTCACAGGAGTCCGAGAGCTTCGGAGGCCAGGATCAAGAAGGCAGCACCTCAGACGACGCGATGAGCTCTGAGAGTGAGGGCGAAAGCGGCGGCACCTTCGACGAGTCTCAGGGCTCCGAAGATGGTGAGCAAGGCGCCACATTCGAGGGGCAGGGTCTCGGCAGTGAGGATGAAAGCGGCGACGCATCCGATGGGCCCCAGAAACTCGACGACCAGGAGGCGAGTCCGCACGCGGGCTAGCCGTAGAGCTGACCGGGAGCGAGGACGAGGACGGGGAGGAAACGACGGTACGGGGAAGTTCCACATCTATAAGGACAGCGGCGACCAATTACCGGTGGCGGCTCAGATCCAGCAACGGCCAGATCGTGGCTTGACCAGGCGAGTACTTCTCAAGCAAGGGCGCGGCACGAACGGCGCCTGAGAACGTGAAAGACGACGCCGGGTCCGCGTCAGTCGAGGAAGACGACTGACGCGCTAGCTCGCGCGCACCGGATTACGGCGCGACGAGATGGCAGCCGGAGCGCTGGCGGCGAGCGGCTCGGACTAGCGCGGCGAGCGGCTCGGGCTAGCGCAATGCCCCCCGCTCCCCATCCCGGTCGCACCGAGAGCGAGGAGCGGGGGCAAAGCCGATCATGCAGAGGGGCCTAGCCCCCGTGCGGCGGACAGTGCGGGTTGCCCGTGTCCTTCTTGTGACACGGCTCCGACGAGCCCTGGAACTTCCCGGACTTGCCTGCGTGCG
>DATHAQ010000008.1:0-38300 GCA_035296565.1 Thermoleophilaceae bacterium
GAGCCCCTGCGGATTGCGGTGGCCGAGGGAGAAGATCTCGGGCCGCCCGCCGCGGCCGCGGAACTGCCCTGGCGAGAGCCGCAGGACCTTGCCGTTGAGCGAGCCGCGCTCCTGCGCGAGGTTGTCCTGCCCGGCCTCGCCGGAGGTCACGTAGAGCTTCCCGTCGGGCCCGAAGCGCATGCGGCCGCCGTCGTGGATCACGCCCGCCCGGATGCCGTCGAGCACCACGGCCTGCTCCTCGAGGCGGTCACCCGAAATGCGGTAGCGCGCCACCTCGTTGCCGCCGCTGGTGGTGCGATAGAGGTAGACGAAGCCGTTGCGCTCGAAGTCCGGGTCGACCACCACGCCGAGCAACCCGCCTTCGCCGGCGTCTTCCACCTCCATCTCGGCCAGCGGCTCGGCGCGCAGGCGCCCGCGAGCGCTGAGCAGGCGCACCCGGCCCGGGCGCTCGGTGATCAGCGCGCGGCCATCGGGCAGGAACGCGAGGTCCCAGGGCACCTCGAGCCCGCTGGCAACCGTCTGCGCGGGCGGCGCGCGCGGCGGCGCCCGGGAGGGGGCCGGGCGCTCCCGATCGTCACCGCCGCAGCCGGCGATGGCAAAGGCGGCGAGGAGGACCAGCCGCAGCGCGGCGGGCGGCAGCGGCACGCCGTCTACCATAGGGAAGGCATGAGCTCTGAAGACCCCTTCGGCGGACTCTTCGGCGACCCGGACGAGCTGCGCAAGCGCCTCGGTGAGATGGCCGAGCAGATGCAGGGCGCACAGAAGGTGGCGTGGGCCGACAACGCCATCAAGCTCGCCGCTGACATGACCATCGCCGGCATCAACCGGCTCAACCTCCAGGGCAACGCCGAGCAGCAGGCGGCCGAAGTGCGCGAAGCCATCCGCACGCTGTTCCCGGAGGCGGTCATCCTCGTGCGCGAGGCGCGCGAGGGCTTCGGCGCCAGCTAAAGCGCGCCGCGCGCACGCCCCTCGGAAAATCGCTCAGGCGGCAGAGGACTTTTTCGGAGGGGACCCTGCCGTCCGGGCCGCCTTCTCGGCCTCCCGCTCCTCCCTCCCTCGCCGGATGACCTCCTTGAACGAGCGCACGCGGAATATGAACAGCAGGGCGAGGAAGCCGACGCCGAGGGTGAAGGCGCCGATGGCCACCTGCTGGCCCACTGAGTAGGCGGCGACAGTGGCCCCGGAGGCCGAACCGGCGAACACCTTGGCCAGCAGCGCCTGCTGTACGCCCGCCCCCTGAGGCGTGAACGGCACCAGCGCCGAGACCGCGTTGACGCCCAGGACCAGCAGCACGTTGGTCACCGAGCCGCCGACCCCGAAGGCCTCGAGCAGGAACCAGAAGGCGGTGAAGCGAAAGCCCCAGCCGGCCAGCTGGACGAGCCAGACCTCCCGGAAGTAGCGCCGGCGGTCGCGCAGGATCGTGAGACCCTGGCGCACCCGCTCCCAGAAGCGTTTCACGCGCGCGGACAGGACGCCGAAGGCGGTGACGAAGGCGATGCCGAGGAACGTGAGCAGGAAGAGCGTGAACTCCGGGTGGGAGGCGAAGAAGGAGAGGTCGAAGGCGTCGAGGTCGGCGAAGTCGGGCGGCTTGGGAAAGACGCCCTGCGTGAACGCGAAGGCCAGGACCGGGATGGCGATCGTCAGGTCGAAGACCATCTCCACGAAGAAGCTCGAGGCCACGGCCGGGTAGCTGGACTCGGGGACGGAGTTCTTGGTCAGGAAGAGCCGAACGACGTCGCCGCCGCGCGCAGGGACCACGGCGTTGAAGCCGTAACCCGCGAAGTAGGCGCCCCAGATGTCGCGGAAGCGGATCGGCTTGTCGGGGTAGGCGGCGCGGAGGATGTTCAGCGACGCGCGGGCGCGAAGCGTCAGGTAGACCCCGAACGACGCCAGCGCGACCAGGAGCGGGAGAAGGTCTACCTCGGCGAGGTTGGTGAAGAACTTGTCGATCGCCTCGAAGAACGAGCGAAAAGACTCGCCGACCGTGGCGGTCACTTCAGCAGCCGCGACAGGCGGCGGTCTTTGAGCACGCGCCCGCCGGTCTGCTCCTGCGGGCAGTAGCACATGACGTAGTCCTTGAAGTGGATCGCCTCGATCGTCGTACCGCAGCGCGGACAGGGCTCACCGGCGCGGCGGTGCACCTGCAGCGGCATGGGCAGCTTGTCGGGAATCGTCGCGCCGAGCACCTCCTCGTAGTGGTCGAGCGCGCCCTGGAGCGTCGTGGTGAAGGCCTCGGCCAGGGCCTGGACCTCGGCCGGCTCCAGGTCCGAGCCCTTGCGGAAGGGCGAGAGCTTCGCGGTCCAGAGAATCTCGTCCACCCAGGAGCGCCCGATGCCGGAGACCGCCCGCTGGTCGCGGAGCAAAGGGTGGAGGTGTCGCGGCTGGTCGAGCAACTCGGGCAGGTTCTCAGGCGGTGGCAGCGCCTCGGGCCCCAGCGACGCAACCTGCTCGTCCAGGACGATCTCGTCCAGTGGGAGGAGTTTCGCCCAGGCGCGCTGCTGTGTGCCGAACTCGCGCAGCCGCAGCTCGCGGCCGTCGTCGAGGCGCAGGAGGAGGCGCGAAGCCTTGTCGCGCAGCGAGGCGCGCGAGTCGAACAGCTGAAGGCGGCCCGCAGACATGAGGTGGATCAGCAGGGCCAGGTCGCCAAGCTCGACCGTGAGCATCTTGCCCACCCGGCCCACGCGGTCGATCGTCCGACCCGTGAGCGCGTCCAGCGGCGGGTCGAAGGTCTTCATGGTGACCATGCCGGGAGCCAGCGCGGACTCCACGCGAGCGCCGGAAGCGGCGCCCGTCAAGCGGCGGGCCGCGATCTCGACCTCGGGTAACTCGGGCACGTGCCTGAGGCTACGATGGTCGCCGCGGTGAAGAGGACGATGAGATGAGGATCTCTGTGGCGACCGACGAGCGCACCGGGGTCGCCGACGCCGTGGTGGAGGAGCTGCGCAAGCGCGGACACGACCCGCTGCTGCACGGCGCCCTCAACGCCGACGAGCGCGACGACTGGGCCTGGGCCAGCGAGGCTGCCGCACGCGACGTGGCCGAGGGGCGGGCCGACCAGGCCGTGGTGGCCTGCTGGACGGGCACCGGCGCGTCGATTGCCGCCAACAAGGTGCCCGGTACGCGGGCCGCGCTCTGCGCGGACGCCGAGACTGCGTCGGGTGCGCGCAAGTGGAACGACGCGAACGTGCTCGCCCTCTCGCTCAGGACCACGAGCGAGGCCCTGCTGGAGGAGATCCTCGACGCCTGGTTCGGCGGCGAGCCGAGCGCCGAGCCCGACGATGTGGCCAACGTGGACCATGTCGGCGAGATCTCCTGACCCAGGGCACTTGTACTTAACTAAACGAACGGGTAATAATGCCGTCCATGGCTGACACGGACGCCGTTCAAGTTCTCGCCGACGCCGACATCGACCAGGTCATGGCCGGTCTCGACCGCATCGTGGAGGCGGCTCCCTCCTATGGGAAGCTGTTCGCGCGCTGGGAGCGCCAGCCCTGGAGCAGCGAGCAGTTCGACTTCTCGCTCGACGCCGAGCAGTGGGCCGACCCCGACCTGATCGGCCGGGAGCAGAAGGACTTCTTCCAGTGGTCGTGCTCGTCATTCTTCCTCGGCGAGGAGCGGGTGACCACCGAGCTGCTGCCCTTCGCGATTGCCGCGCCCTCGCACGAAGCGCGCGCCTTCCTGGCCACGCAGATCTCCGACGAGGCTAAGCACATGGTCTTCTTCGACCGCTTCTACCGCGAGGTCTTCGGGGTGGATGCGCTCACGCTGTCGGAGAACGTAGAGGCCCAGAGGCCGAAGATGAAGCCCGAGTACGGGCAGCTCTTCGACGAGATACTGCACGACTGCGCGGAGACGGTCCGAAAGGACCCTGGCGACTTCGACGCGCTGGTGCGCGGGATCACCGTCTACATGATCGTCATCGAGGGGACGCTCGCGCTGACCGGCGCGCGCTTCATGCTGCGCACGATGAAGGAAAACGGCTGGCTGCCCGGCTTCCAGCAGGGCTTCACCGCCGTCAACCGCGACGAGTCGAGGCACGTGGGCTTCGGCGTGAAGTTCCTGGCCGATGCCATCAAGGCCGACCCCCGGCACGCCAAGACCATTCAGGACACGCTCGAGGAGACCTTGCCGGTGGGTACGCTCGCGCTCGCCCCGCCGTACGCGGACGATCCGTTCGACTTCGTGACGCCCTTCGGCTACGGCTCCCAGGAGATCTTCGAGTACGCAATGCGGTCGCTCTCGAAGAAGCTCGCTGCCATGGGCATGGAGCCCGTTGGTCAAGCGGCCGCCTGAGGCGGCAGCCGCCCGGGGACCGGGTCGCCCGGCGTCGGGCGCCCGCGAACGCGTGCTCGAGGCTGGCTTCGAAGTGCTCAAGGAGGAGGGCTTCGCGGGGCTGACCACCGCGAAGGTGGCGGCTCGCAGCGGCCAGAACAAGGCGCTGATCTCCTACCACTTCGGGTCCAAGCAGGGCCTCGTGGCGGCGGTGGGCCGCGAGGTGCGCGACTCGATCACCTTGGAGGTGCTCGGCGGCATGGGCGAGCCCACGACGGTCGAAGAGGTGGTGCGGGGCCTGCTCGACGGCCTGTGGCGGGTGATCGACGAGGACCCGCGCCTGACGCGCCTCTACTTCGACCTGTCGGCCGTCTCGGTCGTCGAGCGCGACGTGAGGACCGTGATGCGCGAGATGAAGACCGGTTGGCAGGAGGTGACCGCGCAGATGCTGCTGAGCGCCGGCGACGGCCCGTCGTCGCCGGCCGCCGCCGAGGCCGGGATCGTGCTCGTCATGGCCGGTGTAGAGGGTCTGGCCCTGGAGCGCCTCGAACGCGGCGAGACGGCCGCCCTTCGCCGGGCTTGCGAGCTGTTCGTCGGCTCGGCGAGCGCGGCGATCAGGGGAGCTTGATCCGCATCCGCACCGTCTTGGTGGCGGAGCGGTTGCCCGCATCGTCGACGGCCTGCAGCCGGGCCAGGTAGCGCCCGGGGCGCAGGCCACGCCCGCGGACCCGAATCGAGCGCTCGCCGGCCCCCAGCCGGGCCCGTAGCCGGCGCAGCCGCCTGCCGGGGCGGCGGACCGTCGCGATCGAGCCGCGCACGGTGGCGGTCTCCGAGAGCCGGAAGCGCAGGCGCGTGCCCGGACGACGGCAGCCGCGGCCGGGGACGCAGAAGCGCGCGGGCCGGGCGCGCAGGCCGGTGAGCCGCGGTGCGGTGAGGTCGGGCGGAGCCACCAGCACGGACCCCCTCATGTCCGGGTGCACGGTGCAGAAGTAGGTGAAGCGGCCGAGGCGGTCGAAGCGGTGCACGAAATCGGGGCCGCCTATGCGGGGCGCGCCCGAAGCGAAGGACTCGGCCTGACCGGCGTCGCTGGTGACGGTGTGGTCCTGGGCGCCGCGAAAGCGCCAGGTGACCGACTCGCCGGGCACGATGCGCGCCTCGCGGGGCGCGTAGTCGAAGTCGACGATGTCCACCGTGGCGGGCACGGCCGCCGCCGGAACCGCCAGGGCAACCAGCAGTCCGGCCAGAAGGGACATCGCCAGAGCGCGGCGCACCACTCCAGCCTAGACCGCGGGCCCAGCCGACGCGACGGTTCGCTCGCCTGCGAGCATGCCGGCCCGCGTGAGCGAGCAGGTGGAGACGAAGGCGGAGGCCGCGGAGCTGGAGCGCCCGCCGCTGCTGGTACGCGAGTCGCTGGCCGAGTGGCTTGACGGCCACGGCATCGGCGCCGGGCCGCTGGAGGCCGAGCGCATCGGCGAGGGGCACTCCAACGTCACCTACCTGATCGCCCGCGGCGACGCGCGCGTGGTGCTGCGGCGCCCGCCGCGCCCGCCCCTACCGCCCTCGGCGCATGACGTGCTCCGCGAGGCGCGCCTGCTGCAGGCGCTGGAGGGGACCAACGCGCGCGGGCCGCAGATCCTCGCCGTGTGCGAGGACGAGGAAGTGCTGGGGGTCCCGTTCTACGTGATGGCCGAGGAGCACGGCACCGTTGTCACGAGCACGCTGCCCGGCGCGCTCGACACCCCGGAGGAGCGGCGGCGTACCGGCGAGGAGCTGGTGGACGCCCTCGTCGAGATCCACGCGGTGGATTGGCGCGAGCGGGGGCTGGACTGGTTCGGCAAGCCGTCGGGCTACCTCGAACGGCAGCTACGACGCTTCAACGGCCTCTGGGACCACAACAAGACCCGTGACCTGCCCGTGGTCCAGGAGGTCGGGCAGTGGCTGGCCGACAACCTGCCCGAGTCGCCGCCGGCCACGATCGTCCACGGGGACTTCCGGCTCGGCAACGTGATGGTGGCCGACGAGGCCCCCGCCAGGGTGGTCGCGGTGTTCGACTGGGAGCTCTCGACGATCGGCGACCCGCTCGCCGACGTCGGCTACCTGAGCCTCACCTGGACCGAACCCGGCGAGGCCGACGACACGATGTTCTCCGCGCTGACCTCCGTGACCCGGGCGGAGGGCTTCCTCAGCCGCTCGGAGCTGGTCGCCCGCTACGAGGAGCGCTCGGGGCGCTCGGTGGAGGCGCTGAACTGGTACCAGGCGCTTGCCTCCTGGAAGGCCGCGGTGTTCATGGAGGGCAACTACAAGCGCTTCAAAGCCGGCGACAGCGACGACGAGTTCCTGGCGATGTTCGACGAGGGAGTGCCGGCCCTGGCCGAGAAGGCCAAGCAATTGAGCGAGACCTGATGTCGGGCAATCGGTCGTGAGCGCGCAGCGCGCTCTGCTGGTCGATTTCGGAGGCGTTCTCACCACGAACGTCTTCAGATCCTTCCGCGAGTTCTGCGAGCGCGAGGGCCTCGACCCCAACGCCTTCCTCGACCTCTTCCGCTCCGACGAGGAGGCCCGCCGGGACCTGCGCCTCCTGGAGACCGGCAAGATCGACGAGGAGGAGTTCGCGTCGACGATCGGGCCCAAGATCGGACTCGACCGCACGGAGGGGTTCATCGACCGCCTGTTCGCGGGCATGACGCCCGACGGCGAGATGGTGGCCGCCGTCAAGCGGGCGAAGGCTCTCGGCGTGCCCACCGGCCTCGTGTCGAACTCGATGGGCGCCGGGCGCTATGACCGCGACAGCTTTCCGGAGATGTTCGACGGCGTGGTCATCTCCGGCGAAGTCGGCTTTCACAAGCCTCAGCCCGAGATCTACCGGCTGGGGGCCGAGAGCGTGGGCCTCGACCCGACCGAGTGCGTGTTCGTCGACGATCTACGAGAGAACTGCGACGGCGCGGAGGCTGTGGGAATGACCGCGGTGCTGCACCGCGGCGCCGACACCACGCTGCCCGCGCTCGAGCGGCTGCTCGGCGTCTCGTTGAGCTAGATCCCCGGGATCCGGTCGCGCAGGTCGCGGACCTCGTCGTGAAAGCCCCGCACCTGCGCCCGCACCGCCTGCATCTCGGAGAGCAGCGGCCCGACCTCCCCGTGGAGGCGGTCGAGGCTGGCCTCCAAGCTCTCCGCCGTGTCATCGACGTCGTCCATCTCGGCGTGCAGGGGCTCGATCTGGGCGAGCAGACGGTCGACGCGGTTGTTCAGCTGGTCGACGTGGGCCGCGAGCTCGTCCTCGACCTTCGGCAGCGCCTCGGCGGCCTCGCGCAGGTCGGACAGGTTCTGCGCGATCACGTGAAGGTCGTCGAGGGCCCGCAGCACCAGCTTGGGCGGGATGGCGAGGCGGTCTAGCACGGGTTTGCCAGCCTCATGGGAGTGCGGCTCGTTCTCTGGGACATAGACGGCACTCTCGTGGATACGGCCGGACACGGCGCCACGGCTTTCGCCGACGCCTTCCGGGCGGTCTTCGGGCGCCCGCCCGAGGGCATGGTGCCGATGGCGGGACGGACCGACCACGAGATCGCGCTGGCCATCCTCGAGCGCAGCAGTGTGACGGACGGCGAGAGCCACCTGCCGGCGATGTGGCGTGAGCTGGCCACGGCCCTGAACGGAAAGCAGCAGGTGATCCGCGACGATGGCCGGGCCCTGCCCGGTGCCGAGGCGGTCCTGCAGGAGCTGTCGAGGCGCGAGGGCGTCCTGCAGTCGCTGCTCACCGGCAACATCGAGGCCAACGCCGCCACCAAGCTGGGAGCCTTCGGGCTCGATCGCTGGCTGGACCTTGGGATCGG
Source organism: Thermoleophilaceae bacterium (assembly GCA_035296565.1). GTDB lineage: Bacteria > Actinomycetota > Thermoleophilia > Solirubrobacterales > Thermoleophilaceae > JACCZR01. The sequence goes on from DATHAQ010000008.1 coordinate 8,100, forward strand.
GGGCTACGGCTCGGACGGCGGCGTTCGCTCCGGGCTGGTCGAGGTGGCGCTGGGCCGGGCTCGAGAACTCCGCGGGGTCGAGCTCACACCGGCCGACGTAGTGCTGGTGGGCGACACCCCGCTGGATGTGGCCGCCGGGCACGCGGCAGGCGTCCGAGTGGTGGCAGTGGCCAGCGGCTACTCGAGCGAGGACGACCTCAGAGCGGCCGGCCCCGATCTGGTGCTCGAGGACCTGCGCGACACCGAGGCCGCCGTCGAGGCGATCCTGGCGGCCTAGCCGCCGGCGCCGATGGCCACCACACCGGCCAGCGCGAGCGCCACGCCGGCCAGCTGCAGCGAGCGCACGCGCTCGCTCAGGACAGCGCGCGCCAGCAGAACGGTGACGACCGGGTAGAGCGAGCTGCACACGCCGACCACGCTCACCAGCCCCTCGGTCGAAGCCACGGCGAATGAGGCGTTGGCGGCCACGTCGAAGGCGCCCACGCCGATCAGGAGGCGGGCGTCCGAGCCTCGGAGGCCGCTGGACGGGCGCAGCACCGCGGCCAGCGTCAGAAGCATCGTCACCCCGGTGATGCGGTTTACCAGCAGTGCCCAGAAGACGTCCCCCTCGCTGGCGGAGTCGATCAGGACGAAGAACAGCCCGAAGCCCAGCGCGGCGACCAGGGCCAGCCCGGCGCCGGTGGCGACCCCACGCTTCGCCCCCGCCTCGGCCTGCTCGCGCGAGGCCAACACCACGCCGGTGACGGCGAGGACGATGCCGATCGCCTGGAGGGCGTCTGGGCGCTCCCCGGTCGCCACGCCGGCCACCACGGGCACGACCGCGGCGGTGGCCGAGATCGGCGCCACTACCGCCATCGTCCCCACAGCCAGGCCGCGGTAGAACGCGGCCAGCGCCCCCACACCCGCGAAGGCCGACAGGGACGCCACCAGCAGATGGTGCGCCTCGGGCGGGCCCTCGGCCCGGGCGGCGACCACCACGACCAGCAGCATCAGTCCCACCACCTGCGACACGGCCAGGACGGTCAGCACCGGCATGCGCCGGCTGGCCAACCCGCCCATGAAGTCGGCGATCCCCCAGGCCAGGCTCGAGCTGAGCCCGAGGGCGACGGCGATCACGGCGGTCTCAGGGGCGGATCGCCGACCCGAAGGACGGGCCCTTGATGCGCACGCGGCCGCCGCCCACGATCAGGCGGTCGATGTGCAGCGAGCGGCGACGGTCGGCGATGAAGCCGGCGCCTTGTCGGCGAGCGGCGTAGACGAGCCACAGGCCTCCGCGCGGGCCGACCACGGCCGAGCCCCCGCCGGGCCCGGAGATGCCGCGCCGCGAACGCAGGAAGGGCTCCGTCTCGGGCTTGCGGAATGGCCCGAGCGGGGAACGCGAGACCGCGTAGCCCATCCCGTAGTTGCGGCGCCAGTGGTTGGCGGAGTAGAGGAGGTAGTAGAGCCCGCCCCGCCTGAGCACCCACGGGTTCTCGACGATCGCATAGCGCCGGCTGCGCTCCCAGGCCTGGTCGATCCCGATGAGGTGGCGCGGGCGCCCGCGGGCGTGGAGCAGGTTCGAGCTCAGCCGCATCCCCACGATCGAACAGCGGGCCGGAACCCAGCGGCAGAACGCGTCGGTGCGGGCGAAGTAGAGGTAGACCCGCCGCCCGACCACCATCGGCGCGGGGTCGAGCGACCCGCCGACCCCTCCGCAGGCCAGCCTCGCCCGGTGGTGGAACGGGCCCTGGGGCCGGCGCGCGGTGGCGACGGCGACGCACATCTTGTTCGGGCGTCGGGCCTTGGCGCTGTAGAAGAGGTAGTACCGCCTCCCCCTCCGCAGGGGGCTCGGCGCCCACCAGTGCGCGCTGGACCAGCGCGGCGGCCGCCGCATCGCATAGCCCACCTTGCGCCAGTGGACGAGGTTGCGCGACCGGAGGATCGGAAACAGATCGCGCCGGCGCGAGCCGGTCGTCGTGCCGTAGGCGTAATAGGCGCCGCGGGCCCTCATCACGGCCGGGTCGGGGAAGACCCGCCCGTAGACAGGGTTGAGGTACGCCGGGTCGGGTGGCGGAAGGGCAGCCAGCACGGCCTGTCCGCTAGACCAGCTCGACCCTCTCCATCACCACCGGCTCGACGGGCATGTCGCGCGGCCCGGTCTCGACCTTCTCGATCGAGTCGACGGCGTCCATGCCCGACTCCACACGGCCGAAGACCGTGTGCTTGCCGTCCAGCCAGGGAGCGGCCTCGGTGGTGACGATGAAGAACTGGCTCCCGTTGGTGTTGGGGCCTGCGTTGGCCATGGCGAGCGCGCCGCGGACGATCCTGTTGTCGTTGAACTCGTCCTCGAAGGTGTACCCCGGGCCGCCGGTGCCGGTGCCCTCGGGGCAGCCGCCCTGGATCATGAATTCGGGGATCACGCGGTGAAACGTGAGCCCGTCGTAGTAGCCGTCCCCCGCGAGCGTGCGGAAGTTCTCGACTGTCTTGGGCGCGTCCTCGTCGAAGAGCTCGACCGAGATCTCGCCGTGGTTGGTGTGCAGCTTCGCCTGGCTCATCTCTTCGCTACCTCCAGGTCGTAGTCGACCTTCTCGCTCAACTTGGCAACCACCTCTTCGGCGCGGTCGGCCGGGACCTCGGCGAAGGAAAAGCGCTCCAGCACGCGCACCTTGCGCACATCCTCGCCCTCCAGGCGCGAATGGTCCACGATGGCGCCGATCAGGTCCTTGGGCTCGAGGCCGTCGCGCCGCCCGGCGGCGGCCACCAGCTTCACGCGGGGGCCCTCCCGCTCCCGCGGCTTGGTGTGCCGCGGGCGACGCGGCTCGCGCTTGGGCTCCCTGGGCTGCTCGGGTTCCTTCGCCGCGCCGGCGTCGGGCACCTTGCCGTTGGCCGACCACTCGACGATGTCGGTGTTGGCGTGGCGGCGGACCGCGTCGAGGTCGCCCCGCTGCTTGGGGGTGATCAGGGTGATCGCGCGGCCGCTGCGCTCGGCCCGGCCCGTGCGGCCGATGCGGTGCACGTAGATGTCGGGCGAGTTCGGGATGTCGTAGTTGATGACGTGCGTCACGCCCGTGATGTCCAGCCCGCGGGCCGCCACGTCGGTGGCGATCAGCAGCCGCTCGCGCCCGCCCTTGAAGGCGATCATCACGCCGTCGCGCTGGCCCTGGGACATGTCGCCGTGCAGCGCCTTGACGCGCACGCCCGCGTCGTTGAGGCGGCGGGCGAGGCGGTCGACCCCGATCTTGGTGCGCGCGAAGACGATCGCCTGCTCGGGCCGCTCGGACTTGATGACCGCGGTCAGCGCGTCGGGCTTCTCCCGGTCGGGCACCTCGACGTAGAACTGCTCGACGGTGTCGATGGTCAGCGTGGAGGCACGGACCTTGATCGTCGTCGGGTCATACATCCGCTTCTCCGCCAGGGCGGCGATTGGCGGCGGGATGGTGGCCGAGAACAGCGCGGTCTGGCGGCCGGAGGGCGCGCGGGAGAGGATCGTCTCGACGTCCTCGAGGAAGCCGAGGTCGAGCATCTCGTCGGCCTCGTCGAGCACTACGTAGCGGGCCTTGTCGAGGAAGAGGTGGTGGCGGCCCATCATGTCCATCACGCGGCCGACGGTGCCCACGACCACCTGCGCGCTCTCGTTGAGCCGCGAGGCCTGGTCGCGGATCGGAGCGCCGCCGAAGATGGCCACCACGCTGATGCCGCGCTTCTCGCCGTAGGCGCGCAGCGCCTGGGTGACCTGGATGCACAGCTCCCGGGTGGGCGTGAGCACGAGCGCCTGCACGTCGGGATCCTCAGGGTCGATGTACTCGAGCATCGGCAGGCCGAAGGCGGCGGTCTTGCCGGTGCCGGTCTGGGCCTGGCCGATCACGTCCCGGCCCTGGAGCAGGGCGGGAATGGCCTCTTCCTGGATGGGTGTGGGCCGCTCGTAGCCCAGGTGCGACAGGGCCTCGAGCAGGGGCTCAGAGAGGCCCAGGTCTGCGAACGTCGACATTCGCGTCCGAGACTAGTGACGCGCCGGGGTTAATGTTGAACCATGCCGGGCCCTTGGCTTGTCGCCGTGGACGACGACCCGGGTGTCGTCGGGGACCTCCAGCGGGAGTTGGACGATCGCTACGGCCGGCACTACCAGGTCAAGTGCTGCGAGTCCTCGGAGGAGGCGCTCGCACAGCTAGAGGAGCTGAGCGGCTCCGAAGCGCAGGTCGCGCTCGTGCTCGCTGGACAGTGGCTGCCGGGCATGACCGGAAGCGACCTGCTGGGCGAGGTGCGCCGCCTGCATCCGCACGCACGGCGCGGGCTAGTCATCGCGTGGGGAGGATGGGGACAACCCGCGACTCGCGAGGCGATCTTCGAGGCGGTAGCCGACGGGCGCGTCGACCACTACGTGCTCACGCCGTCGGCGCCCCCGGACGAGCTCTTCCACAACGCCGTCTCCGGCTTCCTGCTCGACTGGAGCGAGGGGCAGCGCAGCGCAGCCCACACCGTCAAGGTGGTCGGCGAGTCGTGGTCGGGCAGGGCGTATGAGCTGAGGGACACGCTCGGCCGTTGCGCCATCCCGCACAGGTTCTGCCTGGCCGACACGAAGGAGGGCCGCGACCTGCTGGCCCGGCCGGACGCCAAGGGCCGCGACCTGCCGATGGTGTTTTTCCCCGACGGCGCGATCCTGACGAACCCCACCGACGCGCAGATGGCGGAAGCGGGCGGCTCGTCGATCGGCCCCGACCGCGACGAGTTCGATCTCGTCATCGTCGGCGCCGGGCCGGCCGGTCTGTCGTCAGCGGTGTACGCCGCCTCGGAGGGGTTCAGCACCCTCGTCGTCGATCAGCGAGGCGTCGGGGGGCAGGCCACCTCCAGCTCGCTCATCCGCAACTACCTGGGCTTCCCGCGAGGCGTGGGCGGCCGCCGCCTGGCTCAGCACGCCTACCAGCAGGCTTGGGTGTTCGGGGCGAGCTTCGCCTTCATGCAGCGGGTCACCGAGCTGCAGGTCGAGGGCGACCGGCTCCTGCTCAGCCTGTCATCGAGCGACGCGGTGCGCGCCTCCGCGGTGGTGCTGGCGATGGGTGCGGAGTACCGCCGCCTCGGCATCCCGGCGCTCGAGGAGCTGACCGGCGCGGGCGTCTTCTACGGCGGGCCGGGCTCCGAGGCGATCGCCCTGGCCGGTCGGGAGGTCTACGTGGTCGGGGGCGCGAACTCCGCGGGCCAGGCCGCGCTGCACCTCGCGCGGTACACGGAGCGGGTGACGCTCGTGGTGCGCGCGCAGTCGCTCCGATCCGGGATGTCGCACTACCTGGTCCACCAGATCGAGGCGGCGCCCAACGTGGACGTGCGCCTGAGCACCGAGGTGGTCGGAGGCGGGGGCGACGGCTGGCTCGATCACCTCATGCTGCGCGAGAGCGGAGTCGCAGCCGAGGAGAGGGTGAGAGCCGACGGGCTCTTCCTGACGATCGGCGCCAGCCCGCATACCAGCTGGCTGCCGCCGGAGGTCGCGCGGGACCCCGGCGGCTTCGTCCTCACCGGCACCGACCTCGACGAGGGACACGGGTGGCCGCTTGAGCGCAGCCCCTTGCTCCTGGAGACCAGCGTGCCGCGTGTCCTGGCCGCCGGGGACGTCCGCCACGGCTCCTCCCAACGAGTGGCATCCGCGGTGGGCGAGGGGTCCGTGGCCATTCAGACCCTCCACTCGCTGCTGACCGATGACCGGTCACCGACTCGGGTCGACCAGGAGCTTCCCGCGGGTGCGTCGCGCCCGTAGATCCTCGTGTAGGCGCCTGACGTCGGACAGGGCATAGGTCTTGCCCACCGAGGGCTTCAGCCGCCCGTCGGCGGCCAGGTCGAACAGCTCGCCCAGCGGCTCGGCCATCATGTCGCGGCGCCCCAGGCAGTGGCCGAGCCAGAAACCGACCACCGCCCTGCTGTGCTTCATCAGGCCGCCGTGGCGCACCTCTACCTGCTCGCGCGACGAGAGGCCGTAGACCACCAGGCGGCCGAAGGGCGCCAGGGCCTCTAGCGACTGCTCGAAGACGCGGCCCCCCGTGGCCTCGAGGATCACGTCGAGCGGCTCGCCCCCGTTTGCGTCGACCAGCGCCGCGGTCAGGTCCTCGGCGCCGCCGTCCACCGCCGCGTCGGCCCCCGCGGCCAGCGCCGCCTCGCGGCGCTCCGGCGAGCCGGCGGTGGCGATCACCCGGCCGGCGCCGAACAGGCGGGCCAGCTGGAGGGTCATCCCGCCGGTCCCGCCCGTGGCCGACTGCACCACCACGCTCTCGCCCGGGCGCAGGCCCGCGGAGGTGCGCAGCAGGTGCCAGGCGGTCAGGCCCTGGATCAGCAGCGCGAGGGCGCTTCCGTCGTCCAGACCGTCGGGGACCTCGAACACGCTGTGCTCGGGCGCCACGGCCTTCTCCGCATAGCCGCCGGTGCCGGCCAGCATGGCCACCACCCGCCTGCCTTCGGACTCGGTGCCGACGACCTCGTTGCCCGGGGTCAGCGGCAGGCCGTAGCGCGCGACGTAGGCATCCTCGCGCGTGTGCGTGTCGGCGAAGTTGACCCCTGCGCGCGAGACGTCGATCAGGACCTCGCCCGCGGCCGGGACGGGGTCCTCCACCTCGGCCACCTGGAGCACCTCGGGCCCTCCGAACTCCTCGATCACCACCGCGCGCACGCCGGAGCGATGCTAGACCCCGGTCGCGCTGCTCGACCCGCACCATGGCTGCCTTCGAGGTCGATGACATCCAAGCGGCCGGAGTGCGTGTCCCATGCGAAAAAACGCTCAGCCGCCTGAGCGATTTTTCGAGGGGGAAGTGTGTGTCGCGTCCCAGCCCGGAAAACGGACTGTCGAGCGGCGGGCTGGGTAGCCTCAGCGCCTCTATGAGCCTCACAGTGGTCGGATCCATCGCGTTTGACGCCGTCAAGTCTCCGTTCGGAGAGCGGGAGAAGATGCTCGGCGGCGCCGCCGTGCACTTCTCGCTGGCCGCCTCCTTCTTCAGCGACGTCCGCGTGGTCGGCCCGGTGGGCGACGACTTCGGCGACGACGAGTACGCCGTCCTGCGGGGCCGCGGGGTCAACACCGACGACATCGAGCACGTGGCCGGCGGCGAGACGTTCTTCTGGAAGGCCCACTACGAGTTCGACATGAACACCGCCCATACCGAGGACACCCAGCTCGGCGTGTTCGGCGAGTTCGAGCCCAAGCTCTCCGAGGAATCGCAGTCCTCGGACGTGCTGTTCCTGGCCAACATCCAGCCCGACGTCCAGCGGGGCGTGCTCGAGCAGAGCCGAGCCCGCTTCTCCGGCCTGGACTCGATGAACCTGTGGATCGAGACCGCGCGCGACTCGCTGATCAGGACGATCGGCGGCGTGGACCTGCTGTTCCTCAACGACGCCGAGCTACGGATGCTTACCGAGGAGCCCAACCTGGTGAAGGCCGCGCGCGCGGTCATGGAGATGGGGCCGAGCACGGTCGTGGCAAAGCAGGGCGAGTACGGCGCTGCGCTCTTCAACGAGGACGGCTTCTTCGCGCTGCCGGCCTATCCGCTGGAGACCGTGGTGGATCCGACCGGCGCAGGTGACTCCTTCGCCGGTGGCTTCCTCGGCTACCTGGCCTCGCGCGACGATGCATCCCAGGAGGAACTGCGGCGCGCGATGGTCTACGGCTCGACGCTGGCGTCGTTCAACGTCGAGGAGTTCGGCACCGAGCGGGTCAGCCGGCTGACGCGCGACGAGATCGACGAGCGCTACGGCGAATTCGAGCGCATGACCGCGCTCGCCGGGCTCCCCGCGTAATCCCGAGAGCGGTTATGTTCGGTCCGTGCGCTTCGGGCTTGCACTCCTGACCAGCGCGCTGGCCTCGGCGGCGCTGGCGCCGGCCGCCTCTGCGGTCCCGCAGGTCACCGGGCAGTTCCCGGTGCCCAACATGCCGCGGTACCTGACGCAGGGCCCGGACGGGAACATCTGGGTCGCGTACGGCAACACCGAGGTGTCGAGGATCACTCCGGCAGGAGCGGTCACGACCTTCGACCCCAACAACATCGGGACCATCGGCGGGATAGCCTCGGCCGGCGGCAAGCTCTGGACCACCGAGACCAACGGGATCGGGAGCTTCTCCCCCTCGGACCCCAACAACACAGGTGACCTCGACACCGTCACGGGCGTCGGCGGAGAGGCGATCGCCCGCGGATCCGACGGCAGCCTCTGGACCACCGGCGCCAACACCGTCTTCAAGATCAACCCGGCCGCTAACCCGGTGGGCTCGACGCCCATCACGGTGGCGGGCCTGAGCGGCAGGGACATCGACGCCGCCAACGGCTTGGTCTGGGTGGCCGATGCCAACGCGCCCGGTCGGGTCATCCGCCTGACGAACGCCGGCACGTTCACTCCGTTCAACGTGGGCGGCATGGTCCAGGGGGTCGCAGCCGGCCCCGGCACCGATGCGGCTTTCGCGAACCCGGGGGCCGTCCCGCAGCACGTGGGGCGCATCCAGGGCGGCGTGGTGAAGAAGACGAACCGCTCGGGGGACCCGTTCGGGATCACGCTGGGCTCCGACGGCGCGTACTGGACCGCGCTGTTCGCCTCGAACCCCTTCTCGCTCGGTCGCCTTACCGTGGGCGGCACCCTGACCACGCTTGGCGGCCTCAGTGGCGGACCGCGGCAGATCACGACAGGTCCGAACAACACGCTCTGGGTCTCGCTGGAGCAGGTGAGCAAGGTCGCGCGGATCTCGGGCGTGACGGCACCACCACCACCCGCCGGAGGCGCTGCGGGTCCCGGGCCGGACCTCGCCGCTCCGCGCTTCCTCGGGGCCCGGCTGACCCGGCGGACGTTCCGCCTCGGCCGGCGCCGTCCGGTGCGGCTCGCGGCCAGGCGCATCCGCACGGGCACGATCGTGCGCCTCAATCTGTCCGAGCGCGCGCAGCTGACCTTCCGCTTCGAGGCACGTCGTAGTGGCCGCCGCGTCGGTGGGCGCTGCCGCCGGCCCACGCGTCGGAACATCAGACGGCAGCGGTGCGTGCGCTGGGTCCTCGTGCGACGGCGCTCGTTCACCATCAACGGGCTCGCGGGCCTGAACAAGGTCCGCTTCGAGGGCCGCACCAGCAGGCGCCGCTCTCTGCGTCCGGGCCGCTACCGCATGGTGGTCAGGGCGAAGGACCCAAGCGGCAACCTCTCGCTGCGCAAGCGCCTGGGCTTCCGCCTGCTCCCCCGCCGCCGCTAGCTAGGCGCCCGCGGACGGCGGAGCGGTCGCGTCTTCGCCTTTCCCGCCGAGGCCCTCCCGGGCCAGGTACTCCTCGGCCAAGAGCGGGTTCTCCTTCGCGCGCTGGACCACACGCAGCAGGTCGGACATCGTGGCGATCTCCTCCACCTGCTCCTTGATGAACCACTGCATGAACTGCTCGGACGAGAGGTCCGAGTCCCGCCGCGCCAGAGCGGCCAGCTCGTTTATCTGGTCGCTGACCCGCCGCTCCTGCTCGAGCGCCAGGGCGACCGGCTCGACCACATCGGCGAAGCTGGTCTGCGGCGCAGTCACCGGAGGGATCACGGCGTCCGCATCGGCGTCGAGGAGGTAGCGGACCATCATCATCGCGTGCTCGCGCTCCTCGAGCGCCTGCGCGTAGAAGAACGACGCCAGCCGGGGCAGCGTCTCGGCGTCGTAGTAGACGGCCAGCGCGAGGTACTGGTTGTGAGCGCCGAGCTCGTTTCCGATCTGCTCGTTGAGCCGCTCGCTGAATGCGGATGAGGCCATGCGCCGGGGCAACCTACACCACTTAGGGAGCCCTAAGAACGTCTGATACCTTGTCGCGCCGTGGCGACGAGGGTCAAGACCAAGAAGAAATGCTGCAAGGACGGCCCGCGCTGCAAGAAGTGCCCGGTCGTCCTCAAGCGGCTCGAGAAGGCGGGGTACGCGAAGCGTCTCTCCAAGCGGGCCTACGTGCTCGAGCTCAAGCCGCCCAAGAAGGCCCTCAAGGCGGCGCGGGCGCGCTGACCTCACCCCTTTTCTGGACGGCCCAAGCCGGGTAGCATCGACCCCTCGTGGGGTGGACGTTCTTCTTCATGTTCGTGGTCCTGAAGATCCCGATCGTGTTCGCGTTCTGGCTGGTCTGGTACGCCACGCGCCAGCCGCCGGTCGAGCAGGAGCCGCGTGACGACGACGGCTCGGACCGCCACGACCATCCTCACCGCCGCCGTCCGCGCGATCCACGCGGCCCTCGCCGCGGCGGGCCCCACGGGGCGCCGATCCCGCGCGAGCCGCGCCGAGTCCGAACGCTCGTCGGCCGCAGCGGATACTTTTCCCGCCGATGAACGCTTTCCACGTGGTGGGCGGCCTGCTCGCGATCTGGGCGGTCGTCGTCTCGTTCCTCGGAATCACCCGCGAGGGCTTCCCCAACACCAAGCTGGCCGAGCGACTGGTGACCGTCGTCTCCGTCGTCCTGGTGTTCGCCGCCATCGCGACGGCCGTGTACACCGGCGCAACGGAGGGCGAGAAGGAGAACGAGGAAACCGTGCTCCTCTCCCCCGGCTGAGATGCCCGACGACGACGGCTACGCCGTCCACTACACCGCGCTCATGCGCGGGACGCCGGTCTTCAGCTCGGAGAACGAGCAGGTGGGCACGGTCGCCGAGGTCTGGGACAACAAGCGCGAGCAGATCTTCGACGGACTGGTGATCGACGGCACCGACGGCAAGCGCCGCTTCGTCGACGCCCCCGAGGTCGCCCGCACCGCCGAGCGCGCCGTGCGGCTGAGCATCACCGCTGACGAGGTGGCCCAGCTCGGGCCGCCCGACGGCGGTGGAACCGGCGGCGGCGTGGGCGGTCTGTCGAAGCTCTTCAGGCGCCGCTGAGCACCCCGCGCGTCCGACCCGTAAGAATGGGGTAGGGAGAACCGGCGGGTAAGACTTCAGAGCGGAGGATCGGCAACGCATGGCTGACGAAGAGACGCAGGACAAGGGCGGCAACGGCGGCGTAGCCACCGCGGGCCAGGACAGCCTCTCGGTGACCGACAACCGCACGGGCGAGCAGTACGAGGTCGAGATCACCGACGGCACGGTGAAGGCCATGGACTTCCGCCAGATGAAGGTCGACGAGGACGACTTCGGCCTGATGACCTACGACCCCGCCTTCACCAACACCGCGCACTGCCGCAGCGACATCACGTACATCGACGGCGACGCGGGCGTGCTCGAGTACCGCGGCTACCCCATCGACGAGCTGTGCGAGAAGTCCACCTACCTCGAGGTCGCCTACCTGCTGATCTACGGCGAGCTGCCCACCCAGGACCAGCTCGACGGCTGGATCTACGAGATCACCCACCACACCTTCGTCCACGAGAACATCAAGAAGTTCGTGGAGGGCTTCCGCTACGACGCCCACCCGATGGGGATGCTGCTCGCCACCGTCGGCGCGCTCTCGACCTTCTACCCGGACGCCAACAACATCGACGACGAGACAGAGCGCCACATGGCGGGCGTGCGGCTCATCGCGAAGATGCCGACCCTCGCGGCGTTCGCCTATCGCCACAACCTGGGGCTGCCGTACGTCTATCCCGACAACGACCACAGCTACCCGGGCAACTTCCTCTCGATGATGTTCAAGATGACCGAGCTGAAGTACCACCCGGACTCCCGGCTAGAGCGCGCGCTCGACGTGCTGTGGATCCTCCACGCCGACCACGAGCAGAACTGCTCGACGGCGGCGGTGCGAAGCGTGGGCTCGTCGCAGGTCGACCCCTACTCGGCGGTCGCCGCCGGCGTGGGCGCGCTGTACGGGCCGCTGCATGGCGGGGCCAACGAGCAGGTCCTCAGGATGCTCGAGCGCATCGGGACCAGCGACAACATCCCCGACTTCCTCGAGCGAGTGAAGAGCCGCGAGGAGAAGCTGATGGGCTTCGGCCACCGGGTCTACAAGAACTACGACCCGCGCGCCGAGATCATCAAGAAGCACGTCGACGAGGTGTTCGAGGTCACGGGCAAGAACCCGAAGCTCGACATCGCGACCGAGCTCGAAAAGCAGGCCCTGGACGACGACTACTTCGTGGAGCGCAAGCTCTACCCGAACGTCGACTTCTACTCAGGCCTGATCTACGAGGCGCTGAACCTGCCCAAGGACATGTTCACCGTGATGTTCGCCATCCCGAGAACCTCGGGCTGGGTGGCCCAGTGGCTCGAGATGACCATCGACGATGAGACCAAGATCGCCCGGCCGCGGCAGATCTACACGGGCGAGCGGGAGCGCGGCTACGTGCCGCCCGAGGACCGCGAGCAGAAGGTCAACCCGCCGACCGGTGCCGGCGCCACCTCGGTGATAGACCCCGCCGCGGGCGCGAAGACCCCGACCTAGGCCGGGCGCACCCAGCCCAACAGGCGCACCCGGGCGCCGCTACCGATGCCGGCCCGGCTCACTCGCTCGACGACTGCTCCTCCTCCTCCTCGCCGTCGTCTTCCTCGCTGCTCTCCTCTTCGTCGTCGCGCTGCTCTTGACCGGCCACGCTGCCGCCGCCCTGGTGGATCAGCGCGAACGCCGCCCCATGCGGATCCTGCAGGACCGCGAAGCGCCCGGCCTCGTTGTCGAACGGCTCCGCGCGCACGCTGGCGCCCTTCTCCTGGGCCTTCTCGGTGGCCGCGTCGGCGTCCTCGACGCCGAAGTAGACGATCCAGTGCGCGGGGACGTCGTCCGGGAAGTCGTCGCCCATGCGGAAGAGCCCGCCCACGTTGGCGTCGTCCTTGGTCAGCTGCCAGTAGTCGGCGCCGCCGGTATCCACCTTCTCGGAATCCCAGCCGAAGACCTCGGAGTAGAACTCGAGCGCCTTCTCGGGATCGCGGGTGTTCGCCTGGTGCCAGGCCACGCTGCCCGGCTCGCTGACGATGCCGGCGCCCTTGTGCTCGCCCGCCTGCCAGACGCCGAAGACCGCGCCGGTCGGATCTGCGAATACCGCCATGCGGCCGTAGTCGCGCACGTCCGTCGGGTCGAAGACGACCTCGCCGCCGGCCTCCTTGACCTTCTCGGCCACCGCGTCGGCGTCGGACACATTGACGTAGGTGGTCCACGAGGGCGGCTGGTTTTCGTCCTGGATCTTCATGAGGCCCGCCACCTGGCGCTCACGAATCGTGAACATGCGGTAGCCGCCCATCTCCTCGTCGGCGTCGGTGGCCTCGAGACCGAGCAGCTCTCCATAGAAGGAGGCCGACTCGTCGGGGTCGGGCGACGCGAGGTCCGCCCACGAGGGCAGTCCTTCCTTGAAACCGTCTATCTCCGGCATTTGCTCTCCTTGGTCGCTCCGGCGAGTTCCTACCCACCGAGGGCGGCGGCCGTAACCGCCAAGGCCACCTCGGCGCGGGTGCGCAGCGAGTCGGCCAGGATGAACTCGCTCGGGGCGTGGGCGCCTCCCCCGCGAGGGCCCAGGCCGTCGATGCTCAGCGCCACGTGGCCGGCCATGTGGCTGGCGTCGGAGGCCCCGCCGCGCTGGGTGCCCACCACCGGCCGGCCGAGCAGCTCGCCGGCCCGCTCCAGCAGGGCCGCCGAGCGCTCGCGGGTGTCCATCCCCGGCCAGCGCCGCACGAGCTCCGCCTCCAGGCGCACGCCGTCGAGGTCGGCGGGAACCGCCTCGAGCACGGGGAAGAACGCGCCGAGGCGGTCGGCGCGCAGGTCGCAGTGCAGCTCGCCGGCGGCGGGTACGGCGTTGAACGCGTGGCCGGAGCGGATGACGGTCGGGACGGCGGTCAGGCGGTCCGGCCCGTCGGGGTCGTGCTCGACTGCCACCCGGCGCGCCACCTCGGCGAGGGCAAGCAGGGCGTTGCGCCCCCGGTCGGGCGCCGAGCCCGAGTGGGAGGCGACGCCGTGCGCGCGCACCCGCAGCGTCCCCGCGGCCTTGCGCTTGACGATCACGCCCTCCTCGCCGCCGGGGCCGCGCTCGCCGGCCTCGAAGCACAGCGAGGCGTCGAAGTCGGCGAAGCGCTCTCCGTGGGCGAACGGCGCGGTGCGCCACTCTTCGTCGACCACCAGCAGCAGCGCAACTTCGGCGAAGCGCCCGGGGTCCCGGGCCAGCGCGCGCAGCACTCCGAGCGACAGCACCACCCCTCCCTTCATGTCCACCGCCCCGGAGCCGATCAGGCGGTCCTCCTCGCGCTTCATGGGCCGGTGGTCGGCGTGCCCGATGACCGTGTCCAGGTGCCCGACCAGCAGGACCCGGCCCTGCCCGCTGCCGGACAGGCGGGCCACCATGTCGCGCGCGTAGCCGGGCGAGGAGCATGCGACGCGCTCCACGTCGGCCTCGGCGGGCAGTAGCGCGCTGGCCACCGCCACGGCCTCGTCGGCCGCGGGTACGTCGCCGGAGGGCGAGGAGACCCCGACAAGGGCCTCGAGCTCGCGCTCGGCCCGGGCGGCGATCTCCGCCGCCTCGTGCTCGACCCACTCCTGGTCCACTAGATGCGGAACACCGGGACGAGGCGCTTTTCGTGCTCGGCCTCGATGCGGGCGACCACCTCGAGGTGCTCTTCCAGCCCCGAGCCGCGCAACTTGGTGGCCAGCAGCTCGTCGATCTGGAAGATCCCCGCCGAGTTGTTCATGGCGATCTCGATCGAGATCGCGCGGTCGTCGCCCGGCTCGATCGTCACCTCGTCGATGGCGGCCGCCGAGAGCGAGTGGATGTTCGGCCGCCGGGTCTCGAAAGGGACGCGCGAGCGTCCCGCGGCGAGGTCGAGCGCGTCTGCCACGCGGACCACGCCCGCCTCCATCGTGAGAGGGTCGCCGCGGCGGCGGTGGCCGATGATCGCGTGCAGGGACTCGGACAGGACGCTCGTGAGCTCGGGCTCGTCGTAGATCGTCTCGAGCAGGGGCGGGAGGCGGTCGGCGGCGAGGAAGAGGCTGAACTCCTCGTGATCGGTGCGATGGATGGACATGCCGGTGTCGTGGAACAGGCACGCGGCGGTGATCACCACCTCGGCGTCGTGCTCGCGCAGGCCGTGGTCGGCGACCATGGCCGGCTCCACCCCGCGGCGGCTGAGCAGGCGGAACAGCCGCAGCGCGATGTTGCAGACGATCTGCACGTGCACCCAGGAGTGGTCGGACATCCCCAGCCGCCCGGCGGTGACGTGCTGGCCGTGCCAGAGGCCTTTGAGCCGCTGGTCCGCGTTGGCGGCGTCGAGCAGACGCTCGAGCTTGCGGTTGCCGCGGGCGGGGGCCTTGATCTGCGCCTCCGCGCGCTCGGAGGCCTCCATCAGGCAGACGCCTCGATCGCGCCGCCGAGGGCGCCGAGCAGGAGGTCGCGGATCTCGGCCCGCTCCATGTCGCGGTGCTCCAGCCAGTCGAGGATCACTCCGTCCATCAGCCACAGCCAGCCTCGCACGGCGGCCCGCCGTCGCGGCGTGGCCCCCGGGGCGAGCCCATCGAGGATGCGCCGCGCGGTGCGCTCCCGGATGTCGGCGATCAGGTCCTCGACCTCCGGCTGGGCTGAGCTGCGCATCAGCTTCCCATAGGCGACCGGATGCTCCTCGATCCAGCCCAGGAAGGCGTCTAGGCTCGCGGCCAGCGCGTCCATCGGGGCCAGCTCGGGGTCCGGCTCGGTCAGAGCCGCGATCTCGGCGGCCGACTGCTGGAGCGTGGCGACGAACAGCTCCCGCTTGCTCGGGAAGTAGTGGTAGAGCAGCCCCTTGGAGATGCCGGCCTCGCGGGCGATACGCGACATCGAGAGCTCGTCGTAGGAATGGGTGGCGAACAGGTCGGCGCTCGCCTCGAGGAGCCGCCGCCGCCGCTCGTCGACCGGCAGCCGGCTGTACGCGGGTTGGGCCAACGCAGCCAGGGTACGCTGAAGGGGTGGAGCCCCTCGTCGACGGACACGGACGGCTGATCGGGGACCTGAGGGTCTCTGTCACCGACCGCTGCAACTTCCGCTGCCAGTACTGCATGCCGGCCGAGGGGCTGCCCTGGCTCGACCGCGACGAGATCCTGCGCTTCGAGGAGATCGAGCGCCTGGTGTCCCTCTTCGTGCGAATGGGCGTACGCGACGTGCGCCTCACCGGCGGCGAGCCGCTGGTGAGGCGCGAGTTCCCCCTTCTCGTCGGCATGCTCGCCGCGGTCGACGGGCTCGAGGACCTCTCGCTGACCACCAACGGCTTTCTGCTCGAACGCGACGCCGAGGCCCTCGTGGCCGCCGGGATCGACCGCGTCAACGTCTCGATCGACTCGCTGCAGCGCGACCGCTTCTACGAGCAGACCCGGCGCGACGCCCTCCCTCGCGTGCTTGCCGGCCTGCACGCCATCGCCCGACACCCCGAAGTGACGCCGATCAAGGTCAACGCCGTCGCGCTGCGCGGCTTCACCGAAGCGGAGGCTCTGCCGTTCGCGGCGTTCGCGCGCAAGGAGTCCTTCCAGGTCCGCTTCATCGAGTTCATGCCCCTCGACGCCGACCGCGCCTGGAGCGAGGACCAGGTGCTCACCGGCGAGGAGCTGCGCCAGATCATCCACGCCGTCCACCCCCTCGAGGAGGAGCCGCGCGAGCCGCACTCCACCGCACGGGTCTACCGCTTTGCCGACGGCGCCGGCGAGATCGGCTTCGTCAACCCGGTCTCCGAGCCCTTCTGCTCGGACTGCAACCGCGTGCGGCTGACCGCCGAGGGCAAGCTGCGCACCTGCCTGTTCAGCATGAACGAGACCGACCTGCGCGAGCCGCTGCGCGCCGGCGCCTCCGACGCCGAGCTCGAGCAGGTCGTGCGCGACGCAGTCTGGCGCAAGGAGCTCAAGCACCGGGTGGGTGAGAAGGGCTTCCGCCAGCCGCCGCGCTCGATGAGCGCCATCGGGGGCTGAGGTCGAGGCGCGGCGGGCTTCGTCCAGTGGCCGCTCGCCGACCGCCACGCGACGCCCACGCTGGGCCCTTCGCTAGGCCCGCGGGGCGATCTCGACAGCGTCGCCCGCCCGCAGCTCGCCCTCCTCGACGATCCGCAGGTACTTGCCGGGCCGCCCCGCGGCGGTGAAGCGCTTGAGGAAGCGGTTGTCGCCCATCTTGACCCCGAGCTTGAAGCAGGGAAGGCGCGGCTCGGTGATCTCGAGCAGCGCGCTGCCCACGCGCCAGCGCTCGCCCGCCTCAGCCCCGGTCACGTCGATGCCGCGCACTGTCAGGTTCTCGCCGAAGGTGCCCGGCGGCAACTCACGGCCCAGCTCGACCTCCCACCAGTCGTAGTCCTCGCAGGCGTAGGCGTAGACCGCCTTGACCTCCCCGCCGTGGACGCGCCGGTCGGCTTGGAGGTCTCCCTCCAGGCTGCTGCCGCTCGCCCGCACGGGGCCGTCGACGGGCTCCTTGAAGATGCCCGTGCGCACGTCCTTGCCGCGCCAGCGGATGGTCCGCGGCTCGGCGATGTTGACCGAAAGTACGCTGGCCCCCATGGCGTCCTACACGGTAATCGCGCGCCGCGGGCCCATGGTCGAGCGGCTGCGCTTCGGCGACCTGGGTGCCGCGCTGGAGGCGATCGAGGAACGCGGGCGCGCGGCCGAGGCCAGCCGGCACGCCGAGCCCGCCGGCGGGGGCCTGATGCGCAGGATCGAGCCCGTGCAGCAGGTAGTAGCCCGGCTGGAGCTCAGGGGCCCCCGGCGGCTGCGCGGGGGGGTCGACGTGCGCGGCGACGGCTCGAGCGAGTCCTACACCGGGCGCGTGCGACGCAGGCTCGTCGAGCAGGCGCCGGGCGAGTCGGCCTACGACGCGTTGCGCCGGGCGGTCGGATGAGCGAGGTGTGGCGCGTGCCGCTCCCGCGCGGGGCCGAGCCGCCCCTCCGAGTGTTCGTGAACGGCGTGCCCCAGACCGAGGGCCAGGACTACCGCGTGGTCGGCCACGAGCTGCACTTCAACCGCCCGCTGGAGAAGGAGCGGCTGGGCGTGGGGCGCTGGACGGCGATCTTCTTCGGCCTATTCGGCTCCTACGGCAAAAACGACTCGGTCGACGTCCAGTACCGCCTGGGCGGCCGCGACCAGGTGGCGGTGGGGCTGGACATACTCCCTCCGGGGTGACGCTCCGCGGGTAGCCTTGTCCGCCATGCGGATCGACAATGTTCTGGACGAGCGGCGGCCCGTCTTCTCGTTCGAGTTCTTCCCCCCTAAGACCGACGACGGCGAGCGCAACCTCGAGCTGGCCCTGCAGGACCTCAAGGAGGATCGGCCCGACTACGTGTCGGTGACCTACGGCGCCGGTGGCACGACGCGCGACCGGACGCTCGAGGTGACCAAGGGGATCAAGGACGACTTGGGCCTCGAGGCGATGGCCCACCTCTCCTGCGTGGGCGAGTCCAAGGAGAGCCTGGTCGAGATCCTGCGCGACCTGGAGGCCGCGGGCATCGAGAACGTCTTGGCGCTACGGGGCGACCCGCCGCGGGGCGAGACCGAGTGGAAGCCCCACCCGGGCGGCCTGCACTACTCGACCGAGCTGATCAAGCTGATCCGCGAGCAGTTCGGCTTCACCGTCGGCGCGGCGTGCTTCCCCGAGGTCCACCCGGAGGCGCCGAGCCTCGAGTCCGACCTGCGCTTCGCCCGCGAGAAGGTCGAGGCCGGTGCGAGCTTCCTGATCACCCAGCTGTTCATGGACAACGAGCTGTACTTCGACTTCGTCGAGGCCGCTCGCGAAGCCGGCATCGACGTGCCGATCGTGCCGGGGATCATGCCCGTCACGAACGTCAAGCAGATCAAGACGATCACCGGCATGTGCGCCGCGACGATCCCCTCCGAGCTAGAGCGCGAGCTCGACGAGCGGGCGGGCGACGCAGAGGCCGTCGTGGAGTTGGGGGTTGCGTACGCGACGCTTCAATGTTCTGATCTCCTGGCGCGTGGAGCTCCCGGGATCCACTTCTACACGTTGAACAAGTCACCGGCGACGCGTGCCATCCTGGCCGCGCTGCGCGCTGCGCAGCCGTGGACTCGAGTCAAGGAGGCCGTTTGATGCGTCGTGTCGTTCTGCTGCTGGTCGTGCTGGGCGCGATCGGCTTGGCCGCCCCTGCGGGCGCGGCCGCCGAGACCAAGTGCCCGTTCACCTTCAGGGTGCTCCACAACGACCGCATCGGAGCGCTGCAGCTGCCGGCGGGGAACTACAACATCTACGTCATCAACCAGGCACAGCTCAGCTGCGAGCACGCCACCGATCTCTTCCGCCAGTTCCTCGAGGACTGGGACGGCCGGCTGCCGCGCCCCTGGATCAACGTCAGGGGTACGGCAACCTTCACCCGCGGCGCGGGTAGCACGGTCGGCTTCCGCGTGGCCCGCATCACCAGCGGTGGCGGTGGAGGGGGCGGCGGCAAGCACCCGGCCACCGGCACCACCTGCCCGTCCTTCTTCACGGTCCTGCACAACGACCGCATCGGTCGCTTCCGCATAGCGAAGGGCCAGTACAGGATCACGGTGCTCTCGGTAGGCCGGCTCTCGTGTGCGCGCGCCGCGCGACTGTTCGCGAGGTTCCTGCAGGACTACGACGGCCGCCTGCCGCGTCCGTGGATCCTCGACCGCGAGACGGGCACCTTCTTCGCGGGCTCAAGACATGTCGGCTTCCGCATCAAGGCGGCGGTCGGACCGCCCGTGAACCCGAACGGCCCCGTCTACCCGACCGACGGCACGCTGTGCCCGGCCACCTTCCGCGTGTTGCACAACGACCGCATCGGGCGGCTGCGGCTGCGTCGAGGGCGCTACCTGATCACGCGGCTGCGCGGCAGCGGGCTCACGTGCTCGCGGGCCTCGCGCCTGTTCCGCACCTTCCTGAACGACTTCCAGGGAGACCTTCCGCGGCCGTGGATCGTCCAGTCGCAGACCGGCACGTTCCGTCGCGGGCGCGGCAGCAAGGTGGGCTTCCGGGTCAAACCGGCCCGCTAGCCCCAGGCTCCGGCGCTAGGGCAGCCGCCAGAGCTCGCGGTCGCCGTTTCTTTCGCGGGCGACCTCCCCGAGCTTCTCCAGGTGGTCGAGGTAGCAGAGGGTCTCGGGGAAGATCCAGCTGACGCGCGCGAAGGCGGGGATCTCCGCCGGCATGTCGGCGGCGACCAGCACGGCGTCGACCAGGTCGTAGGCCGTCCGCGGCCCCTCGGCCAGCGCCCCGCGGATCCCGTCGAGGCGAGCGGCGACCGTTCGCCGGTTGGCCGCGACCAGGCCCGGGGCGTCGCGGACCGGGCGGCCGTGGCCGGCCAGCACGAGCCGGATGTCCAGGCCCTCCACCACGTCGAGGCTCGCGAGGAACTCGCCCGCGGGGTCGGGCGTGTAGCCGTGGTCGAAGTAGAGCGAGACGCGCCCGAGGAGGTGATCGCCGGACAGCAGCAGTTCGCGCTCGGCCTGATGGAGCACGACGTGGGAGGGAGCGTGGCCCGGCGCCTCGTAGGCACGCCAAGTGCCCAGGTCGGTCTCCACCTCCACGCCGTCCAGCAGCTCGCGGTCGGGTAGGGCGATCCCCGACAGCCCCGAGTCGCGGTTGCGCCGGGCGTCCTCGTAGGCCTCAAGGTCGCCAAGCGGCGTGCCGCTGTGGCGGGCCACCTCCAGCCGCCAGCGCAGCGTCCTGTCGGGGTCCTCGGCGGCCTGCGTGGTGTGGCCGTGGTTCGGGTGCATCCACAGCTCGCAGCCGGTCTCCTCCACGATCGCCGCGGCCTGGCCGTAGTGGTCGGCGTGCGCGTGCGTGCACACCAGCAAGCGCACGTGCTCCAAACCGAGGCCGGCCTGGCCCAGTGCCTGGCGCAGGCCGTTTAAGGAGCCGGGCTCCGACAGGCCGCAGTCCACCAGCACCACCCCGCTCCCAGCGGCGACGGCGAAGGCGTTCACGTGGGGCACGGGGGGCCAGGGCAGGGGGAGCCGCAGGCGCCAGAGGCCAGGCAGCACGCGGTCCGCGCGGGCCAGCTCGCGACGGCGGCTCAAGGGTCGATCAGGACACCGGGGTTCAGGATGGCCTGAGGGTCGACGGCCCGCTTGGCCGCGCGCAGCGCCTCGGCGAACACGCCCGGCCGCTGGTGGTCGTAGCCCCCGGGGCGGTGGTCGCGACCCACGGCGTGGTGGTGGGTCACGGTGCCGCCGGCGGCGATCAGCGTCTCGGTCACCGCCGCCTTGACGGCGTCCCATTGCTCGACCTCGCTGCCCCGGCGGGCCGGCGCCAACACGGTGAAGTAGGGCGCGGCGCCATCCGGGTAGGCGTGCGTGATGCGGCAGGTGACCCGCCCCTCGCCGCACTCCTCCTCCACGGCCCGCTCGGCGCGCTCACGCGCCTCCGCCACGAAGGCGTCGAAGCGGTCCCAGGTGATCGCCGTCTCGAAGGTTTCCGACAGCACCCCGGCCGCGACCATGGTGTCGCGCAGGTAGGGCGCCTGCAGGAAGGCGCTGCGCCAGGCCCCGGCGGAGCCCTCCCGGCCGCCGGCGTCCTCGCCCGGACCGCTCAGCCGGGGCTCGCCCAGCGGCTCGCCCCCGTGACCTCGGCACAGCTCGAGCCCCTGCTCGAGCCAGGTGCCCAGCGGCCGGTCGGCTGACTCGAAGCCCAGCACGAGCACGGCTCGCTCGCCGTCGCCCGCGCCGGTCAGACCCGCCTCGCCGGGATCGAGCAGGCGGCAGTTGGAGGGGTCCAGGCCGGACTGGGCGAGGGCGCGCACGGCCGCCGCGCCCTCGGTGAATGCGGAAAATCCGAGCGAGGCCGAGGCCTTGAAGCGCGGACGCGCCCGGACCCTCACCCAGGCCTCGGTGATCACGCCCAGGATCCCCTCGGAGCCGATCAGCAGGCGGTCGGGGCTGGGGCCGGCGCCGGACCCCGGCAGCCGGCGGCTCTCCCACTCGCCGCGCGGGGTGAGGGCGCGCACCGACTCCACGAGGTCGTCGATGTGGGTCGGTCCGGTGGCGAAGTGGCCGCCGGCGCGGGTGGCGATCCAGCCGCCGAGCGTCGAGAGCTCGAACGACTGCGGGTAGTGGCGCAGCGTGAGCCCGTGCGGGCGCAGCTCCTCCTCGAGAGCCGGGCCGGTCGTGCCCGCTGCGATGCGTGCGGCGAGCGACAGCGGGTCGACCTCGCGCACTCCTGCCAGGCCGCCGAGGTCGATGCACACCGCGGGCCGCTCGAAGCGGGGCTCGACGCCGCCCACCACGCTGGTCCCCCCGCCGTAGGGGATCGCCGCTGCGCCGGCGGACTCACACCAGTCGAGCAGCTGCTCCAGCTCGCGCTCGTCGCGGGGCGTGGCCACGACGTCGGGCGGACGGTCGATCCGGCCGCGAAAGGCCCGCACCACGTCCCGGTAGGCCTTCCCGAGCGCATGCGAGGCGCGCGCGTGGGGATCGTCGGAGCAGATCTCCTCCAGTCCCGCCGGCGGCGCCAGCCGGGGCGCCGAGAGTTCGAGGTCTTCGACCCGCGCGGGGCTCTCCACGTCGGCCGATCCGAAGCCGAGATGGGCGGCGATGCCCGCCGCCGCGGCCTGCACTTCGGCCTGCGGCGGCTGCTGGTCCTCATAGCCCCAGCCCCAGAACTTGCGCCGGCGGGGTGGCGCCTCGCTGGCCATGGGAGAAGCTTGTCAGCCCGCGTCGACGAGGGGCTAGAGTCCAGTAGCCGATGGCGACTCGTACCCCGACGGTCCAGATCACGATGCCCCAGATGGGCGAGTCGGTGACCGAAGGGACGGTCCTCGAGTGGCGCAAGCAGGTCGGCGACCGGGTGGAGCTCGACGAGCCTCTGCTCGACGTCTCGACGGACAAGGTCGACACCGAGATCCCGTCCCCCGCGGCGGGAACGCTCATGCGCATCGCCGTCGAGCCCGACCAGACCGTCGCGGTGGGCGCCGTGCTCGGCGAGATCGAGGCAGGTGAGGCGCCCGAATCGCCGGTCCCGGCCGGCGACTCCCCTGAGGAGAGCACGGGCTCGGGCGAGGTCGTCGACGTCGCCTTCCCGGAGATGGGCGACTCGGTCGCCGAGGGAACCGTGCTCGAGTGGCGCGTCGCGGTCGGCGACGTCGTCGCCGTGGACGATCCGCTCGTCGAGGTCTCCACCGACAAGGTGGACGCTGAGGTGCCTTCCCCGGTCGCCGGCACGATCGCCGAGCTGCTGGTGGAGCCGGACTCGTCGGTGGACGTGGGCGCCGTCCTCTGCCGGATCGAGCCCGGCACGGACGGGGCCGCCGCGGGCACCGGACCGGTGCAGCCGGCGGCCGAGGTGACCGAGGCCAAGCCCGACGGCGAGGTTCGGACGACGCAGGGCAACGGTGACGTTAATGCGACCCCGGTCGCCGCGCGCATGGCCGGCGCGCACGGTTTGGATCTGAGCGCGCTGCGAGGCACCGGCCCGCGCGGGCGCGTGACCAAGGACGACGTGCAGAACGCGATCGAGGGCAACGGCGCCGCGGCGGCGCCCGCCGCTCCTGCCGGGGGCGAGACGAAGCCCATCCGCGGCCCGGCGGCGACGCTCGTGCGCTTCATGAACGAAAGCCGCTCGATTCCCACGGCCACGAGCTTCCGCACCGTGCCGGTGACCACGCTCGACGCCCGCCGCAAGGCGCTCAAGAACGCCGGCCGCAAGCTCTCATTCACCCACCTGATCGCCTGGGCGATCGTCAAGGCCGCCGAGGACTGGCCGGTGATGGGCCACTCGTACGCCGAGCAGGACGGCAAGCCGCAGCGGGTCACCCCGAGCGGCGTGTCGCTGGGCCTGGCCGTCGACGTCGAGCGCAAGGACGGCACGCGTTCGCTGGTGGTGCCCGTCCTGCACGACGCCGGCGCGCTGTCCTTCCCCGACTTCGCCGCGCGCTACGACGAGCTGGTCGCCGGCGCGCGCGACAACACGTTGGATCCGAGCGCCTACCAGGGCGCGAGCCTCACCCTGACCAACCCCGGCGGCCTGGGGACGGTGGCCTCGGTGCCGCGGCTGATGCCCGGACAGGGCACGATCGTCGCCACCGGCTCGATCGGCTATCCGCCCGGACTGGCCAAGGTGGACTCCGCGCGCCTGAACGAGCTCGGGGTGGACAAGGTCATGACGATGACCTCGACCTACGACCACCGGGTCATCCAAGGCGCGGAGTCGGGCTCGTTCCTGCGGCGCGTCGACCAGCTGCTCCAGGGCGAGGACGGCTTCTACGACGGCTTGGTCGAGAGCCTCGGCGTCTCACTCGAGGCCCCCGACGAGGCGCCGGCCCCCGCGACCGCGGCCGAGCCGGTGCCCAGCGCGCCCGCCAGTGCCGTTCCCAGCGAGGCCCTGTTGCAGGCCGTGCAGGCGGCGACATCGGTGGTCAAGGCCCACCGCACCCACGGGCACCTGGCAGCGAGGCTGGACCCGCTGGGCTCGATCCCGCGCGGTGACCCGGCGCTCGACCCCGAGTCGGTCAGCCTGACTCCCGAGCAGATGGATGCCATCCCCGCCTCGGTCCTGCGCGTCGCGGTGCCGGGCGAGAACTTCACCGAGGCCCTTCCCCACCTGCGCGACACCTACTGCGGGACGATCGCCTACGAGGTCGAGCACATCGCCGGCCACAACCGACGCGTGTGGCTGCGCCAGCAGATCGAGTCCGGCGAGCACCGCAAGCCGCTCGACGCCGAGCACAAGAAGCGGCTGCTGCGCCGGCTGTCGGAGGTCGAGGCGCTGGAGACCTATCTCCACAAGGCCTTCCTGGGCAAAAAGCAGTTCTCGATCGAGGGTCTGGACGCGCTGCTGCCCATGCTCGACGAGGCGATCGAGATCGGCACCGCGGACGGGGCGCGTGACGTCGTGCTGGGCATGGCGCACCGCGGCCGGCTGAACGTGCAGGCGCACACGGTCGGCCTGCCCTACGCGCGCGTCCTGGCCGAGTTCGAGGGCGAGCAGCGCCTGGAGGCCGACACCCAGCAGCCCGAGGGCGGAACCGGCGACGTCAAGTACCACTACGGCGCCGAGGGGACCTTCCGGACGCAGGGCGGACGAGGCGTGACGGTCACCCTGTCGCACAACCCCAGCCACCTGGAGTTCATCGACCCGGTCATCGAGGGCCGGGCCCGGGCCGACCAGACCTCGCGCAAGGGCCGCGAGCCCAACCACGACCCCAGCGTGGTGCTCCCGGTGCTCATGCACGGCGACGCGGCCTTCCCCGGCCAGGGCGTCGTGTCCGAGACGCTCAACCTGCAGGCGCTGCCGGGCTACACCACCGGCGGCACGGTGCACATCATCACCAACAACCAGCTCGGCTTCACCACCGATCCCAGCGACGCCCGCTCCACCCGCTACGCGTCGGACCTGGCGAAGGGGTTCGACATCCCGATCATCCACGTGAACGCCGACGACGTGGAGGCCTGCATCGCCGCAATGCGGCTGGCGATGGCATTCCGCCGCGAGTTCGGCCGCGACGCGGTGATCGACCTGATCGGCTACCGCCGCTACGGCCACAACGAGACCGACGAGCCGGCCTATACCCAGCCCGAGATGTACGCGGCGATCAAAGCCCACCCGCCGGTGCGCAAGGTCTACGCCGAGGAGCTGGTGGCGGAGGGCGTCGTGACCGCCGACGAGGCACGCGCGATGCTCGACGACGCGACCACCAAGCTGTCCGACGCGCACGCCGAGCTCAAGGAGTCGATGGGCGGCGACGCCCGCCACCAGACCGGCGAGCACGAGCTGGACCGCACGATGAGCCGCGAGCCGCGTACGACCGTGCCCGCCGACACGCTGCGCTCGCTCAACGAGCAATTGCTGCGCGTGCCCCCCGGCTTCACCGTGCACCGCAAGCTCGCCCCCCAGCTCGAGAAGCGCCGCAAGACGCTCGGCGAGGAGGGCGGCGTCGATTGGGCGCAGGCCGAGGCGCTCTCCTACGCGTCGCTCCTCGCGCTCGGCGTGCCCATCCGGCTGACCGGCCAGGACACCGAGCGCGGCACCTTCTCCCAGCGCCACCAGGTACTGCACGACGCCAATACGGGTGAGAGCTACGCGCCGATCCAGAACCTGCGCGACGCCCACGCCCCGTTCGAGCTCTACAACTCGCCGCTGTCCGAGCAGGCCTGCCTCGGCTTCGAGTACGGCTATTCGGTGCAGGCCCCCGACGCGCTGGTGCTCTGGGAGGCCCAGTTCGGAGACTTCGTCAACGGCGCCCAGGTGATCATCGACCAGTTCCTGGTCTCCGGCCTGAGCAAGTGGGGACAGACGTCGCGGCTGACGCTCCTGCTGCCGCACGGCTACGAGGGCTCGGGCCCCGAGCACTCCAGCGCGCGCCTCGAGCGCTTCCTGCAGCTGGCGGCCGAGGGCAACATACGCGTGGCCAACCCGACCACCCCTGCTCAGTACTTCCACCTGCTGCGCCGCCAGGCGCTGGTGGGCAAGGCCCGCCCGCTCGTGGTGATGACGCCCAAGAGCCTGCTGCGGTTGCCCGCCGCCACCTCGCGTCTCGAGGAGCTAGCCGACGGCGCCTTCCAGCGGGTGATCGGCGACCCGGGCCGCGACCCGGCGAAAGTCACCAAGCTGGTGCTCTGCTCGGGGAAGGTCTTCTACGACATCGACGGCCACGAGGAGCGTGACGCCGCAGAGCACATCGCCGTCGGGCGCGTGGAGCTGCTGTACCCGTTCCCGGAGGGCGACCTCGGCGAGCTGATGCAGACCTTCCCCAACCTCGAGCGCGTGGTGTGGGTGCAGGAGGAGCCGCGCAACATGGGCGCGCGTGCCTTCATGCGCCGCAGGATGGCCGAGATCCTTCCGGGTGATCTCTCCTACAACTACGTCGGCCGCCAGCTGCGCGCCTCCCCGGGCGAGGGCTACGCCGCGGCCCACAAGCGCGAGCAGGGGCGCATCGTGCGCGTGGCGCTGGACCTCGAGGAGGACCGGCTCGACCCGGACCTCTCGGCCCAGCGCCAGAAGCTCGGCCCGCCTACGGCCGAGTTCCAGCCGCCCCGGGACTGACTAGCGCTTGTCCTTCTGCGCACGGGCCATGCGCTCGGCGATCTCGCGTGAGCCGAGCCTGCGCTGGAGCGCCGCTGTGGGCCGGGGGGCAAGCTCGGCCGCCCGCGCACCCATGCGCAGGGCCAGCGGCGCCACGTTGACCTCGGCCTTCTCGTCCAACACTGCAGCAACCACGCCGAAGGCGACCTCCTCCGGGGTCACCGTGCCCACCCCACGGGGCAGCTGCACGCCCGTGTCGGCGTACATCCCCGCACCCGAGACGAAGCTGGGCGAAACCAGGCTCACCCCTACTCCGGTGCCGTGCAGATCCTCCCGCAGACCCGCCGCCAGCCCACGCAGCCCGAATTTGGTGGCCGAGTAGAGCGATGAGCCGGCGGTGGCCACGCGACCGTTCAGGGACCCGATGAAGACCAAGTGCCCCATTCCCCGCTCGAGCATCGCGGGGAGCAGCTCGCGTGCGAGCTGGGCGGGCACGGCCAGGTTGACGGCGATGGCCCGCCCGATCTCCTCCGCGCTGAAGCCGTCCAGGGGCCCGCTGCCCGGCAGGGCCGCGTTGGCGACCAGCACGTCCAGCCGCCCGGCGCGCTCGGCCAGCGCGGTCGCGGCGCCCGGCTCGGCCAGATCGGCCGGGACGAGGTCGGGCCGGCGGCCGAGCTGGGCGCCCAGCCGCTCCAGGGCGTCCTCGCGCCTGGCGCTCAGGACCAGGTGGGCCCCGCGCGCGTCCAGCTCGCGCGCAATCGCCCCGCCCAGGCCGCCGGAGGCGCCGGTGACCAGCGCGCGGGCACCGAAGAGCCTCATCCCGAGCGATCGTAGCCGCCGGGTAGGGTTCGCGATCAGACCGCAACGGCTCGCCGACACGACGTGCCATGGTTGTGGGCCGGCAGACGTCGGAGCTCGTCTCCTTCGCGCCGCCTCGCCGAGTGAACATCCTCTCCCTGCCCATAACCCTCCCCGCGAAGGCGGTCACCCGCGCCCTCGACGACCTGAGCACGCTCGCCTCCGTGGCGCGGGAGCTGCCCGTGCGCCTGGACCGGCTGGAGGAACGGGCCGAGCTGATCGACCAGCGGCTGGAGAACGTGATGGCGCTCGGCGACGCAATCGAGACCCAGGGCGCGCGCGTCGCGGACCTCGGAGAGCGCATCGAGAGGCAGGGCAAGCGGATCGCAGGGCTGGGCGAGCGGGTGGTCGAGGGCGGCGAGCACGTGACCGAGCTGGGCGAGCGCATCGACGCCCGCGGCGAGCAGGTGGTGGAACTGGGCGAGCGCTTCATCGCCCTGGCCGAGCGCGGGCTGGAACAGTCCGAGGAGGTCGCCGAGCAGGCCAAGGAGGTGGCCGCGAGCGGCCGCGAGGTGGCCGCCGCGCTGCCGACCCTCCAGCGCGCTGTCGGCCTCGCCGAGCCTCTGGAGGGGGTCGTCGAGCGCATGGGCAAGCTGGCGGACCGGCTGCCCGGCGGCGTGCGCCCGCCACAGGAGCCGCGCGGTTCCGACTAGCGGGCGAGCTGGTTCCCCACTAGGCTTCCTTTCGTGCCGCATCGCCTGATCCGCCTCTCGCTGGCGGTCTTGGCGGTCGGACTGGCCGCTCCGGCGGTGGCGGCAGGGGCGGTTCACCGCGAGGCCTACTTCTCCGCGCCTATCGACACGGAGCCCTACGAAGCCGAGCAGCAGTACCAGCTCCTCCTCCCGGACGGGCGCCATGCACCGGGTGGCAAAGGTGGATGGATCACCGCTATGGACAGCGACGTCGTGGGCGAGCGGTCGGCCACCGCGCACGAGCTGCCCATCCAGGACGTAATGGTGCACCACCTCGTCTTCGGGTCGCTGACCCACCTCCGCGCGCCGCTGTCGTGCGGCGGGCGCTTCTACGGGCGCGGCGAGGAGCACCAGCGCTTCCGCCTCCCCCCCGGCTACGGGCTGCCCAACCGGACCGAGGACGGCAGGTCGCCGACCTGGTACCTGGCGCACATGCTGATGAACCACCGCGGGAGCCCGCGCCGGGTCTACGTGCGGACCCGCGTCACCTGGACCGACGAGCCGCCCAAGCGCGAGGTTGACCCGCTGTTCCTGGACGCCAAGCGCTGCGCGATCGACCCGGTCTACGACGTTCCCGGCGGCCGGCGACGCGGGTCCATCCATCGCAACTCGCGCAACTTCCGCTGGCCGCAGGGCTACTCCGGCCGGATCATCAGCGCTGCCGGCCACCTGCATGGCGGGGGCCGCTACGTGAGGTTGCGCAACCGCACCTGCCGGCGGGACCTCGTCGACTCGAAGGCCTACTACGGGCTCCCGAACCATCAGTTCTACAGAGTCAAGCCACGTCTCCACGAGGCGTCACCGGTGCGCGTCGGCGCCAAGCAGACGCCCACCGGCATTCCGGTCGCGGCCGGCGACCGCGTACGACTCACGGCGGGATACGACAACCACAACCTTCACACCCGCGTGATGAACATCATGGGCGGGTTCTTCGTCCGCGACCCGTCCGTGAAGGGCTGCCCCCGCATGCCGCGCGACGTGCGCAACATGAACAGGCCGCGGCGCTTCCGCGCCTTGCCGCCCCGCTACCGCGTGCCGCTGGTCAAGCGCCCCACCGGTCCGTGGCGGCGACTTGGCGGGAACTCCGTCTTCATCGGGGGCCTCTTCTTCGAGCCCAACCGGGTCACCCTGCGGGCCGGCCAGCGGATCAGGTGGCGCTTCCAGACCCGCGAGCTCCACTCGGTCACCGTGACGCAGGGCCCGCGCGGCTTCTCGTCGCCGTGGAGGCGCTCGGGGTCGTTCAGCTACCGGCCGCGCGTTAAGGGCACTTACAAGATCTTCTGTTCGCTGCACCCCGCGGCGATGACACAGGAGCTGCGCGTCCGCTAGCCGGCCCGCGCGTTTTCGCGGGGCGGAACACCAGCCACCCCAGCGGAGAATTCCTCAGGCGGCTGAGGGGTTTCTCAGAGCCCGGACGCGGTCTCCCGGCCCGGGACCATCCGGACGCTATCCTCGCTGGCCCCCAGCGGGCGTAGCTCAGTTGGTTAGAGCGCCGGCCTGTCACGCCGGAGGTCGCCGGTTCGAGTCCGGTCGCTCGCGCTAAACGTTCTTCCTGCAAAGCGACGCCTTTCAGGGTTTCGCCGGGCCAACCAAGCGCGCCCCCCTGACGCCACTAGAACGCCACTACGCCTCAACGTCGAGTTTTGAACTCGGCGTCGACTGCTCGGATGTCGGCGCAGGCAAAGACCACGGCGGTCTGCGAGTTATGGATGATGCTCCGCGTTCGGACGGGTCGGTAGCCGAAGCGCCCCCAGAGAATACGTTCGTGACCCGCCAAGGCTCGCCCTACGCTGCCGAAGGCGCTGGAACCAGCAGGTACATGTACCCCACCGTGTCGCGGTCGGTACTGCTCTGGTCTATGAACGCCAGCACCGTGCGGTCCAGCTGCCTCTCGATCT
>DATHAQ010000009.1:0-39993 GCA_035296565.1 Thermoleophilaceae bacterium
CTCAACTTCGTACGCGACGCCCTGATGGGCAACTCCGAGGCGCTGATGGTGGCCCTGGTCCTGCTTGCCTTCGAGCGGCACCTCGACGGGCGCCGCGACCACGCCCTGTACTTCGGCCTGGCCGCAGCGCTGTTGCGGCCCGAGGTCTGGCCCTTCCTCGGCCTCTACGGGCTCTTCCTGCTCCTCCGCGAGCCTGCCCTGCGGCTGCGCACGCTGCTCCTCGGCCTGCTGGTGCCCCTGCTCTGGTTCGGCCCGGAGCTGTGGGGCTCGGGCCAGGCGCTGCGGGCCGCCACCCGCGCCACCAACCCCAATCGCGGCAGCGCCGCATTCGCCGACAGCCCCTCGCTGGAGCTGCTCGAGCGCTTCGCCGACACGCTCGTCATGCCGGTGAAGGTCGGCGCCGCGCTGGCGGTGGCCTGGGCGCTCTACAGCTACCTGCGGCATCGTCGCCACGGCCCCGTCCTGGCGCTGTTTGGCGGTGGCTGCGCCTGGTTCGCGCTGGTGGCGGTGATGACCGAGGCCGGCTACGCGGGCAACCAGCGCTACCTGATCGTCTCGTCGGCGGCCTTCACGATCCTCGCCGGGGTGGGCGTTGCCTTCACCCTGCAGGGAGCGGGCACGCTGGCCGAGCGCCTGACCGGTCGCGACTGGGGCAGGCCCGTCGCGGTCGCGCTGGCCTTCGCCGTCATCCTCGCGGCCGGCGTGCGGTTGGAGGCGGACACGGGGACTAGCTTCGTCCGCAAGCTGCAGCGCTCGATGCGCTACGAGAGCTCGCTGTGGCCCAACCTCGAGCGGGTGATCGCTGCCGCGGGCGGCAAGGAGCGCCTGAAGGCTTGCGGCGGGCTCTACAGCGGCCCGTATCAGACCCAGATGGTCGCCTACGAGCTGGGCGTGCACGGCTCCGACGTGCGTTCGCTCGAGGGCACGCCACCGCCAGGCGCCGCCTTCCGCACCCGCACCCTTCCCAGGGGCCCGCTGGTCATCATGCTCACAGACCCCCGGCGCCGCTATCGCCAGATCGCCCGCGTGGAGAACTGGCGGGTCCTGACCGTGCCCCCGATCGGCAGCCGCGACTGCCCCGCCGCCGGCGCTGACGCGCCTCGTGCACCCGCCGGTGGCCGGGTGTCGGCTGGCTAAGGTTTCCGGGTGGCCTCCGTCGCGTCCCGCCGGCCGCGAGGCCTGCCTCGCATCCAAGCCTCCCTTCCCCAGGGCAACTGGTGGGTCTGGCTGCTCGTGCTCGGGCTCGTCGCGGTCTCGCTCGTCCTGCGCACGCTCAGCCTCGGGGAGTCGCTGTGGATGGATGAGGGGCTCTCGATCGGCATCTCGTCCCAGCCCTTCTTCGACATCCCGGGAACGCTTCAGCTGGACGGCTCACCGCCGCTGTACTACATGCTGCTGCACCTCTGGACGAGCGCCATCGGCAGCGGGCCGGGGGAGACCCAGGGCCTCTCGGTCCTCATCTCGCTCCTGCTCGTCCCGGCGATGTTGTGGGCGGGCTGGACGATCTTCGGGCGCCGCGCCGGCCTGATCGGCGCTGCGCTGGCCGCGCTCAACCCGTTCGTCACGACGTATGCGCAGGAGACGCGCATGTACTCGCTGATGGTGCTGCTGAGCCTGCTGGTCACCGCGGCATTCGTGAACGTATTCGTCTTCCGCCGCCGCCAGTACCTGCCCGCGCTCGCCCTCTCGATGGCCGCGCTGCTCTACACGCACAACTGGGGCATGTTCGTGGGCGCCGGCCTGGTGGTCGCGCTGGCGTTCCTGTGGCGCACCAGTGACGACCGGCGCGCCCTGCTGCGCGACGCCGCCATCGGCTTCGGCGCGGCCGGCCTGCTCTACCTGCCGTGGATCCCGACGCTCGTACACCAGGTCCGGCACACCGGCGCCCCCTGGCTCGACCCGCCCAAGTTCGGCGCGCCAGTGCAGATCGCCAAGTCTCTGCTGGGAGGCGGCTCGGCCACCGTGGCGCTGGTACTGGCCGCCGGCTCGGGTTTGGCACTCGTCACGCGCGAGAAGCTCAGCAGGGAGCGCCAGGCGGTGGTGACCATCGCCATCGGGTTCGTGGCCACGCTGGCGGTCGCATGGCTGGTCTCCCAGGTCTCGCCGGCGTGGACCACGCGCTACCTGGGGGCAACGCTGGGCTTCCTTCTGCTGCTGGCCTCGGTGGGCCTGGCCCGCGCCGGCAACCTGGGGCTGGTCGCACTGGTGATCATCCTCGGGATCTGGGCGATCCCCAAGAGCTACGAGCTCAAGAACAAGTCCAACGCGGCGGACCTGGGCAAGACCGCCACGCCCGAGCTGCGCTCGGGCGACCTCGTGGTGGTCATGCAGCCGGAGCAGACGCCGCTGATCGACTACCACCTGCCAGTCAACGGGCTGAAGTACGCCACTCCGCTCGGGCCGGTCAAGAACCCCGCCATCATGGACTGGACCGACGCCCAGGACCGCCTCGTGGCGGCGAAGCCCGGACGGAACCTCGATCCGCTGCTTGCTAGGCTCCCGCGCGGCGCGAAGGTGTTCTTCGTGCACCCGGTCACGACGCAGCAGAACGACTGGGACGCACCGTGGACGCAGCTCGTACGGCGGCGTTCGGCCCAGTGGGGCTTGGACATGGGTTCCGACTCGCGCTTCCGTCAACTGCAACCGGCCCCCGAGTTCTACCGGCGGGCCACCCGCATAGGTGTACGCGGAGTGCTCTACGAGAAGACAAGCTGAGGACGAAATGGCAGACGGCAACAACCATTCCCCCGCGGAGCACGTGGCTCCGCCCGCGGAGCTGGCGCATCCTGAGATCAGCGACAAGCCCACCCTCATCATCGGCGGCGGCCCCGCCGGCCTCACGGCCGGCTACCTGCTGGCCAAGCAGGGGCTCCCGGTGATCATCTTCGAGGCCGAGGATCAGGTCGGCGGTATCGCCAAGACCGAGGTCCGCGACGGCCCGGGCGGCAAGTACCGCTTCGACCTCGGCGGCCACCGCTTCTTCACCAAGGTCCAAGAGGTGGACGACCTCTGGCACGAGATCATGCGCGAGGAGTTCCTCGAGCGCCCGCGCATGTCGCGCATCTACTGGCGCCAGCGCTTCCTCGATTACCCGCTGCGGGGGCCCGACGTGATCAAGAAGCTCGGCCCGATCGAGCTCACGCGCTGCATGCTCTCCTACGCCTGGGCGAAGATCCGCCCGAAGGGCCGCGAGGACACCTTCGAGCAGTGGGTCGTCAACCGCTTCGGCAAGCGGCTGTTCGACAACTTCTTCCGCTCCTACACCGAGAAGGTCTGGGGCGTGCCGGTGTCTGAGATCCGCGCCGACTGGGCGGCCCAGCGCATCAAGGGCCTCTCCTTCTTCAGCGCCGCAAAGGCCGCCTTCTTCGGCAACAAGGGCGACGAGATCAAGACGCTCATCGGCAAGTTCCACTACCCGCGCTACGGCCCGGGCCAGATGTGGGAGACGATGACCGACGACATCCAGAACCTCGGCGGCAAGATCCTCATGAACACGCCGGTCACCAAGCTGGAGATCGAGGGCGCGCGCGTCGTGCGCGTGCACACCAAGGATGAGGTCTACGAGGCCGCGCACGTGATCTCCTCGCTGCCGCTGCGCAACACGGTCGGGATGGCCGAGCCACGCCCCAAGAACGAGGTAATCGCCGCAGCCAAGGGCCTGCGCTACCGCGACTTCCTCACCGTGTCGCTGGTGCTCGACGGGGAGGACCTGTTCCCGGACAACTGGATCTACATCCACGAGCCCGACGTCGAGGTGGGCCGCATCCAGAACTTCCGCTCCTGGAGCCCCTGGATGGTGCCCGACGACACCAAGGCCTGCGTGGGCCTGGAGTACTTCTGCTTCGCGGGCGACCACCTGTGGGAGATGGAGGATCAGAAGCTTGTCGAGCTCGGCATGAAGGAGCTCGAGAAGCTCGGCCTCTCCTCCCGCGACAAGCTGCAGTTCGGCTTCGCCACGCGGGTACCCAAGGCCTATCCCATGTACGACATGGACTACTCCGAGCGCATCGCGACCATCCGGTCCTTCGTGGACGGGCTGGACAACTTCCAGCAGGTCGGGCGCAACGGGCTGCACCGCTACAACAACTCCGACCACTCGATGCTCACCTCCATGCGCGCGGTGGACAACCTGGTCAAGGGCACCGAGCACGACCTCTGGGCCGTGAACGCCGAGTCGGCGTACCACGAGGAAGAGACCCAGGACGAGAAGCAGCCCTACATCGAGGCCCCGGAGACAAAGGCCCAGAAAGAGCCGCTCTCCAGCTGACGGCTGCGGTGTCGCGCGGCGGCGTCCTCGGTCGCTCGCCCGCCAGGCAGGCCACCGCTCCCTGCGTCCTTGCCACGCCAGGCCGCTGGGCAGGGATCGAACGCTTCACGGCCACGACGCGTGGGGACAACCGCGCCGCCCACGCGCTGATGGCGAAGCTCTCGTCGCGGCTGGCCGCGACACGGCGTACCCCTGCGGCGAATTCGTCAGTCGCCTGAGGGATTTTTCAGAAGGGAGGCGTGATCCGCGCGCGCCTAGAGGCGCCGGTCGAGTCGGGCCGCTCTCCAGCTGACGGCTGCGGGGCGCCGGGTGGCGGCGTCCTCGGTCGCTCGCCGCTAGCGCGAGACGCCCTCCAGCTAATAGCCCAAGCGTCCAGGCCAAGGGCGGACGGCTCAGAGTCCGCGCGGCCGGGCCCGATGGGGGACAAGCAGACCAGTCCCCGACCCCCTCCTGCCCATGCGCTTTCCCGTTCTAGTCACCCTGCTGATCGCCTTGGTCGTGAGCCCCTCAGCCACGGCGCAGGCCGAGCTGCCGCAGCTTCCCTCCACGCCCGCTGCGCCCCCACAGGCGGCGGCCAATCCCCAAGGTGTCTCGCCGAGCGACCCCAACCCGCTGCTCGGCCTGAACTTCTACGTCGACCGCGTCGAGCAGCCCGCCGCCAGGTGGCACAACCGCTTCGTGCACTCGGCCGAGACCGGCCGGGCGGCGCTGATGAACAAGATCGCCAGCCAGCCGATCTTCCGCTGGATCGGCAAGAGCGACGGCAACCCGGAGCGCAATACCCGCGTCTTCCTGCAGCGCGCCGCCGAGCGCGCCCCGGGCACGGTCCCGGGTATCACCGTGCTCGCCCACCACGGCGAGAAGTGCAGCAAGGGCTACACCGCGGGCGGCCGGCGGCTGGACGCGCGCTATCGCCGCTGGATGAGCCGCTTCGTGCAGGGCTTGGGCAACCACCGCGTGATCGTCGCCCTCGAGCCCGACGGGCTGGGCACGCTGAAGTGCCTGCACCGGTCGCGGCGGGCGTCGCGGCTGCGCAACATCAACTACGCGACCCAGCTGCTGGCCCGCAAGCCCAACGTCACCACGTACATCGAGGGCGGCGCCTCGGACTGGCGCCCGGCCCGTGAGGTGGCGCGCTACCTGCGCTCCGCCGGTGTCCACCGGGTGAGGGGCTTCTCGCTGAACATCACGCACTTCGACACCAACGCGAACAACGTGCGCTACGGGCGCCAGGTCTCACGCATGGTCGGCGGCAAGCACTTCGTGGTCAACACCGACGAGAACGGGGCCGGCTCTGGTACCGGCGCTGGATCAGCCGCTCCAAGAACCTCTGGAAGACGGTCAACGTGTGGTGCAACCCCAAGCGCTCGGCGCTGGGCACTCCGCCGCAGGCCGTCGACGACCCGCAGCTTGATGGCTACCTGTGGATGAGCCGCCCCGGGGCCTCGGCCGGCCGCTGCAGCAACTGGAACCCCCGCTACTCGATGCGCGGCGGCCCCAGCGCCGGCACTTTCTGGGTCGAGCGGGCCCTCAGCTTGGCTCGCCAGGCGCGCTGGTAAAGCGCCTCACGCGTCTTCGGGAGGCGCACCAGGGGGCACATTGGGGGTCCTCGGCACCCGCACTGCCGAGGGCCCCGCGCCCTGGCGACAGTTGCGCAGGCGATAGAGCTTGATCTCCGGCCCCGGCCGCTCGAAGGCCCCGGGGTAGTAGTTGTAGGAGAGGTCGAAGTCGAAGGGTGGCGGCTTGGCGCCCTTGCGGTAGGGACTCCAGGTCTTCACCAGGTCGGCCTCGCGCTCCAGGCGCCGGTAGTAGCCGCGCAGCTTGCGCGAGCCGGTCAGCTCCAGCCGGTCGCGGACGAGGCTGATGGTCAGCACGGTGCAGTAGCCGTAAAAGCGCATGTCGTCGACCGCTCCCGGGGCAACCGCGAAGTGGTAGTTCGAGGACTTGAGCTTGTTCGCCGGCCGGGCGAACTGCCCGGGCTCCTGCGCTTCGCATACCCGCCTCCCGCCGGGGCTGCGGTACTCATAGCCGGTCCCTCGGCAGCGGCGCAGCCACGGCGGCAGGCGGCCGTCGGGGGCCGCGTGGAAGAAGCGGTCGGGGATCGCCGGCTCGATCGAGATGCGCAGCTGTGGCGGGTAGTGGGCCACCAGATAGCGGCGGGCCTCCAGGCGGGTGTCCTCCCGGCCCAGGACGACGGTGGAGCGCACGTCGGCGACGAGACCCTGCAGCAGCACGACGAGGGTCACGGCCGCGACGGCCAGCGGGGCCAGCCGGGGTCGGGAGCGGGTGAGCCAGGCGCCGGCCTGCACCACGGCCACGCTTGCGAGCAGGGCGAGCGCGGGATAGGCGGGGAGCAGCCAGCGGCCGAAGTAGCGCGACTGAAGGCTCAGGTAGGTGAACAGCGCGACCGGGAAGGCGGCGAGCAGGATGGCGCGGCGCCAGTCGCGGCGCACGAGCACGACCACGCCCGCCAGCGCAGCCAGCGCGACCGCCCATCCCAGGCCCCACGTGAGGCTGTCCAGGTAGTAGACGGGCGCGCTTCCCTCCTGGCCGGCCTTGGCCAGGTTGCCGGCCACCTGGGCCTGCCCCTGCACCCTCTCGCGAAAGTCGCCAAAGCGGATGATCAGGTATGGGTTGAGCACCGCGAAGGTCACCGCTGCGCAGGTCAGCGCCAGCAGGCCCGAGAGCACCGTGCGCAGCGGCTCTGCCTTTAGGCGCAGGAGCGCCGCCAGGCCCACAGGCAGCAGCACGAGCCCCGCGGTGTACTTGAACGAAAGCGCCAGCCCTGCCGCTGCGCCTCCCAGAGCAAACCAGCGCCGTCCGCCGTCCTCGAGGGCCCTGACCGCGAACAGCAGAGCGAGAGCCACCCCGGTCAGGGAGCCGACGTCGGTGACCGCCTGCTTCGAGTAGGTGACGGCCAGGAAGGCGAAGGCCAGCACCGCGGCGGCGACGAGGCCCTCGCGGCGACCGAACAGCTTGCGGCCGACGAAGTAGAGGACCACCACTCCGGCCATGCACAGCAGTGCGGTGAACGTCCGCGCGACGATCCAGACGTTGGTCGGATCGGTGGCGAACTGGCTGGTCACGTTGCCGCGCGGCAGCTCGAATATCGACCCCCCGAACAGCGAGCTCAGGAGTCCGAAGTGCACGCGCAGCGCGGCGAAGAGCAGGTAGGTGTAGGTGGTGGGGTTCTCGTAGTAGCCGGGGTCGAGATCCTCCCGGAACATGCTGACCGCGCGGTGGGTGAAGTGCTCGGCCTCGTCGTGTGTGAAGACGTACGGGAGCCCGTAGCGGTTGTTGATCACCCGCACCGCCAGGCCGGTCACGACGATCCCGAGCAGGATCAGCGGGGCGGGGCGGAGGAATGCGCGGAGTCGGCTCATAACCTCAGCGCGGGGCGACGACGCTGCCGAAGAAGCCATCGGGCGGCGTCCCCCGCACGTCCAGCACGCGCCAGGGGCC
This sequence comes from Thermoleophilaceae bacterium, assembly GCA_035296565.1. Taxonomy (GTDB): domain Bacteria; phylum Actinomycetota; class Thermoleophilia; order Solirubrobacterales; family Thermoleophilaceae; genus JACCZR01. Next base: position 7,730 of record DATHAQ010000009.1, read on the forward strand.
CACCTGGGCCAGGGTCTTCAGCTTCGAGCCGAACACGATCGGGACGGGACGGCCAGAGTGGCGGTAGCGGGCGGTGAACACGATCCGGTGCGGCGCGCCGGGACGCTGGAGCGCGCGGATGGGCAGCTTCATCTCCCAGGCCATGTGCGGGATGAACCCGCGGTTGACGTGCACCTTGCCGCGCTCGGCAACCCCCGGCCCGCCGGCCTCGTCGACGGCTTCCTCGAGCTCCTGGTTGAGCTTCGCGTTGCCCACCGCGAAGGAGACCTCGCGCCAGGCGAACGGTGCGCGCAGATAGGCGAAGGGCGCGGTCACCGCCACCAGCACCGCGGCGATCGCCAGCCGCGCGGGGGTGGAGTGGCCGAGGGCCACCAGGCGGGCGACGCCGATTCCGGCGAGCACGGTGGTCACGCCCACGGCGAGCAGGAAGTAGCGCGGGTTCCCCGAGAATCCGCCCTGGGTCATGATCGCCACCAGGACCAGCCAGAAGGCGACCGCGCCGCCCATCCCGATGACAGGCCAGTTGCGCGTGCGGATTCCCCAGATCACCCCGAACAGCGCGCACAGCTTCAGCGGGTGCAGCATTAGCCCCGCGCTGCGCAGCAGGGCCGCCAGCCAGGGGTGGTCCTGGCGCGAGAGGCTCCATGCCGGCTCGCTGCGCGCCTGCTTGCCCGCGCTGAGCGGATCGCCGGAGCCGACCCACTCGGGAACGATCCACATTACGGGCAGCAGCACGAGGCAGACGGCGACGAGCACGCGGTGCTCGGGCTCCTTGAGCCACATGAAGACGGCGTAGGCGCCGAGAAAGGGCCAGAACTCGGGCCGGTTGAGGGCGACGAGGAAGCCGAGGAAGAAGGCATGCCCGCGGTGGCCGTCGAGGTGGCGCTCGATGGCCCATAGCAGCAACCCGGCCGCCAGCGGCTCGGTGAAGCCCTGGGCAATGAGGAGTCCCCAGCGGGGCGTGATGCACATGACCGCGGCGGCCACCACGCCGGCGGTGACCTTCAGCCACGGCTCGTCTCCCACGAGGCGCGAGGCCAGCCGGTAGGCCATGGCGATCGAGAGGAAGCCGCCCGCGCGGGCCACGACGAGCCACAGCAGCGGCGGGATGTCGTCGTCGATCTTCGAGAAGGGCGCGAAGACGGTGGTGAAGACGACGGGGAACGGCTTCCACGACGGACCCCCGAGCGTGTCGAGCTCGAGCAGGGGGATCTGGCGGCCCCAGACGACCCACGCCCACGAGTCGAAATGGAGTCCGCGAGCAGGGAGAAGCAGAGAGAGGGCCGCAAGGACGAAGCACCCGAGTACGACCTTGCGCACTCGGGGGAGCGTAGTGAGGAGCGCAGGCCGAGCGCGGGTCGGCCGAGCACCGCACACTCGGTTCCGGGCTTCGAGGGAGGGCCCTCGCGCTGGTAGATTGACTCGCGAGTCAATCATGCCCGCGACACCGGCCAACGAGCGTGATCAGCGCCATCTCGAGCGGACGATCGACCTGGCCGCCGAGGCCCGTGGGCGCACCGGCCCCAACCCCCTCGTGGGGGCCGTCGTGGTCAAGTCCGGGAGGGTCATCGGGGAGGGCTTCCACGCCGCCGCGGGCACCCCTCACGCCGAGCGGGTGGCGCTCGCCGCGTGTACCGAGGACCCCGCCGGAGCGACCATGTACGTTTCGCTGGAGCCCTGCGCCCACACCGGGCGCACGCCGCCCTGCACCGAGGCCATCCTCGAGGCCGGCATCGCCCGCGTGGTGGTGGCCTCCGACGACCCCACGGACAAGGTCAGCGGCCGCGGGCTCGGCGTGCTGCGCGACGAGGGCGTGGAAGTGACCACGGTCAACGGCGACGTCGCTCGGTCCGCCCGCCTGATCAACCAGCCCTTCCGAAAGCAAGCGCGCACCGGCTGTCCCCACGTGGTCCTCAAGCTCGCGATGACGCTCGACGGCAAGGTCGCCACCAGCACCGGTGACTCGCGCTGGATCTCCGGGGAGGCCAGCCGTGTTCGCGCCCATCGCTGGCGAGCGGAGTGCGACGCGGTGGCGGTCGGGCTGGGGACCGCGCTGGCCGACGACCCGCTGTTGACCACGCGCCTGCCGGGCGCCTCGCCCAGCGAGCAGCCGCTGCGGGTGGTCTTCGACTCAGAGGCGCGCCTGCCGCTGGACGGCAAGCTGATGCAGGGCGCGGGTAGCGACGTGGCCCCGGTCCTGGTGGTCTGCTCGCGCGCGGCTTCGCACACCGCGGTCGACAAGCTGCGGGCCGCGGGCGCGGAGGTGCTCGCGGTCACCGGCCAGAACGAAGCCGCGCGCGTGGGCCGGGCACTCAAGGAGCTCGCCACACGGGGCGTGCAGTCCCTGCTGCTGGAGGGCGGCCCGCGCCTGGCCGGTGCCTTCCTCGACGCCGGCGAGCTCGACGAGGCGCGTGTCTTCGTGGCGCCCGTGCTGAACGGCGGCCGCGATGCCCGCACCGCGGTGGAGGGCGAGGGCGCCGGGAAGATCGCCGAAGCCACCCGCGCCCTCTCCACCGCCGTTGAGGTGATCGACGAGGACGTGCTGATCACCGCCCGGCTGAGGGAATGGTGACGTGTTCACTGGGCTGGTCCTGGGCGTCGGGATCGTCGAGGCGGCGGAGGACGGCCGCCTGCGCGTGGCCACCCCGCTGGGCGCCGAGCTGGCCGAGGGCGACTCGGTCGCCGTGAACGGCGTGTGCCTCACCGCCACCGACGTGGGGCCCGAGGGCTTTTCCGCCGACGTCATGCCCGAGACCCTGCGGCGCTCCTCGCTCAACGGGAGCGAGCGGGTGAACCTCGAGCTGCCGCTGCGCGCCTCCGACCGCCTGGGCGGCCACATCGTCCAGGGCCACGTGGACGGCGTGGCCGAGGTGGTCTCGGTGGGCGAGGAGGGCAATGCGCGCGTCGTGCGGCTGCGCCCCCCGGACGAGCTGCTGCGCTACGTGGTGGCGAAGGGGTCCATCGCCGTCGATGGAGTCTCGCTCACCGTCGCCGATGTAGACCGCGAGACCTTTTCGATCTCGCTCATTCCGGAGACCATCAACCGCACGACGCTGGATTCGCTGCGGCAGGGGGCGTCCGTGAACCTGGAGGTGGACGTGGTGGCCAAGTACGTCGAGAAGCTGCTGGGAGCGCCAACGCCATGACCGAGGCGCCCTTCAGCACGATCGAGGACGCGCTCGAGGACATCCGCGCCGGCAAGATGGTCGTGGTCTGCGACGCCGAGGAGCGCGAGAACGAGGGCGACCTGGTCCTGGCCGCCCAGTTCGCCACGCCCGAGGCGATCAACTTCATGGCAACCCACGCCCGTGGGTTGGTCTGCCTCGCGCTCACGCCCGAGCGCTGCGACGAGCTCGAGCTCGACCTCATGCCGGCCAAGAACGAGCCCGACCTCGAGACGGCGTTCACGGTCTCGATCGACGCCCGCGAGGGCGTCACCACGGGCATCTCCGCCGACGACCGCGCCCGGACCGTGCAGGTGGCGATCGACCCGCGCAGCCGGCCGGAGGACCTCAACCACCGCGGCCACATCTTCCCGCTGAAGGCCAAGGACGGAGGCGTGCTGGAGCGCTCGGGCCACACCGAGGCCGCCGTCGACCTGTCGCGCATGGCCGGCCTGAACCCGGCCGGGGTGATCTGCGAGATCCTCAACGAGGACGGCACGATGGCCCGGGTGCCCGACCTGGAGCGCTACGCGGCCGAGCACGGCCTGAAGATGGTCACGGTCGCGGACCTGATCGCCTACCGGCGCGAGAAGGACAAGCTGGTCGAGCGCGTGGTGGAGGCCCGCCTGCCGACCATCTTCGGCGAGTTCGACGTGGTCGGCTTCCGCTCGCTGGTCGACGAGAAGCACCACGTCGCGATGGTCAAGGGGGACATCACCCAGGGCAAAGACGTGCTGGTGCGCGTTCACTCCGAGTGCCTGACCGGCGACGTCTTCCACTCCCTGCGCTGCGACTGCGGCCAGCAGCTCGAGGACGCGCTCGCGCGCATAGAGGACGAGGGCCAGGGGGTACTGCTCTACCTCGCCCAGGAGGGCCGCGGCATCGGGCTGCTGAACAAGCTGCGCGCCTACCGCCTGCAGGAAGAGGGCATGGACACCGTCGACGCCAACATCGAGCTGGGCCTGCCCGCCGACCTGCGCGACTACGGCATCGGTGCCCAGATCCTGGTGGACCTGGGCCTGACCTCGATCCGCCTGCTGACCAACAACCCGAAGAAGATCGTGGGCCTGGAGGGCTATGGCCTGGAGGTGACCGACCAGGTGCCGATCGAGCACCCGCCGGGCGACCACAACCGCGACTACCTGCGGGCCAAGCGCGCGCGGATGGGCCACCTGCTCCACCACCAGGGGCTGGCCTTCGACGAGGAGATGATCCACGAGGAGCGCATGCGCGACCAGCTGCCGGACCCGGATGGCTAGGGCTCGTGCCGGGAGCTGACCTCTACGCGCTGACGGTCGCGCGCTTCTACGAGGATCTGGCCGACCGGCTGGTCGACGGGGCCACGCGCGTCCTCGCCGAGGTGGGGGCGGAGTACGAGCTGCACGAGGTGCCCGGCTCCTTCGAGCTGCCGCTGGCCGCGCGCTTCTGCGCCGAGTCCGGACGCTACGCCGGGGTGGTCTGCCTGGGCGCGGTGATCCGCGGCGAGACCGACCACTACGACTTCGTCTGCAACGAGGCCGCGCGCGGGATCGCCAACGTAGGCGCCGAGACGGGCGTCCCCTGCGCCTTCGGCGTCCTGACCGTGGACAGCATGGAGCAGGCCCTCGCTCGCGCCGGCGGTGAGAAGCGCCACACCGGCGAGGAGGCGGCGCGCGCGGCGGTGCGCATGGTGGAGCTGCGCCGCGAGCTGACCGGCTAGTGCGGGTCAACCTCTACAGCGACACCCAGACCCGTCCGACCGAGGGCATGCGCCGGGCCATGGCCGAGGCCGAGGTGGGCGACGAGCAGCGTGGCCTGGATCCGACCGTCACCCTCCTCCAGGAGCGGGTGGCCGACCTGCTCGGCCACGAGCGCGGGCTGTTCCTGCCCAGCGGGACCATGTGCAACGCCATCGCCTTCCGGCTCCACGTGCGCCCGGGCGGGGACGAGGTGATCCTCGACCGCACTTCCCACCCGATCGTGGCCGAGGCGGGCGGGCCGGCGTTTCTCTCGGGCGCGATGCTCGCCGAGGTCGACGGTGACGGCGGGCGCTTCACCGCCGCGCAGGTCGAGGCGGCCATCCGCCAGCCCGACCGCTACCTGCCGCGCACGCGCCTGGTGTCGGTGGAGCAGACCACCAACCTGGCGGGCGGGCGGGTGTGGCCGCTCGAGCAGCTCGACGCAGTGCTCGCCACCGCGCGCGCCCACGGCCTGAGGGCCCATCTCGACGGCGCGCGGCTGCTCAACGCCGTGGTGGCCTCGGGGGTGAAGGCCTCGCGCTACGCGTCGGGCTTCGACTCCGCCTGGCTCGACTTCTCCAAGGGTCTCGGCGCGCCCGTGGGCGCCGTGCTGTGCGGCTCGGGCGAGTTGATCGAGGAGGCCTGGCGCTACAAGCAGATGTGGGGCGGCGCTCTTCGCCAGGGCGGCGTGCTCGCCGCGGCCTGCCTCTACGCGCTGGATCACCACGTGGAGCGCCTGGCCGAAGACCACGAGAACGCGAAGCTGCTGGCCGAGGGGCTCGGCGTGGAGGAGCCCGAGACCAACATCGTCATCGCCGAGCTGCCCGACGCCGGCGAGCGCAAGGCCCGGCTGGTCGAGCAGGGGGTGGAGGCGTCGGTGATAGCGCCCGGGCGGCTGCGCTTCGTGACCCACCTCGACGTGGACCGGGCCGGCGTCGAGCACGCCGTGAGGGCCTTCGCCGCATGAGAAAAGCCGCGATAACCCTCTCGACGCTGTCGGGCATCGGCGGCTTCGTCGTCGCCGGGCTGATCTTCGTGCTCGGGCTGGTCTCGGGCTTCGACAACGACAAGTACGGCAAGGTGCCGCTGCCCGGCGAGGGCCGGGTGACGCTGCCCGAGGGGGACGTCACGGTGTTCTACGAGGAGCGGGGCAGCTACCCCGACGGCCTGGGCTCCTACACGGTGCGCTCGGCCCGGACGCGTCGCGCGGTGCCCAGCAGACCCTCGGGCAGCTCCTCGTACGAGATCAACAACGTCAACGGCATGAGCGTGGGGAAGCTGACGGTGCCCGAGGAGGCCGAGTACATCGTCACCGGCCGCGCCCGGGCGAGCTCCTTCAGCCAGCCCGCCTTGACCTTCGGGCCCGGCGTCAGGTTCGGCGCCATCGTGGTGCGCAGCCTGATCGCCATCGTGGTGGGCCTGATCCTCTGCCTGCTGTTCGCGCTGCTGGCGTGGGCCCTGCGCCGCAGCCCGCCGCCGGCCACCGTCCCGCCGCCCCACTCCAGCGCGCCGATGGCCGCCTGGCAGATGCCGCCACCCCCGCCGCCGCCGCCCGGCGCCGATCCGCAACAGGAGCTGGCGCGACTCGAGGACGACCGCCGCATGGGGCGCATCGCCGAGGGCGACTACCAGACCCGCCGCCGGCAGATCCTCGACCGGATTTGAAAGATCGACCGCCGGTGCTCGCCGGGCCTGCGCCCCGGTGGTGGGACCGGACCCCACTGCTAGCCTCGGCGACGTGCCGAAGGTCTGCTACTCGTGCCAGAAGGGCCCTGCGTTCGGGAACCGCCGCAGCCACTCGATGGTGGCCACCAGGCGGCGCTTCAACCCGAACCTGCAGAAGGTCCGCATCGACGTGGGAGGGACCCCGCGCCGTGAATACGTCTGCACGCGCTGCCTGAAGGCGGGCAAGGTCGCGAAGGCCGCATAGCGGCTCCTCGTCGTGCCCGACGAGAGCCTCGTCCGCTTTCGCAAGGTCATCGCCGCGGCCTGCTCTGAGCTCGAGGACCGGCGCGGAGAGGTCAACGACCTGAACGTGTTCCCGGTCGCCGACGGCGACACGGGCGACAACATGACGATGACGCTGCGCGCCGTGCTCGACGAGCTCGATCGCATGAACGGCCAGCTGATCGACGACTTCGGCCGCGACGAGCTGGTGGCCGCCGTTGCCCGGGCGGCCCTGTTGGGCGCGCGCGGAAACAGCGGCGTGATCCTCTCCCAGATCGTCCGCGGCGCGGCCGAGGAGCTCGTCTCGCGTCCCGGGGAGCTGGTGGACCCGGTGCTGGTGGCCGCCGCCTTCGCCCGCGCCGCCGACGCCGCCTACGACTCCGTCCGCCACCCCGCCGAGGGGACGATGCTCTCCGCCACGCGCGCCATGGCGCACCGCATCGCCCACGACCTGGCCCACATGGACACGCCGCGGCTCAGCCCCGGCGCCACGCCCGCCGAGCAGGACGAGCTGATCGCCGAGGTGCTGGACCGCGCACTGGAAGCCGCCCAGGAGGCCGTGGACCGTGGCCCCGACCAGCTGGCCGTGCTGCGCGAGTCGGGGGTGGTCGACGCGGGCGCCTACGGGCTGACGGTGATCGTCGCCGGGGTGGTGGCCGCGCTGCGCGGCGCCGACAGCGTGGAGCTCGAGCACCAGGCCGTCGCTCCCGGTGCGCTGCACCAACCCCACCACGAGTCGAGCGAGTTCCGCTTCTGCACCAACTTCGCCGTCACCGGCCACGGGCTCGAGGCCCAGTCCTACGTGCACCGGCTCGAGGAGATGGGGGATTCGGTGCTGGTGGTCGGCGACGAGCGCACCCTGCGCGTGCACGTGCACACCGACGAGCCCGAGCAGGCCGTGGCCCTGTTCGAGTCCGCGGGCGAGGTCTCCCGGCTCGATGTTGCCGACATGCGCGAGCAGGTGGCCGACCGCACCGAGCGCGTGACCGGCGCCGCCGACGCAGCCCCCGACGCCGCCTGCGGGGTGCTGGCCGTGGCCAGCGGCGCGGGGATGGTGCGCCTGTACGAGGGCCTTGGGGCCCGGGTGCTGGAGGGGGGCCCCACGATGAACCCGTCGACTTACGAGCTGCTGGCCGGGATCCACGACGTGCCCGCGCAGGAGGTGATCGTCCTCCCCAACAGCCCCAACGTGATCATGGCCGCCGAGCGCGCGGCCGAGCTGTCCGAGAAGGCCGCGCGCGTGGTGCCCACGACCGCGGCGCAGGAGGGGCTCGCCGCGTTGCTGTCCTTCGACCCGCGCGAGGACAGCGAGGTCAACGCCGCCGCGGTGGCCGAGGCCACCGCCGGGCTGGCGCTGGGCGGCGTGGCGCCCGCCGCCAAGGACGACGCCCAGGGCCGCTTCACGATGGGGCAGGCGGTGGGCTACGCGAGCGACGAGCTGGTCGCCTGGGGCGACCCGGCGGAGACCTTCGCGGAGACCATCCGTCGCGTCGCCGCAAACGCCGAGTTGCTGACCGTGCTCGCCGGCGCCGACGCGCCGCTGCGCGAGGAGGCGCTCGAGGCCCTGATGCCCGAGGGCGTCGAGCTCGACTACCAGCAGGGCGACCAGCCCGCCTGGTGGTGGCTGCTCAGCGCCGAATAAGCGCCCTCCCCGCGCCGGTTATGTCCCCCTCTCGGCGGATCATCCTCACATCGCCACCGCGTTCGCCAGCAGCGAGGAGCTGAACCTCGACGCCGAGCTGCGCTCGCTGCCGCGGCCCAGCCGGCTGAACGAGCCCGTCACGCTGCCTGGCAAGGCGGGCAAGGCACTGGCCTCCCTGGGGATCGACACGGTTGGCGACCTGTTGGCCCACCTGCCGCGCGAGCACGCCGAGCGCGCGGGGCGCAAGGTCGCCGACCTGCGGCCCGGCGAACGGGCCGCCGTGGCCGTGACGGTGCGCAGCGTGACCACACGCCCGATGCGCAACCGCCGCGGCCGACGCGTCGAGGCTCGCGTGGCCGACGAGACCGGCCCGATGCTCGCCGTCTGGTTCAACCAGCCCTGGGTCGCCCGGCGGCTGGGGACGGGAACCGGCGTGCTCCTCTACGGCAAGCGCCAGGACCGCAACCAGTTCTGGGTCGAGGAGTTCGAGCCGCTCAACGGCCTGGTCGAGGAGCGCAGGCCGAGCGCTGGTCGGCCGAGCACCGCAGACTCGGCACGGTCTTCGCCGGCCCCGGGGACCGGCAGGGTGCCGCTGTACCCCGCCACCGAGGGGATCAGCGCGGCGCAGCTGCGCCAGCTCGTGTGGGAGCACTACGACCGGCTAACCGACGTGGTGGAGCCGCTGCCTGCCGGCCTGCGCGCCGCCGAGCGCCTGCCCGACCGTGCTGCCGCCCTGGCCGGTGTGCACTTCCCCGACGACGAGGACGAGGCCGCCGCCGGCCGCGAACGCCTGGCCCTGGAGGAGCTGCTACTGCTCCAACTGGCGATGGCCGGCCGCCGCCGGCGCCGCCGCGAGACCCGGCGCGCCGCGGAGCTGGAGCCCACGGGCGCGCTGGTCGACCCGTGGGTCGAGGCCCTGCCCTTCGAGCTGACCGGCGACCAGAAGCGAGCCTGCGAGCAGATCGAAGGCGACCTGGCGGGAGAGCGGCCGATGCAGCGGCTACTGATGGGGGAAGTCGGCAGTGGCAAGACGGCGGTCGCTCTGCACGCGATGCTCCGAGCCGTGGAGAGCGGCCGCCAGGCCGCGCTGATGGCGCCCACCGAGACTCTCGCCGAGCAGCACCTGCTCACCCTCGACCGCCTGCTGGGCGGCGCGGTGCCGATCGAGCTGCTGACCGGCTCGAGCAGCGCCGCCCGACGGCGGGACCTGACCGCGCGGCTGGCCTCGGGCGAGCTGGGCCTGGTTGTGGGAACCCACGCGCTCATAGAGGACCCGGTGCGGTTCGCCGCGCTGGGTCTGGTGGTCGTGGACGAGCAGCACCGGTTCGGCGTGCGCCAGCGGGCGGCCCTGGACGCCAAGGCGCCCGAGGGGCTGGTGCCGCACGCGCTTCACATGACCGCGACGCCCATCCCGCGCACCTTGGCGCTCACCGCCTACGGCGACCTCGAGGCCACGGTGCTCCGCGAGCTGCCCGCGGGGCGGCGCCCGGTGCAGACCCACGTGGTGGACGGCGAGCGCGCCCGCCGGCGCGCCTACGAGCGCATCCGCGAGGAGATCGCCGCCGGGCACCAGTGCTTCGTGGTCTGCCCCCTGGTGGAGGAGTCCGAGGCGCTCCAGGCCCGCGCCGCCACGGCGGAGTACGAGCGCCTGCGAGCGACGGAATTCGCCGAGCAGCGAGTGGAGCTGATCCACGGCCAGATGCCGAGCTCGGCCAAGGCAGCGGCGATGGCCGCGTTCGCCGCCGGCGAGGCCGACGTGCTGGTGGCCACCAGCGTGATCGAGGTGGGCATCGACGTGCCCAACGCGACGGTCATGCTGATCGAGGCCGCCGAGCGCTACGGGCTCTCGCAGCTGCACCAGCTGCGCGGGCGCGTCGGCCGCGGCGGACACCAGTCGATGTGCATCCTCTTCGGCGACCCGAAGCTGCCGCGCCTCAGGGCGATGGCCAACGAGCACGACGGCTTCAAGCTCGCCGAGACCGACCTGCAGCTGCGCGGGGCCGGCGACGTCCTCGGTACGCGCCAGCACGGGCTACCCGAGCTGAAGATCGCCTCGTTGCCCGATGACGCGCCTCTGCTGGAGCGCGCGACCGAGTGGGCCCGCCGCCTGGAGGACGAGCAGGACGACCTGCTGCGAGCGGCGGGGGCCGAGCGCTTCGGCTCGGAGCACGACCCCATTCCGGCTTAGACTTGCCACGTGGACCTGCGCGAGATCCAGCAACCGATCAAGGACCGCTACCGCGCCGACCCGCAGGCCTCGCTGGTCACGCTCACCGCGCGGGGCGGCCAGGAGGAGCAGCCGGTCGCATGCTCGGTCGATCTCGGCCGCGCGATCCAGGCCGCCGAGGCCCATCCCGGCGTCGGCGGCCCTGGAGAGGGCGCCTGCTCGGGCGACTTGCTGCTGGGCGCGCTTGCCGCCTGTGCCCAGATCACCTGTCAGATGGTCGCCGCGGCGATGGGTATCGATGCCCGCCGCATCGAGACCGTTGTGGAGGGCGACCTCGACTTGGCCGGCACGCTCGGCACCAACCGCGAGGCGCCCGTCGGCTTCGCCGCCATCCGCCTGCGCTTCGAGGTGGACGCTCCCGAGGCCGGCGAGGAGGAGCTGGGCTCCCTGGTCGAGAAGACCGAGCGCTACTGCACGGTGCTCCAGACCCTCACCGAGCCGCCGCGCATCGAAGCCGAGCTAGTGACCTGACCCGTGCGGGTCGTGGCCGGGGCCTTCAAGGGGCGCCAGCTCCAGGCCCCGCGCGGCCGCACGCGGCCGACCGCCGACAAGGTCCGCGAGGCGCTCTTCTCCATCCTCGGCTCCGTCGACGGCCTGCGCGTGCTCGACCTCTTCGCCGGCTCCGGGGCCCTGGGGATCGAGGCGCTGTCGCGCGGCGCGGCCACGGCGACCTTCGTCGACAGCGCCTCGGGTTCGGTCGCTGCGGTGCGGCGCAACCTCGCGGAGGTGGGGGCCGAGGCCGAGGTCAGCCGCCGCGACGCGCTGCGCTGGCTCGCCTCCGCGGAGGGGTCGTACGACCTCATATTCGCCGACCCGCCCTATGATCTGGCCGCCCGGGTATCGGGCCCCCTGACCCAGCGCCTGCCCGCCGTCCTCTCCCCCCACGCCCGCATCGTCACCGAGTCCGACAAGCGCTCCCCGCTCGAGCTGGGGCTACCACTGGTGACCGAGCGCACCTACGGCGACACGCGGATCGCCATCCACCGTGGCTGAGCCCAACGGGGGCACGGCCCTGTGCCCCGGCTCCTACGACCCGGTCACTTTCGGCCATCTCGACATCATCGGGCGCGCGGCTTCGGTCTTCGACCAGGTGGTCGTCGGCGTCGTCAACCAGCCCGTGCGCAAGCAGAAGACGGTGTTCAGCGCCGAGGAGCGCGTGGCCTTCATCCAGGCCGAGGTGGCGGAACTGGGCAATGTGCAGGTGGAAACCTTTAGTACGCTGCTCGTCGATTTCGCCCGAGAGCACGGAGCCAGGGCTATCGTCAAGGGACTCCGGGCAATCTCGGACTTCGAATACGAGTTCGAGATGAACCAGCTGAACCGAAAGATGGCCCCCGACATCGAGAGCATCTACCTCATGGCCGCGCCCCAGTTCTCCTTCCTCAGCTCCTCCGGAATCAAGGAACTGGCGATGTTCGGCGGCGACCCCGCGGGCCTTGCGCCCGACGCCGTGGCAGAGGCCTTGCAGGAACGGCTCCAAAAAGAGGGAAAATAGGGACCGCGCATGGACGTTCTAGTCCTCATCGACAAGCTCGACGACACGATTCACAACTCCAAGCCCGTGCCGCTGACGGATCAGGTGCGTGTGGACAAGGAGGAGGTCTACGACATCCTCGACCAGATGCGGGCCACGATCCCTGAGGAGATCAAGCAGGCCCGCTGGATCGTCAAGGAGCGCCAGGAGATGCTCGCGGAGGCCAAACGCGAGGCCGAGCGCATCGTCAAGGAGGCGCGCGAGGAGCAGAACCGCCTCATCGGCGAAGAGGAGATCGTCAAGCAGGCCGAGCGCCAGGCCGAGGACATCGTCGAGGACGCCCGCGCCCGTGAGCGGGAGATCCGCCTGGGCGCCGAGGACTACGCCGACGACATCCTCAACACCCTCGAGGTCAATTTGCAGAAGTTCATCGCCGCCGTCCAGCGCGGACGCGACCGTCTGCAGGGCCGCGAGGCCGAGGAGGCCGAGGTCTCGAGCAGCAGCACCATCGGGCCCGTAGACGCCCGATAGTCCATCTGTCCGTCCGGCCCTTGCGCGCCGGGGTTCGGCGGGGGTAGGTTCGCGCGATGAACTCGCGGACTCGCTGGCTCGTCTTCCTTCTGGTTCTTGTTGCGATGCTGGCGTTGGCCGCCCCGGCCGTTGGAGTGCTGTCGGGCCGCAACGGGCGCATCGCGTTCACGAGCGGACGCACAGCTGGTGACGCCACCGCGCAGATCTTCCTCATCAACCCCAACAGCCCGATCGGGCCAGGGGCGGCGACGGCCACCACGCCGCTTGGGGGCCAAAGCAGGCACGCAAGTTGGTCGCCCGACCGCACGAAGCTCGTTGTCGCGAACGGGACTCCCGGCTCCCTGGCGACCGAGAACTATGACCTGTTCGTCAAGGACTTCGTGAACAACACGATCACGCCCCTCGACGCGACCGAGACGTTCAGCAACGACCACCCCGCCTGGTCGCCCGACGGAACGAGGATCGCGTACGAGCACCAGCCGGCGGCGAACAGCACCGAACGCGACATCAAGATCAAGACCGTCGGCACAGCAGCGCCCGCCGTGAACCTGAGCACGGCCGGCGCTGCTCCGTTCCAGCTCAAGGCCGCGTGGAGCCCGGACTCCCAAACGGTCTACTTCGCGCAGAGCCCGGTGCCGACCAACACAGCCGGTGAGAACTTCGACATCGTCAGGAAGGTGGCGACAGCGGCTCCGAACATCGCCGCGACCAACGTCCTCGCCACCGCCGCGAGCGAGTACCAGCCCTCGATCTCGCCCGACGGGACCAAGATCTGTTACACGACCCAGACGCCGCAAATGCAGAACACCACGGAGGTCTTCATCCGGGACCTCCCCGGCGGAGGCAACCCGAGAAACATCTCCGACAACCCCGGCGGGGGCGACATCAACTGCACGTTCTCGCCGAACGGCCTGCGGGTCGCCTTCAGCCAGGGCATCTTCAGCCAGGGCAAGCTGATGACCGAGAGCGCCACCGACAACGACAACGCGCCTCCGGGGGTTCCCCTCAGCGACGACCCAGGCAGCGACAACTTCGACGGGAACTCCGATTGGGCGCCCGACGGCTCGCCCGACTGTCCCGACAGCACGGTCACGACTCAACCGGGCGTGCCGATCACGCTCCAGCTGGAGTGCACCGACACCGGCCCCGCTTGGGAGCGCACCGACCCGAACGGCTTCGTGGCCAACGATGGCGGACCGCAGAACGGAAGCGTCAGCGATTCCTCGCCCCTCACCAACCCCTCGACGGCGAAGTACACGCCGAAGCAGTTCTTCAAGGGAACCGACCGGGTCATCTTCACTTCGTTCGACGACTTTGGCTTCGGCACCGATACGGGCACCGTCACGATCAAGGTCGACGGGCCCATTAACGGCACGGCCGGCAACGACACGATCAACGGGACGGCCGGCAACGACGTCATCAATTGCGGTGGCGGCGACGATGTGGTCAACGGCGGGGGTGGCGACGACGTCATCAACTGCGGTGACGGCAACGATCAGGTCAACGGCAACGCGGGCAACGATCAGGTCAACGGAGAGGCAGGCAGTGACCTCCTTTCGGGGGATGAGGGCAACGACCGTGTCACCGGCGGCTCAGGCAGCGATCGCGCCAACGGCGACGGGGGCCGCGACCGCGTGTCCGGCAACTCGGGCAACGATCGGGTCGGCGGCGACTCGGGGCGGGACCGCGTAGGCGGCGACTCGGGGCGGGACCGCGTGTCGGGCGGGTCGAGCAATGATCGGGTCGGCGGCGGTTCCGGCAACGACCGAGTCGCGGGCAACAGCGGCAACGACCGCGTGAGCGGTGGCCGAGGGAACGACCGCGTGAGCGGCGGCTCCGGCAATGACCGGGTTAGCGGCGACTCGGGGCGCGACCGCGTCAGCGGCGACTCGGGGCGCGACCGCCTGAATGGCGGGCGCGGGCGTGACCGTTGCAACGGCGGCTCGGGCCGAGACCGGGCGCGTCGCTGCGAGATCCTCTCCCGGATCCCGTAGCCTCCGGGGCGGCGCGTGCCGTCCCACCTACACACCTGTTACCGGATCGGCGACATCGACCGGTCAGTCGGCTTCTACCGCAAGCTCGGCTTCGACGAGCGCGGGCGGATGGACATCGGCACGGAAGCCGTGAACGTCTTCATGGGGCTGCCTGGGGAAGACCCCGTGCTGGAGTTGACCTACAACCACGGGGTCGACTCCTACGACCTCGGAACGGGCTACAACCACATCGCCCTGGCGGTGGAGGACCTCGACGGCACGCTCGAGGGCTTGGCCGGCGACGGCATCGAGCCCGAGAAGCCGCCCTACCGGCCTGGCGGGCGCGCCGAGGGGCCGCGCATCGCCTTCGTGCGTGACCCCGACGGATACCGGATTGAGCTGATCGAACGCGGGTAGCCTCGGCCCATGGGGGCGAGGACGGAGACCTTCGACCTCGGTCAGCTGAAGCTGTCCTCAGGAGAGGGCCGCCGCATCGAGCTCGACGTGCCGTTCGAGGGCTTCAGCTTCGGCGGCCAGCGCTACGAGCCGTCACGGCGCGACGTGCCGGCTCTGCTGGACGTGGCGCGCACGGTTCACGGCTGGTCGCTGCGGCTGCGGGCCGACGTGGACCTCGACGGGCCCTGCATGCGGTGTCTGGAGCCCGCCGAGGAGAGCGTCTCGGTCGACGCCCGGGAGATCGACCAGCCTGGGGGCGGGGAGGACCTTCGCTCCCCCTACCTGACCGAGGACGACCTGGACCTTTCCGCTTGGCTGCGGGACGCCACCGCCCTGGCGCTGCCGGCCCAGATCGTCTGCGGCGAGGACTGCCTGGGCCTGTGCGCCGTCTGCGGGGAGAACCTAAACGAGGCCGGCCCCGAGCACGCCCACGAGCGCGAGCCCGACCCGCGCTGGGCGGCCCTGCGCGAGCTCAAGCTCGACTGATGCGGGGCACCGCTCTGCGAAACCGCTCAGCCGCCTGACGAAATTCCCCGAGAGGGAGCCGGCGTCCACCCGCCTCGCGGGCCGGAAGGGCCCCGAGCCGTGACTAGACTCGGCGAGCTATGGCCGTCCCCAAGCAGCGACAGTCCCACTCGCGGACCAACAAGCGCCGCTCCCAGGACCGCGCCAAGGTGCCGGGCCTGCGCCACTGCCCGCGCTGCCACTCGCCGCGCCTCCCTCACCGCGTGTGCCCCCAGTGCGGCACCTACGCGGGCCGTGAGATCGTGGTGCAGGCGGCCGACACCGCCGACGAGGACTAGCACCGCGGCGCGGTGATCGCGCTCGACGCCAACGGAGCGGATGGCGGCCCGTCGATCGTGTCCGAGGGCGCCGCGCGCTCGGACGAAGAGGTCCTGCTCTTCGGTCCCGAGGAGGGCATGGGGGAGCCCGGTGCGCGAGTGCACATCGTCGATGCGCCGGAGCGCATCGCCGGCGGCGAGGAGCCGGTCAAGGCGGTCCGCTCGCGGCCCGACGCCTCCATCGTGCAGGCCGCCCGCGCGGTGGGCGAGGGGCGGGCGGAGGCGCTGGTCTCGGCCGGAACCACGGGGCCCACGCTGGCCGCGGCCACCCTCTCCATCAAGCGCATCAAGGGCGTGCACCGCCCTGCGCTCGCAGTGCTGCTGCCCATCCCCGGCGGGCAGGTGCTGCTGCTGGACTGCGGGGCCAACGTGGAGGTGCGCCCCGAGCACCTCGTGCAGTTCGCCTACATGGGGGCCGGCTTCATGGAGGCGGTGCTCGGGGTCGAGCGGCCCTCGGTGGGCCTGCTGTCGGTGGGCGAGGAGCAGGGCAAGGGCACCCCGGACGTACTCGAGGCCGGGGAGCGCCTGAGCGGCGGCTCGCTGAACTACGTGGGCAACGTGGAGGGCTTTGACCTGACCGAGGCCACCGCCCAGGTGGTGGTGGCCGACGGCTTCACCGGCAACGTGGCGCTCAAGGTGCTCGAGGGCACGTCGAAGACCGTCCTGCGGGCCATACGCGATGCGGTGAGGGGCAGTCCGCTGGCCACCGCCGGTGGCCTGCTGATCCGCGGCCGGCTGGGCAAGCTGCGCGCCCAGATCGACCCGGAGGGGGTGGGCGGCGCGATCCTGCTCGGCTTGCGGCGCCCGGTGGTGGTGGCCCACGGCTCGTTCGGGCCGCACGGCGTCGCCAACGCCGTGCGCCTGGCCCAGCGAGCAAGCGACGAGAGGATGGTCGAGAGGACCGCCGAGTCGCTGGCCGCCGCCGGCGCTCTGCGGTCCGCACCCGCTGTTAGCGTCGCCAGGCCGTGAACCGCGAGGAGGTACTCGAGCGCATTCGCGCCCACCTGGCCGAGGAGCTCGAGGTCGATCCCACCGCGATCGCGGAGGGCACCCGCTTCAAGGAGGACCTCGAGGCCGACTCCCTTGACCTGGTGGAGCTGGTCGTCGAGCTGGAGGACAACTACGGCATCCGCATCCCCGACGAGGAGGCGGCGCGGATCCTGACCGTGGGCCAGGCGGCGGACTTCGTGTCGGCCCATGCCGGAGCGGTCGAGTCCTGAAGACGAAGAGCGTGCGGTGCCCGGCCGGCCGACGCCCGGCTTGCGCTCCTCCGCAGGGGAGTCCTTGGAGGATCTCCTCGAGGCGCTGCCCGAGGACCTGTACGCCCAAGCCTTCACCCACGCCTCGTGGGCCGGCCACCCGGCCGAGTCCTACGAGCGCCTGGCCTTCCTGGGGGACGTGGTGCTGAGCCTGGCCGTGTCGACCGACCTGCTACCGCGCTTCGAGCGCTACGGCGCGGGCCGGCTGACCAAGGTACGCGCCCAGGCGGTCAGCGGGCCGGCCTGCGCCCAGGTGGCCGAGCAGCTCGACGTGCCGCGCCGGCTGAAGGCCGCCGCGCCGGGGGGACTGGGCCGTGGGGCGGACGTGCTGGTCCAGTCCGAGCGCGTGCTCGCCTCGATCTGCGAGGCGATCATCGGCGCCGCCTACATGGCCTTCGGCATCGAGCGCACGGCGCCGGCGGTGGTCGACGCCTTCAGGCCCGCCACGCAGGAGGCGCTCGACCATCCCGAGGACTACAAGTCCCAGCTGCAGGAGCGCCTTGCCCAGCGGTCGGAGCACGTGGCCTACCAGACGGTCGAGGAGACCGGCCCGGCGCACGACAGGCTGTTCGCCGTGGTCGCCGAGGTGGACGGCCGCGAGGTCGGCCGGGGCCTGGGCAAGACCAAGAAGGCCGCCGAGCAGGAGGCCGCGGCGGCCGCTCTCGAGGAGCTCGACTAGCCGTGCACCTGCGCTCTATCACGCTGAAGGGCTTCAAGTCCTTCCCGCACCGCACGCGCCTCGAGTTCGCCCCGGGGGTATCGGTGGTCGTCGGCCCCAACGGCTCGGGCAAGTCCAACGTCACCGAGGCCGTTCTGTGGGCCCTGGGCGAGCAGAGCCCGCTCGCCGTGCGCGGGCAGACGATGAAGGACGTCATCTTTGCCGGCGGCCACGGCCTCGCGTCGTCCTCGAGCGCCGAGGTCGAGGTGGTCATCGACAACTCCGAGGGCTCGCTGCCCGCCGACTTCTCCGAGATCTCGATCGTCCGCCGTCTGGACCGCGACGGGGAGGGCGAGTACCGGCTCAACGGCGCCCGCTGCCGGCTGGTCGACGTCATCGAGTTGCTCTCCGATTCAGGCCTGGGCAAGGAGATGCATTCGGTCGTCTCTCAGGGCAAGGTCGAGACGATCGTCCACTCGCGGCCGCGCGACCGACGGCTGATGATCGAGGAGGCCGCGGGCCTGGGCAAGCACCGCAAGCGCCGCCGCCGCGCCCAGCTCAAGCTCGAGCGCACCGAGGAGAACCTGGCCCGCGCCCTGGACGTCGAGCGCGAGGCGCGCTCGCGACTGCGTCCGCTCAAGCGCCAGGCCGAGGCCGCGGAGCTGCACCAGCGCCTGGAGCGCCAGTCGCTCGAGGCCCGGCTGGAGCTGGCCCGCGAGCGCTCGCGAGAGGTGCGCCTGCAGCTCGGCGAGGCCGAGTCGCGCGCCGGCGCCGCGCAGGAGGAGCGCTCGGCGGCCGAGCGACTGCTGGCCGGGGTCGCCTCGGCGCGCGAGGAGGCCGAGGAGGCCTTCGCCGCCCACAGCCGCACGCGTGAGGAACTCCAGTCCCGCCTCTACGCCGCCCGCTCGGCGGCCGACCGCATCGGCCTGCGCCTGGAGCGCGCCGGCGACCAGGCGCGCGCCGCCGCCGAGGGCGGCGAGCGCCGCCGCCGGGCCCTGGCCGCGGCCGAGGAGGCGCTGGCCGACGACGACGGCGCCGGCGGGGTCGCCGAGCGGATCGCCGCTCTGGAGCAGGAGCTGGCGGGCCTGGAGGAGGGCCGCGCCGAGCGCCTGCGGGACGCCCTCGCCGGGCTCGAGCAGGGCCTAGGGGGCGAGCGGGCCGAGCGCGAGCGGCTGAGCGCGCTCGCCGCCGAGCGACGCCTGGCGCTGGAGCGGGCCGAGGCGAGCGCGGAGGCCGCGCGCGGAGCCCGCCGGGAGGCCGAGGCCGCCGTGGAGTCCGCCCGCGCCGCCGCCGCCCGGGTGGGCAGTGACCTGGCGGCGGTCAACCAGTTCCTGCGCGCGGCCGGCCCCCGCTCCGAAGGGCCCACGCTCGCCGACGGCCTGCGCGTGCGCCCCGGCCTCGAGGCGGCCCTGGCCGCCGCGCTGGGGCCGCGGTTGTCGGCCGCTGTGGTGGACGACGTGCCGGCCGGTCAGGCGCTGCTCGACCGGGCGGGCGACCGCGGAGGCCTGGCGCTGCTCGCCGGCGGCGGCCCCGAGGCGCCGCACGCCGGCACGCCGCCCGTCGCCGGGGCCACCCCATTGCTGACCTGCGTCGATCCCACGCCTGAGCTGTCGGCGCTGGCGCAGCGGCTGCTCGACGGCGTCTGGCTGGTCGACTCGCTCGACGACCTGCCGCGTGCCTTCCCGGGTCTAGCGGTCACCGCGTCCGGGCGGTCGCTGGACGGGCGCAGCGGCGAGTTGGCCCAGGCACCCGCGGGCGGGGCGGAGCGCGTGCTCGAGGAGCGCAACCGCCGCGACGAGCTGGTGGCCGGCTCCGAGCGCGCCGCGGCCGTCGAGGCCGAGGCGCGGAGAGCCGCCGCCGAGGCCACCGACGCCGTCAGGGCCGCCGACGCCGCGCGCGAGGAGGCCGATGTCGCCCTGCGCCGCGCCCTGCGCGACGAGCAGGGGGCCGCCGAGGCCGCCGAGCGCACGGAGTGGCTCATCGCCCGCCGTCGCCAGGCGCCCGAGGAGGGCCCCGAGGCCGTCCGCGCCGCCGAGCTGACCGCTGAGGTGCGCGCCGAGCGCCGCCTGGCCGAGGAGGCCTACCGCCGTCGGCGCAGGCTGGCCTCAGACGCCGAGCGCCTGCGCGCCGGGGTCGAGCGCCACGAGACGCTGGCCCGTGATGCCGCGCGCGCCGCGCGCTCGCTCGCGGTGGCCCGGGAGGCGGTCGCCGAGCGCCGCGACTCCGTCGAGGCCGAGCTGCGCGCCGGCGCCGCCGCGGGAGAGGAGACCGCCGCCGCCCTACGGGCCCTGGCCCACGAGGAGGCCGATCTCCAGGCCCGGCTGAAGCGCGCGAGCGAGGCGCTGGTGGCCGCCGAAGTGGCCGCCCAGCAGGTACGCGACGCCGCGGCCGACGCCGAGGACGAGCTGAACGAGCTAGCCGGCCGACTCGGCCTCGAGCCCGCGCCGACCGAGGAACCGCTGAGCGAGGACCGCACCGAAGAGCTGCGCGTGCGCGTCGAGCGCCTGGCTCATCGACGCGAGCAGCTGGGCCCGGTCAATCCGCTGGCCGCGCAGGAGTACGAGGAGGCCGTTGCACACGTGGAGGAGCTCGAGGGCCAGCGCTCGGACCTCGAGAACGCGCTGGCCGAGCTGCAGAGCCTCATCAAGGAGACCGACCGCCGCATCCGAGTCAGCTTCGAGGAGACCTTCGAGGCGACCGCGCGCAACTTCGAGGAGGTGGTCCAGCACCTGTTCCCCGGCGGCCGCGGGCGCTTGAGGCTGGTGCACCCCGAGGGTCCTCGCCCGGTGCTCGGCGGCGAGGAGGCGCGCGAGCCCGCGGAGGCCTCCGCCGATCGGGCCGAGCCCTCCGACGGCGAGCCCGCGGCGGCCGAGCCGGGCGTCGAGGTCGAGGTCACACCCGCCGGCAAGGCCATGAAGCGCCTGTCGCTGCTCTCGGGCGGCGAGAAGTCGCTCGTCGCGCTCGCCTTCATGTTCGCCGTCTTCCTGGCCAGGCCGTGCCCCTTCTACATCCTCGACGAGGTCGAGGCGGCGCTCGACGACCTGAACATCGACCGCTTCCTCGAACTGATCCGCCGCTACAGCGATCGCGCGCAGTTCATCGTCGTGACCCACCAGAAGCGCACCATGGACGCCGCCGACTGCCTCTACGGCGTCAGCATGGGGGGCGACGGCGTTTCCAGGGTGGTGTCGCGCAGGCTCGGACAGGACGAGCCCGCCGAGGCGGTCGCGGACGAGGGCCAGACCGCGGCTGCGTAGATTCAGCGCCTAGTGGCGCGCAGCTGGAACGAGCTCTTCGTCACCGGCGAGGCAGCGCCGGAGACAGCGGACGCCGCGGCGGGGGAGGAGCCCGAGCGCCGAGGCGGCTTCTTCCGCCGACTGCGCGAGAACATGAGCAAGACCCGCCAGGCGCTGGGGGCCGAGCTGCAGGCGACGATGTTCGAGTCCCTGGACGACGAGGCTTTCGAGCACCTCGAGGAGACGCTGATCTACGCCGACGTGGGCGCGCCCACCACCGCCGCGATCGTCGAGCGCCTGGAGGGCGAGGCCGGCTCGGGTGAGCTCCAGAGCGGCGAGGACCTGACCCGGCGCCTCCGGGAGCTGCTGGCGGACACGGCGCGCTTCGACGAGGACACGGTCGACCTCACACCGGCGCCCACGGTGATCCTCATGGTGGGAGTCAACGGCAGCGGCAAGACCACCACGATCGGCAAGATCGCCTGGCATCTGCGCCACGAGCTGGGCAAGACGGTGATGCTGGCCGCCGGCGACACCTTCCGCGCAGCAGCCACGGAGCAGCTGGCCGAGTGGGCCCGGCGCTCGGAGGGCGACCTGGTGCGCGGGGAGCCGGGCTCGGACCCCGGGGCGGTGGCTTTCGACGCCATCGAGGCGGCCAAGGCCCGCGGCGCCGACGTGGTGATCGTCGATACCGCCGGGCGCCTGCACACCCAGCAGCACCTGATGGAGGAGCTGCGAAAGGTGCGCAAGGTGATCGAGAGCCGCCTGCCCGGCGCGCCGCACGAGACCCTGCTCACCATCGACGCCACCACCGGGCAGAACGGCCTGCGCCAGGCGATGCTGTTCCGCGATGCCGTGCTGGTCGACGGCATCGTCCTGACCAAGCTCGACGGCACCGCCAAGGGCGGAATCGCCCTGGCCATCGCCCAGGAGCTGGGTGTGCCGGTCAAGCTGATCGGCACCGGCGAGGCGCTGGAGGACCTGCGCCCCTTCGACCCCGACGATTTCGCCCGCGCGATCCTGGACTGATAGCCCAGCCCCGTAGAATTGGGGCGTGGAAGAGTGGGTCGTGTGGATGGCCGCGGCGGGCGTGCTCGCCGTCGGCGAGATCCTCACCACGGGCTTCTTCCTGGCTCCGGTCGCCATCGCCGCGGTGATGGCCGCGGCCGCCGCGCTGCTCGGCGCCGGGGTCGCGCTCCAGATGGTGGTGTTCATCGTGGCCACAACGGCGTCGATCGGGTTCCTGCGGCCCGTGGCGCGCGGCCACATGCACACCCCGGCACGTCTGCGGACGGGAACCGCGGCGCTTGTCGGCCAGCCCGCGACGGTGCTCGAGCGGGTCGACGGGCAGGGGGGCTCGGTGAAGCTGGCCGGCGAGGTGTGGACCGCCCGGGCTTTCGACGAGGACCAGGTCTTCGAGCCCGGCCAGCGCGTCGACGTGCTGAAGATCGATGGGGCTACCGCCCTGGTGCACGAATGAGAGGAGTCTTATGGCCGCCTTGATCGTCCTTGGCGTGGTGGCGGTGGTGCTGCTAATCACCATCGCGCGCAGCGTCCGCATCGTGCCGCAGGCCCGGGCCGGGATCGTGGAGCGCCTGGGGCGCTACCAGCGCACGCTGGACGCCGGCCTAGCGCTCGTCATCCCCTACGTGGACCGGGTGCGCCCGCTGATCGACCTGCGCGAGCAGGTGGTCTCCTTCCCGCCCCAGCCGGTGATCACCGAGGACAACCTGGTCATCCACATCGACACGGTGATCTACTTCCAGGTGACCGATCCAAAGGCCGCCTCCTACGAGATCGCCGACTACCTGGCAGCCATCGAGCAGCTGGTGGTCACCACGCTGCGGAACGTGATCGGGGGCATGCATCTCGAAGAGACGCTCACCTCCCGCGACCGGGTCTCAGGCTCATTGCGCATAGTGCTCGACGAGGCCACCGGCCGCTGGGGCATCCGGGTCAACCGCGTCGAGCTGAAGGCGGTCGACCCGCCGGTTTCGATCCAGGAGGCGATGGAGAAGCAGATGCGGGCCGAGCGCGACCGCCGCGCGGCGATCCTCACCGCCGAGGGCGTCAAGCAGTCCCAGATCCTGACCGCCGAGGGCGAGAAGCAGTCGGCGATCCTGCGCGCCGAAGGTGAGCGCGAGGCCGCGATCCTGGAGGCCGAGGGCGAGTCCAAGGCGATCGAGACGGTCTTCGACGCCATCCACCGCGGCGACGCCGACCCCAAGCTGCTCGCCTACCAGTACCTACGGACCCTTCCGCAGATCGCCGACGGCGAGGCCAGCAAGGTCTGGATCGTACCCAGCGAGATCACCCAGGCGCTGGGCAACCTCGGCGCGATCATCCCGAAGCCAGACGACGAGTCCCCACCGCGTGGCTGAAGTATCGCCGGAGCAGCGGCCGGGCGGTGACCGGCCGAGCACCGCCGATCGGCAGCCTCCGCCACTGCCACCCGTTGAGCTGGCGGCGCGCGTAGGCGTGCCCGACCACGGCGACGTGCTGGCGTCCTACCAGCGCCTGGGCGCCGACGCCCGCCAGGTGATCCTCGAGACCCTGCCCGCCGACTGGACGCCGCAGGACAAGCGGGTCCTCGACTTCGGGGTGGGCTCGGGCAAGATTCTTCGCCACCTCAGCGACGACTGGTCCGGTGCCGAGCTGGAGGGTTGCGACATCGACCGGGCCAGCGTCGAGTGGCTGGAGGCGAACATGTCGCCGCCGGTGCACGCCTTCGTCAACAGCGAGAAGCCGCCGCTCGACGCGCCCGACGGCCGCTTCGACCTCGTGCTGGCGATGTCGGTGTGCACACACCTGACCGACTACTCACTGGCGTGGCTCGCCGAGCTGCACCGCGTGCTGGCCGAGGACGGGCTGCTGATCGCCAGCTTCCTCGGCCGCGAGGCCTACGGGGCCTACGCGGACGGCAGCTGGGACGACGCCGACATCGGAATGAACATCGTGCACTACGGCCAGAGCTGGGACCTGGGCGGCCCGACGGTGTTCCACTCCGAGTGGTGGCTGCGCGAGCACTGGGGCCGCGCCTTCGAGATCGTGTCCCTGCGCGACGGCCGGGCCCCGGGGGACCACGACATCGTGCTGCTGCGCCGCAGGGCGGGCCCGGCGAGTGCGGAGGAGCTCGAGAAGTCATCCGATGACCCGCGCGAGCTCTCGGCGCTGCGCTTCCAGGTACGCCAGCTGCTGGACGAGACCCGCGAGCTGCGCCGGCACGCCGCGGGCCGGGGCGGCGAGGGCCTGCGGGCGCGGCTGGGCGGCCTGCGCCGCCGCGTGACGGGCTGAGCTAGCCTCGATCAACCGTGCTCGAGACGCTCTCCGACCGCCTCCAGTCCGCGCTCGGCGACGTCCGATCGCGCGGCCACCTGACCGAGGACGACGTGGCGAAGGCCATGCGCCAGGTGCGCCTTGCGCTGCTCGAGGCCGACGTCAACTTCAAGGTCGTCAAGCAGTTCACCGGAGCGGTGAAGGAGCGCGCCACCGGCCAGGAGGTACTGGAGGCGCTGAACCCCGGCCAGCAGGTGGTGAAGATCGTCTCCGAGGAGCTCACCGCGCTCATGGGCGGCGCGGGGCGCGACCTCGCCATGTCGAGCGGCAAGGGTCCGACGGTGATCCTGGTGGCGGGCCTCCAGGGTTCCGGCAAGACGACCGCCTGCGGCAAGCTCGCCCGCCACCTGCGCGAGGAGACGGGCCTCGACGTGGCCCTCGCCGCCTGCGACGTCTACCGCCCGGCAGCGGTCGACCAGCTGGTCAAGGTGGGGGCCCAGGCCGGCGCGAACGTCTACCAGCAGGGCACCGAGCGCGACCCGGTGGACATAGCGGAGTGGGCGCTCGGCCAGGCCAAGGCAGAGGGCCGCGACGTGCTGATCATCGACACCAGCGGCCGGTTGCACGTGGACGCCGAGCTGATGGAGGAGCTGGCGCGCGTCAAGAAGCGCACCAAGCCCCACGACGTGCTGCTGGTGGTGGACGCCATGACCGGTCAGGACGCCGTCAACGTGGCCGAGCAGTTCGCCGAGACCGCTGAGTTCGACGGCGTGATCCTCACCAAGCTGGACGGTGACGTCCGCGGCGGCGCCGCACTGTCGGTCAAGGCCATGACCGGCAGGCCGATCCTCTACGCGTCCACCGGCGAGAAGCTCGACGCCTTCGAGCGCTTCCACCCCGACCGGATGGCGCAGCGGATCCTCGGCATGGGCGATGTGATGACCCTCGTCGAGAAGGCCGAGCGCCAGATGGACGAGGACAAGGCGGCGGAGCTCGAGCGCAAGATCCGCAAGCAGGAGTTCACCCTCGACGACTTCCTCGAGCAGATGCACCAGATGCGCAACATGGGGCCGCTGACCAACCTGCTCAAGATGATCCCGGGCATGGGCGCCCAGCTGGGCGACCTCAACGTCGACGAGCGCGAGCTGGACCGCCTGCAGGCCATCATCACCTCGATGACGCCCGAGGAGCGGGCCAACCCGACGATCATCGACGGCTCACGCCGGCGCCGGATCGCACGGGGCTCCGGCACCTCCGTTCAGGCGGTGCGTCGCCTGGTGGACCAGTTCGGGCAGATGAACAAGCTGATGCGCCAGATGCAGAAGGGCAACCTGGGCGCCCTCCAGCAGCTAGCCGGTGGGCGCTAGGCGCCGATAGCTACCCTCTTCGGCTTCATGGCGGTCCGAGTACGACTCACGCGTGTGGGCAGCAAGAAGAACCCGATCTGGCGGGTGGTGGTGGCCGATGGCCGCTCTCCCCGTGACGGGCGCTTCATCGAGACCGTCGGGCACTACAACCCGCAGACGCAGCCCTCCACCATCGTGCTCGACCGGGAGCGCCTCCAGCACTGGATCGAGCGGGGGGCCCAGCCCTCGGGCACCGTGAAGAAGCTGATGCGCGCCGGGAATGCTCCAGCGCCGGTGGCCGCGGAGGAGCCCCCTGCGGCGGTGGAGCCCGCCGCCGCCGAAAGCGACGCCCCTGAGGAACTCGGTCAGGCCGCTGGGGAATCCGCCACCGAGACGAGCGAGTCGACCGCGGCGGAGCTGACCGAGCCCGTCGAGGGCGTGCCGGGGGGAGCCAATTCCCCCGCAGAGCACGCGGCGGACGAGCCCGGCGAGCCCGCCTCCGACGCCTCCTGACGACCCCACCGCGCTAGCCTCGCGCCCGTGGAGGAGCTGCTCGCCTACCTGGCGCGCTCGCTGGTCGACGACCCGGGCGCGGTCGACGTCGAGTCCTTCGAGGAGGACGACGGAACGATCGTGCTCGAGCTGCACGTGGCGCCCAATGACACCGGCAAGGTGATCGGCCGGGGCGGCCGCACCGTCGCCGCGCTGCGCACCGTGATGAAGGCCGCCGCGGTCCGCGAGGAGCGCAGGGTCCTCGTCGACGTGGTCGATTGACGGCCGTCTCGGCCGGACGCATCGGCAAGCCCCACGGCCGGGACGGCTCGTTCTGGCTCGACGGCGCCGACAGCCGGCCGTCCGAGGGCGACCAGGTGGAGGTGGCGGGCGAGCGGGCGGAGGTCCTGCGCAGCGACGGCACCGATGCCCGGCCGCTGCTGCGGCTCTCGGGCCTCGAGGACCGCGAGTCGGTCGCTGCGCTTCGGGGCCAGCAGGTCCTGATCCAAGCGACTCTCGACGAGGGCGAATGGCTCGCCGAGAGCCTCGTCGGCTGCTCGGTCCCGGGCCTGGGGGAGGTGCGTCGCGTCCTCGCCGGGCCCAGCTGTGACGTGCTCGAGCTCGAGGACGGGACCCTGGTGCCGCTGGTCGGCGATGCGGTGAGCCGGGTGGACACCGAAGCCCGCATCATCGAGGTCGACCGGGAGTTCCTCGGCCGGTGAAGGTCGACGTCTTCACGCTCTTCCCGGACTGGTTCGCCTGGTTTGCCTCCCAGCGCCATGTCCGCAATGCGATCGCCGCCGGGCTGGAGCTCGAGCCCGTGGACCTGCGGGCGACCACGCCCCTCAGCGCCGGCCAGGTCGATGACACGCCGTATGGCGGCGGCGCGGGGATGGTCATCCGAGTGGACGTGGTCGAAGCCGCGCTCGAGGCCCGCTACGGCGGAGGGGACCACGGCCGGGTCGTGGCGCTCGGCGCGGGCGGGCGCCGCCTCGACGACGCGCTCGCCGCCGAGCTCGCGGCGGAACCGCAGCTCGCGCTGCTCTGCGGCCGCTACGAGGGCTTCGACGAGCGGGTCCATGAGCACCTGGCCACGGACGTGGTCTCGATCGGCCCCTACGTGCTTGCGGGCGGAGAGCTCGCGGCGATGGTGGTCTGCGACACCGTAATCCGCAAGCTGCCGGGCGCCCTCGGGCACGCCGCCAGCGCGCTCGAGGAGTCCTTCAGCCCGGCGCTGGAGGGAAGTCCGGAGTACCCCCACTACACCCGCCCCGCGGAGTGGAGAGGGCACGAAGTCCCCGACGTCCTCCTGTCCGGCGACCACGCCCGTATCCGGGAATGGCGGCTGGCTCAGGCTCGTTCCCGCCGCTGAGCGGTCGCTACCATTCCCCCCCGCGAGAAGGCTCGCGCCAACTCGCTTCCTCTCGATATGAGCAGCGTCATCGACAGCATCGAGCGTGCCCAGCTTCGCCGGGTCCCTTCCTTCGAGGCCGGCGATCGCGTGCGCGTGCACTTCCAGGTCGTGGAGGGCAGTCGCCGCCGCACGCAGGTGTTCGAGGGCACCGTCCTCAAGCGCCAGGGCTCGGGAGTCCGCGAGACGTTCACCGTTCGCAAGCAGTCCTTCGGCGTAGGCGTGGAGCGGACCTTCCCCCTCCATTCGCCGAAGATCGAACAGATCGAGGTAGCCAGCCGCGGCGACGTGCGCCGGGCCAAGCTGTACTACCTGCGCGACCGCGTCGGGCGTGGGGCGCGCGTCCGCGAGCGCCGCTTCACGGCCGCCGAGCTCCAGGAGGGGGTCATGCCGCCCGCCGAGGAGCCGCTGAGCGACGACGCCGCGGCGGGGCTGCAGGAGGAGGCGGCGGAGGTCTCCCAGGCCGAAGCCGAGGCGGCGCGCGAGGCAGCCGAGGCCCCCGAGCCCGAGAGCAGCCCCGAGGGCGACGCCTCGGGCGACGAGCCCGCCGGGGATTCCGGCGACGGGCCCGCCGCCCAGGAGGACCAGTCCGATCCCGACGCCGGCGACGAGGCCGGCTCGGGCGGGTCGGCCGCCTAGCCGGACCCCCACGCGGAGCCTTGGCGCAGACTCAGCAGCAGAGCGGGCGAAGCTCGCTCATCGAGCTCGTCACCATCGTCGGCCTGGCGCTCGGGCTCTTCCTGGTGATCCAGGGCTTCCTCGTCAAGCCCTTCCGTATTCCCAGCGAGTCGATGGTGCCGACGCTCGCGGTGGGCCAGCGCGTGCTCGTGGACCGCGTCACCTTCCGCTTCGCCGAGCCCGAGCGTGACGACGTCGTCGTCTTCAAGCCCCCTGCCGGCGCCGACGACGACGAATCGGGGGAGGCCCGCTGCGGAGCGCCGCGGGTGGAGGGCGCGGTCTGCTCCAGGCCCACCCCGCAGCGCTCGGACACGAACTTCATCAAGCGGGTGGTGGGCCTCCCGGGCGACCGCCTGAAGGTCATGGACAACCGCGTCTACATCAACGGGCGCCGCCAGGAGGAGCCGTTCATCGCGCGCAACTCGGCCTGCGACGACCTCTGCAACCTTCCGCGCGAGATCGAGATCCCGCGCGGCTACTACTTCATGATGGGCGACAACCGCGGCGCCAGCCTCGACAGCCGCGCCTGGGGGCCGGTCCCGAAGAAGTGGGTCATCGGCCAGGCCTTCGCCACCTACTGGCCGCCGGGCAAGATCGGCACCCTCTAGCCGGTGCCGCGGCCCGCCGCGGCCCGCAAGTAGCGGTGTTTGGGGTCAGTCGGAGCCCTCGGCCGCCGCCGGCCGCCGTACCATCGCCCACGATGGCGGCCATCGACACCGCGCAGAACCCCAGGCGGCGGCGCCGGGCCGCGCCGCGGGGCCGCAAGCTCTTCGCCTTCGACCGCGAGCAGGGCTCGCGCTTCGTGGCCGGCGCCGACGAGGCGGGCCGCGGATCGCTCGCCGGGCCGCTGGTCGCGGCGGCGGTGCTGTTCGACCTCGAGCGCCTGACATTGAGCGACCGGCGCGCGCTGGCGCGTCTCAACGACTCCAAGCAGCACACCGAGGCGGGGCGCGAAGAGCTCTACCCGCTCGTGCTCCGGGCTGCCGCCAAGGCGACCGTGGTCAGCCGCTGCGTGCGGCGGATCGACAGCTTCGGGCTCCACAAGTCGAACCTCGACGCCCTGCGCTCGGCACTCATGGCGGTGTCCTGCGAGGGGACCCTCTGCCTGGTGGACGGCTTCCGCGTGGGCGAGCTGCCCTTCGAGCAGCGCGCAGTGGTCGACGGGGACTGCCGCAGCGCCGCGATCGCCGCGGCGTCGGTCCTCGCGAAGGTGACCCGCGACCGTTACATGAGGCGCGCGGCGGAGCGCCACCCGCGCTGGGACTTCGAGACCAACGTCGGCTACTCGACGCCCGAGCATCGCGCGGCGATCAAGGCGCACGGGATCTCGCCTCTGCATCGGTTGTCGTTCCAGTCGATCGCCTACCAGCAGCTCGCGCTCGACGGTTAGGCCCGGCCCCGCGCGGCGAACCGGGCACACGCTCCGAAAAATCCCTCAGGGGCCTGGACGTATTTTCGACGGGCGTACGCGCACCGTCCGCCATCAGAAGGCCCCCTCCACGTGATCAAGCTCGACCAGCCGGCCGTGCCGGTCGAGGGTGATCCCGATCGCGTCGAAGCGCATCTCGGGGGGCTTGGGAGCGGCCTCGCCCCGCTCTGCCAGCCAGCGGCGCGCCATGCGCCGGACCTGACCCCGCTTTGCGGCCCCGACGGAGGCCAGTGGCGCGATGCCTGGGGTCCGCCCGATCCGGGACTTGACCTCGCAGAACACGAGGCTCCGGGCGTCGGCGGCGACCACGTCCAGCTCCCCGTGCCGGGTGCGAAAGTTGCGATCGATCACCTCGTAGCCCCGTGCCTCCAGGTGGGTGGCCGCGAGCGCTTCGCCGAGCTTGCCGAGCCGCTGGTGGTGATCTGTCATGGCGGCCAAGCTAGGTGGCAGAGCGTTGCCTGTGGCCGACGGGGGTTACAGCTCTGCACCGAGCGTCGGATGTGCAGAGTCGTAACTCAGGTGACCCACCGGTAACGCCGCCCGGCCTAGCTTGCCGGCCGTGCTCGCCGCGGTCACCACGTTCTCCCTGGACGGCATCGGAAGTCGAGAGGTCACGGTGGAGGTCGATGCCCGCCGGGGCCTGCCCACGTTCACCCTTGTCGGCCTCGCCGACCGGGCCGTACGCGAGTCGCGCGAGCGCGTGCGCGCGGCGCTGTTGAACTCGGGCCTCGAGTTCCCCCAGCAGCGGCTGGCGGCCAATCTCGCACCCGCCCACGTACACAAGCACGGCGCGACCTTCGACCTCGCGATTGCGGTCGGGCTCCTGGCCGCCACCGCGCAGGTCCCTCACGAGCGCCTCGCCTCTCACGCGGTCTGCGGCGAGCTGTCGCTCAGCGGCCGGCTGCGGCCGGTGCGCGGGGCGCTCGCCTTCGCCGTCGGGGCCAAGCGCGCCGGCTATGACCATCTGATCGTCCCGGAGGAGAACGCCGAGGAGGCCGCGCTGGTCGCGGAGCTCGACGTCCTGGCCGTACCGGACCTGAGGCGGATCGTCGATCTGCTCCGCGGCGAGTGGGCGCCCGACCAGCCTCCGCGCGCCGAGCGGACCTACTCGCCCCCTGCGCCCGAGCTCGAGCTGAGGGACGTGCGCGGCCACCCGGACGCCAAGCGCGCGCTCGAGATAGCCGCCGCTGGCGGCCACAACCTTCTGATGATCGGCCCGCCGGGAGCGGGCAAGACGATGCTCGCTCGTCGCCTGCCGGCGATCCTGCCACCGCTGTCCTTCGAGGAGGCGCTGGAGGTGACCCAGATCCACAGCGCCGCCGGGCTTGGGTCGGGCCGACTGGTGAGCCGGCGGCCCTTCCGCTCCCCACACCACACGGTCTCTCCCCAGGGCCTGGTGGGCGGAGGCAGCCCCGCGCGCCCCGGCGAAGTCACCCTGGCGCACCGCGGCGTCCTGTTCCTCGACGAGCTGGCCGAGTTCTCGCGCGCGGCGCTCGACGCCATGCGCCAGCCCGCTCGAGGAGGGACGCGTCGAGATCGTGCGGGGGCAGCGCTCGGTCTCCTATCCGGCCCGCGGAATGCTCGTCGCCGCCTGCAACAACTGTCCTTGCGGGCGACCGACGACATGCGAGTGCAGCGAGCTGGAGCTGGGCCGCTACATGCGGAGGCTCAGCGGTCCCCTGCTCGACCGGATCGACCTCGTCTGCCACATAGACGCAGTACCGACGGTCGAGCTCGTGGCCGAGGCCGGCGGCACGCTTCGCTCGTCATCGGCCGCGGTCCGAGACAGGGTCTCCCGGGCCCGAGGCCGTCAGCGTGAGCGGCTCTCGGCGACGAGCGCACGCTGCAACGCGGACATGGACGGCCCGCTGACTCGCCGGCTGGTCGGGGTGTCGCCCGAGGCGAGCGCCGCGCTCGTGGGCCTAAACCAGGGCGCCGGCCTGAGTGGCCGCGGCCACGACCGCGTGCTGCGGGTGGCGCGGACGATCGCCGACCTCGGCGAGCGCGACGAGCTGATGCCCGCCGACGTGGAGGAGGCGCTCGGCTACCGGCTCTCTCCCTTCGAGCAGGTCGCGGCGTGAACGGGCCGATGGCCGCCTGCCCGGCGTGCCTGCGGCGCAGCCTGCTCATCGGCCGTCTGGCATCCAGGCTGGCCGGGCTGCTGGCCAGGCCACCCGAGCAACGGACGTCCGGCGTGCTAGGGCTCGGCTGCGAGGAATTGATCCGGACGCTCGTGTCGGGCGACGAGAGGGGCGCGATCGAGCGCTGGCTCGAGGAGCTAGACCCGGACGCGGTGGCTGATGAGCTCAACGAGGCGGGCATCGAGGCCCTCTGCCTGCACGACACCGGGTATCCGCACGGCCTCGCCTTCAGCCCCGACCCACCGCCAGTGCTCTGGGCGCTGGGCGGACTGGACAGGCTC
This sequence comes from Thermoleophilaceae bacterium, assembly GCA_035296565.1. Classification (GTDB taxonomy): domain Bacteria; phylum Actinomycetota; class Thermoleophilia; order Solirubrobacterales; family Thermoleophilaceae; genus JACCZR01. Next base: position 39,911 of record DATHAQ010000009.1, read on the forward strand.
GAACACGCCCTGAGCGCCCCGGTGATCACGGTGGTAGGCACCCGCCGGCCGTCTCCGTACGGGCGGGAGATGGCCTACGCGCT
>DATHAQ010000010.1:0-80161 GCA_035296565.1 Thermoleophilaceae bacterium
TGGGGGCCCGGTCGGGGTGGGCACCGCGACCGCGAAGTCGATGGTGCTCAACACGGTGATGGTCCACCTGGTGGGGATGGTGGGCACGCAGATCTTCTGGGGCTCGAACCCACGAGCGCCGATAGGCGGATGACGCCCTTCCAGATCCTGCTTGTGGCCGTGCTCGTCCCCGCGGCCGCGTACGGCGTGGGCCGGGGCGCTGCCTACACGGGGTCGCGCAGGGCGGAGTCGTGATGGTCGCCTCCCCTCCGCGGATCGCTCCGGAGCGCACCGAGCCTCGGCGGGCCGCTCCGTCGCTCGGTGAGCAGATCGCCGCCCTCGAGGCCGAGCTGGCGGCGCAGTGGACCTCCGCCTGGCCGCGGACCGATGTCGCCCCGCCCGCCGCCGGCGTCGGGGGCGCCCCCCGGCTGCTGTCGGCCTCCGAGCAGGAGCGCATCCGCGACGACCTCGCAAGGCGCGTCGCCTCCCTGCGGGCGCAGCTCGACCAGCGCAGCCGGCCGGAGCAGGATGCAAGACGGCTCAGGGAGGAGATGCTGCTCGAGCCCGAGGTGTTCCCCTACGTGCGCGTGCGCAACTCGGACATGGGCGAGCCCGGCTGCCGGCAGTGGCACGTCCTGCCCCGCGGCGGCCTGCTCGGGCGGCTCCTCAAGTGGTGGCGCGTGCGGATCAGCTCCGGCTGTCCGTGACGCTCAGGCCGCCTCCCACAGCCAGCCGGTGAGCACGCGGGTGGGCTTGGCCTGCCACTCCGAGGCCAGCCGCCACAGCTCCGCTCGGGCCCGGGGTCCCGCCAGCCCGCAGGCGGCCTCCACCTCGGGCTCGGCCATGCGGCCGAAGCGGCGGAGCGCGGTGAGCACGTCCGGCGCGGGCTCGCCCGTCGGCTCGGCGCCGGCGGCCTCGGCGGCCGCGCGCCACTCCTCGTACGGAGCTGGTCCACGAACCCATGACTCCTCGCCGAAGCGCGCGGAGGGCAGCGGCGCCTCCGCCGCGCGGAACTCCTCGAGGTCGTTGCCGAAGCCCTCGACGGTCGCGTTGGAGCCGAGGTCGATGCGAAAGCGCGCGGCGTCCAGGCCCGCGGACCGGGCCTCCTCCACGAGGGCCTCGGTCGTGTCGAGCTTGCGCCGAAAGCACAGCAGCCCCTCCTGCAGGGCCCGGAAGAGGTCGAGTCCCCGCCCCTGCTCCTGGGCGGCCTTCACCGCCATGCAGGCGGGATAGCTCGAGCCGAGCGGCCCCTCGGTCCACAGGCGCGGGTCCACGGGCATCCCGGAGCGGTCGCCGGTCTCCAGCCATTCCTCGAACAGCTCCCTGTGGCGACCCTCGAAGCTGCGGGCGAGGCCGCCCATGTTCAAGGTGAAGCGCAGCTCGGTGCCGAACTCCACGAGCAACCGGCGCAGAGCCGGCCACGCGGCCCAGGAGGCCCCGGATGCGGGATCTGAGTAGAGGCGGAGCTCAACAGCCATGCGAGGGCGCAAAATAGACACCGGCGTGATCGGCACGGAGATCAGCGGGCGCTTTCGGATCGAGGAGCGGATCGGCTCGGGAGGTATGTCGACGGTCTATCTCGCCTGGGATCCCACCCTGGAGCGGTGGGTGGCGATCAAGCTGATGCACCGCGACATCTCCAGCGACCCGGACCAGCTGGAGCGCTTTCGCCGCGAGGCCCGGACCGTCGCACGGCTCAACCATCCGCACGTGGTGACGGTGATCGACGCCGGGGAGGACGAGGGCAACCCGTACATCGTCTTCGAGTACGTCGAGGGCGAAACGCTCAAGGAGCGCATCAAGCGCTGCGGGCGCCTGCCGGTGGCCGAGGCGGTGGCCTACGCCATCGAGATCGCCCGGGCGCTGTCGGCCGCTCACTCCCAGCGGCTGGTCCACCGCGACGTCAAGCCCCAAAACGTCCTTATCGACGGCGAGGGCCGCGCCAAGGTCACCGACTTCGGGATCGCGCGGTCGCTCGAGGCCCAGGGCCTCACCGCCACCGGGCGCGTGCTCGGCACGACGGACTACGTCTCGCCCGAGCAGGCGCTGGGCCACCAGGTCGGCGAACAGTCCGACCTCTACTCGCTCGGGGTCGTCCTCTACGAGATGCTGGTCGGCGAGGTCCCCTTCAAGGCCGACACGCAGGTGGCGGTGGCCATGAAGCACGTGCAGGAGCCGGTGCCCGATGTACAGCGCCGGCGTCCGCAGGTCTCCTCCGCGCTGGCCAAGGTTCTGGAGCGCGCCACCGCCAAGGAGACCGCCAACCGCTACGCCTCGGCCGACGAGATGGTCCACGACCTCGAGGAGGTGCTGTCGATCGAGGCGGCGCGGGCCGGCGAGACCTCGGGCGAGGCCACGGCCGTGCTCCAGGGCCTCAGGGGCGACACGGCCGAATTCGCTCCCGGACGGCTGCGCCGCGGGCGCTGGCGCGTGGTGCTCAGCACCGCGCTTCTGGTGGGCGTCGTCGGAGGGCTGATCGCCTTCTTCGTCACTCGGGCCGAGCGCGGCCCGGGCGACGCCGTGACCCCGGCCGCCCCCGGCCTCGAACGCGTCGACCTGGCCGCCGGGGCGGTCGAGGACTACGACCCCGAGGGGGACGGCAACGAGTCCGAGGACCAGCTCCAGAACGCGATCGACGGCAACCGGACGACGGCCTGGGACACCGAGACCTACCGCAACGGCATCGCCGGCGTGGGCAAGAAGGGCGTCGGCCTCTACGTCGACGCCGGCTCGCCCATCGCCGCGCGGCAGCTCGCCGTCGTAACGTCCACGCCCGGCTACCAGGCCGAGGTGTTCGCCGCCAACGGCAAGCGGCCGCCGCGCCACATCGGCGGCTGGACGAAGATCAGCGGCCGCACCAAGATGCGGGAGAACACGCGGATCAACCTCGACACCGCGGACCAGGACTTCCGCTACTACCTGCTGTGGATCGTGGACCTGCCGCCGGGCAACAAGGCCGATGTGAGGGAGCTGGACCTCAGGCGCTGACCCCTGCGCCCATCAGTGCTCGAGCGAGCGCTCGGCCTCGAAGCGCTCCACGGCCAGGTCCAGCAGCCGCCCCAGGAGCTCCGCATAGGGGACGCCGCTCGCCTCGAACAGGCGGGCATAGACGCTGGTCTGCGTGAAGCCCGGCAGCGTGTTGAGCTCGTTGAGCAGCACCCGGCCGCCGGGCTCGACGAAGAAGTCGGCGCGTGCGAGCCCTGCGCAGCCGATGTGGGTGAAGGAGCGGACCGCCAGGTCACGGACCCGCTCGCGGTCCTCGGCGGACACCCGGGCCGGGATCACCAGCTCCATGCCGCCGGGCCGATACTTGGCCTCGTAGTCGTACCACTCGGCCTCGATCGTGATCTCGCCCGGCTCGCTCGCCTCGGGGCACCCGTTTCCGAGCACCGAGCACTCGATCTCCAGGCCCGAGGAGAACGCCTCGACGATCACAAGCGAGTCGTGGGCGAAAGCGGAGTCGAGGGCGGGGGCCAGCTCGTCCTCGGACGCGACCTTGGCGATCCCCACCGACGAGCCCAGGCGAGCGGGCTTGACGAATACCGGAAAGCCGAGCGTCGCGGCGGGTGAGCGGTCCTCGCCCTCGCGCAGCGCCACGTAGTCCACCTGCGGCAGCCCGGCCTGGGCCATGACTTCCTTGAACAGCACCTTGTCCATCGCGAGCGCGGAGGCCGCCACGCCCGCGCCCACGTAGGGCAGGTCGAGCACCTCGAGCAGGCCCTGCACGGTGCCGTCCTCGCCGAACGGGCCGTGCAGCACGGGAAAGGCGACGTCGGCGCCCAGCAGCCCCCCACCCGGCTCCAGCGCCAGCGGCGCCCCCTCGAAACTGAAGCGCCCGTCGCGGCCTATCAGCACCGCGAGCGGCTCGTGGCCCCCCTCGGCCAACCCCTCGCGAACCGCCGCCGCCGACGCCAGGGAGACCTCGTGCTCGCTGGAGCGGCCGCCGCCCAGCACGGCGACCCTCACGGTTGGGTACCGCCGCCGCCCTGCTTCTCGTCGCCCGCGCCCGGGTCCGGCTCGGGCTCCTTGAGCTTCCCGATCACGATGGTGACCGTGCTGCCGCGCTCGGCCTCGCCTCCGGCCGGGCTCTGGGATATGACCTTGCCGTCCTCGTCCTCGTCGTCGGTGTCGCGCTCCTGGGCAGAGACGGCGAAGCCGGCCGCGCGCAGGGCCGCCGCCGCGGCCGAGGCCGACTGGCCGGTCACGGTCGGAACGGAGACCTTCGGGTCCGCCTTGGATGGCGGCGGGCTACGCGGGGCACTCGAGCCACTCGAGACGGTGATCGTCACCGCGGCGCCGCGCTCGGTCGAGGTGCCCGCCGAGGGCGTCTGGGCGACGACCTCGTCCTTCGGCTGCTCGGACTCCTGGGTGCGCACGGTCACGTTGAAGCCGTCGGAGGTCAGGCGGGACTCCGCGGACTCGCGAAGCAGGCCGACCACGCCCGGCACCTGCACGCGCGCGGGGCCGGAGCTGACGAAGAGCCGGACCCGGGTGCCGCGCTCCGCCTCGGTGCCCTCCTTCGGGACCGTGCGAATCGCAAAGCCCTGCTTGACCGTGTTCGACGGCTCGGTGTCGAGGTTGACCTTGAAGCCCACCTTGTTGAGCTCCTTGACCGCGCGCTCCTGCGGTAGGTCCTCCACGGAGGGCACGCGTGTATCACCGGGACCGTTGGACGCGACCAGCGTGACCGTGCTGTCCTCCGCGGCCTCCTGGCCGGCGATCGGCTTCTGGTCGAGCACTCGGTCGCGCTCGGCGAGGCTGCGCTCGCGTTCGATCTTGATCTTCTCGAAGCCGGCGCGCTCCAGCGTCTCGCGAGCCTGCGCGAGTTGCTGTCCCTCGACCTTGGGGACGTCGAGCTGCTTGGCCCGGGTGAGGGCGAAGGCGGTGACGGCGATCATGGCCAGGACCAGCAGGGCGAGTGCTACCCAGGGCCAGCGCCGGCGTTTGCGCTCCTCTTCCTCGGGCTCGCCGGGGTAGCCCCCGTCGTCGGGTGGCAGTGCGGCGAGGGCGGCCCAGGCCGCCGTGTTCTGCCCGTTCGAGCCGCCGGCCAAGACGTGGGCGCGCGCCGCCTCGAGAGCCTCGGCGAAGTCCTCGGCGCTCTGCCAGCGAGCAGCGGGGTCCTTGGCCAGGGCGGCCATGACCACCGACTCCAGCGCCGGGTCGATGTCGGGGCGCAGAGTGGAGAGCGGGACGGGCGCCTCGTTGAGGTGCTTGAGGGCGATGGAGACCGCCGAGTCGCCGTCGAAGGGCAGGCGCCCCGCGAGCATCTCGTACAGCATCACGCCGATCGAGTAGAGGTCTGACGCGTCGGTGACCGCGTGGCCCTGCGCCTGCTCGGGCGAGAGGTACTGCGCGGTGCCCATGATCGAGCCGGTCTCTGTCATCTCCGAGGCGCCCGCGCGGGCGATGCCGAAGTCGGTGACCTTCGCGTGCCCCTGGTCGTCGACGATGACGTTGTGCGGCTTGAAGTCGCGGTGGATCACGCCGCGCCGGTGGGCGAAGCCGGCGGCCTGGAGCACCTGGATGCCGAAGTCGATGGCGTGCTCCTGGTCGAGCGGCGCCTCCTGGAGGATGACGTCCTTGAGCGTCCGCCCGGTCAGGCACTCCATCGCGATGTAGTAGGTGCCCTCGTGCTCGCCGCGGTCGAAGATGCCCACCACGTTGGGGTGTGAGAGCGAGGCGGCGGACTTGGCCTCCCGGCGGAAGCGCTCCACGAACTCGACGTCCTGGGCGAAACGCCGGTGCAGGACCTTGAGGGCGACCTCGCGGCCCAGGTGCGTGTCCTCGGCGCTGTACACGTCCGCCATCCCGCCCGAGCCGATACGGCCCAGGATGCGGTAACGGCCGTCGACCACCGTGTCGGACGAGACCTCGGTCATCCTCCCGCCTCGCTACCCAGCAGGGTCTGGAGCACTCCCTTGGCCAGCGGCGCCGCGGTCTGCCCGCCGGTGGCGCCCGACGGCTGCTTCTCCAGGGTGACGGCGATCGCCATCTTCGGTTTGTCGGCGGGGGCGAAGGCGATGAACCAGGGCTGGTTGAACTGGCCCGTCTCAGCGGTGCCCGTCTTTCCCGCCACCTCCACTCCGCTGAGTGCCGCGGCGGTGCCGGTGCCCTCCTTGACGACGTTCTTCATCATGTCGCCGAGCTGGCCGGCCGCCTTGGGCGACATCACGCGCGACTGCAGGCCGGGCTCCCTGCGGTCGGTCACGCGGCCGTCCTTGGCCACCACTCGCTCGACCAGGGTCGGGCGCATGAGCTTGCCGCCGTTGCCCACGGCCGAGGCCACCATCGCCATCTGCAGCGGCGTGGCCAGGATCTGGCCCTCGAGGCCGCCCTGCCCGATCGCCACGCGGCCGACGTCGAAGGCCTGCTTGCCCGTGACGGTGCGACCGTCGGCCACCACGCCCGAGGGGATCATCTGCTCGCCCGGGTAGTCGAGCGGCGGGTCCTGGTTGAAGCCGAAGCGGTCCATGTAGCGGATGAGGGCGCGCCGGCCCACCCGCTCGCCCAGCCGGGCGAAGACCGTGTTCACCGAGTTCGTCAGCGCCTCGGTGAAGCTCACGGCGCCGAAGCTCTCCCCACCGAAGTTGCTGAGCGGCGAACCGCTGATGGTCTGGGGCGAGCTGCCGTTGAAGGTGGAGTCGGGCGTGGCCTTGCCGGTGTCCAGCGCCGCCGCCGCCGTGACCACCTTGAACGTGGACCCCGGCGGATAGCGCTCCTGGGTCGCTCGGTTGTTCAGCGGCCGGCCGTCGTCGTCGCCGTTCAGGCGCCCGAACTGCGTGGGGATCTGGTTGGGGTCGTAGGTCGGGCTGCTCGCCATCACCCTCACCCGCCCGGTCTGTGGCTCGAGTGCCACCATGGCGCCCTTCTTGCCCGCCAGCGCCTGGAGGGCCGCGCGCTGGCCGTCGGGGTCCAGCGTGGTCACCACGTCCCGCCCCTCGCGCTCCTGGCTGCGGATCTGGGAGAAGATGTTCTGGAACTCGTTCTCCTCTCCCGCCAGCGCGGGGTTCTCCGACTGCTCGAGCCCCTTTCGCCCGTTGCGCAGGAACGAGTAGCCGACGGTGTGGCCGAACAGTGGACCCTCCGGGTAGGTGCGCGTGAAGGTCCGCAGGTTGCGGGCCCGGGGCGTGTTCTCACGCGGGCCGTGGGCGACGTTCTTGGCCAGCACCGTCCGGCCGTCGCGCGCGTATATCAGCCCGCGCGGGACGGTCTGCTCCTCGATCAGCGCGCGGCGGTTGGCCGGCCGCTCCTTCTGCGTGTCGGCGTCGAGCACCGACCACCACGACGTGAAACCGACCAGCAGGGCGAACAGCACCACGAACAACCCGAAGAGCTTGATGATGTGCGCGTTCACAGCCCTACACCAGCCCTCCGCGACGTTGGCGGTCGCGCCGCGCGCCGTCCGATACGACCAGCAGGAGCGCCAGCAGGACCATGTTGGCGACGATCGAGCTGCCGCCGTAGGAGACGAAGGGGAGGGTGACGCCCGTGAGCGGGATGACCCGCGTCACCCCGCCGACGATCACGAACACCTGGAGCGCGAAGACCGTGGTCAGCCCGGCAGCGAGCAGCTTCGAGAAGTCGTCGGGCGCCTGGAGCGCGGTCTTGAAGCCTCGCACCACGAACAGGAGGTAGGCGAGCAGCAGGGCCCCCGCGCCGAACAGGCCGATCTCGTTGACGATCACTGCGTAGACCAGGTCGGTGTCGGCGGCCGGCAGCAGGGTGCCGCCCCCGGGTAGCTCGAGCAGCGCCTGGCCGAAGCCCTGGCCGAACAGGCCCCCGTCGGCCTGGGCGAACACGGACTGGGCGATCTGGTAGCCCTCGTGATCCACGACGTGCGGTGCCCAGGGGTCGAGCCACACCGTCACGCGCTCTTGGACGTGGTTCACGCTGTTGGCGAAGAAGGTGGCGCCGCCGAGGAACATCGTCGCCCCGACGCCCACCAGTGATAGCCGGCCGGTGGCCACGTAGAGCAGCCCCAGGAAGCCGCCGAAGAACATCAGCGAGCTGCCCAGGTCTCGGATGAAGATCAGCAGGATCATCGCGAGGCCCCACACCAGGAGGAGCGGGCCGAAGTGCTTGAGGGACGGGCGCTCTTGGAGCACGGCGGCGAGCGATGCCGCGAAGAGCCCCAGCAGCACCGTGACCGCCGCACCCACCCCGAGCACGAACCAGCCGAACAGGACGGCCACGCCGCCGGCGACCCAGGGCAGCCACCACACCTGGTTGCGCACGGGCCTGAGCAGCACATCCGCGGTATCGCGGAGGTAGCTGGCCAGGAAGACGATAATCGCCAACTTGGCGAACTCCGCGGGCTGGAAGGACAGCGGCCCGAGGCCGATCCCCAGGTAGGCGCCGTTGACGCGCTCGCCGATCCCGGGCACCCGCGGGAGCAGGAGCAGGGCGATCCCCGCGGCCGCGATCGTGTAGCGGTAGCGCTCCAGCGCGTGGATGTCGCGTAGGAAGAGGACGGTGATCACGAGCAGCGCGAGCCCGAGCACGAACACCGCGGCCTGGCTGCCGGCCTTGTCGGCGTCGATGCGGTAGGTCATCACGAGGCCGAAGGCCGACAGCAGCGCCGCCAGCGGGAACAGGTAGGGGTCGGCGTCGGGCAGGCGGGCCCGGATGAACAGGTGCCCGAACACGCACAGGCCCAGGAAGAGGGCGCCGTAGGTGAGCGTCAGGTCGTTGGGGTCGTCGGTGCGGGTGATCAGCACCGCCAGGAAGCCGGCGCAGACGATGGCGGTGACGGGCACGAGCGCGAACAGCTCGCGCAGGCGCGGCGAGACCATCGCGCTAGCCCGTCCCTTCGATGCGCCCGCGCTCGAGCTGGCGCATGAGGTCGCTGGCGTCGTCGCGGCCGCGCCACTCGTGGTCGAGCACCCGCTTGCGCCGCTCGGCAGGGATCGCCCGGGCCGGCACCCCGCTGGCGTACTCATCGCTGTAGAGGTCGATTCCCAACGGCAGCTCGTAGGGCAGGCCGCGGTACATCGTCACCAGCCCGGCGTCGTCGGTGCCCAGGAAGTAGACCTGGCGGCTGCCGAGGTAGAGGCCGGCGAGGATCGCGACCACGATCAGCAGCGTCACCAGGCTGCCCACGCCGCGGCGCAGTCGTCCCTCGCCGCCGCGTCGGCGCCGTGCCGGCACTGCGCTCGTGGTGGTGCGCGGCGGGTCGGGCTCGCGCGCGCGCTTCCCGGGCGCGGAGGAGGGCGGCAAGGTGGGTGCGTCTGCCGCGGCGGGCGGCAACGTGGGTGCGTCTGCGGCAGCCGCCGCCACGTCGTCGGCGTGCAGCCCGCCCGCGATCGTCTGGCCGGCCGCGGCACCGTCCGCCTCGTCGGCACCGTCGGCGTCGTCGGCGAGGCGGAACAGGACGACGGTGATGTTGTCCTTGCCGCCGCTCTGGTTGGCCGAGCGCACGAGCGCCTCCGCGGTCTCCTGCAGCGAGTCTGCCGAGCGCAGGATGCTGGCCATCTCCTCGTTGGAGATCATGCTGGTCAGCCCGTCCGAGCAGAGCAGGAACACGTCCCCCGGGCGGCCGTTGATCGTGTAGGTGTCGACGTCGACGTCGCGCTCGGGGCCGAGCGCGCGCGTGATGATCGACCGCTGCGGGTGGTGCTCGGCCTCCCCCGGGGCGATCTGGCCGGTGCGCTCGAGCTCGGCCACCAGCGAGTGGTCGCGGGTCAGCTGCTCGAGCTCGCCGTCGCGCAGCAGGTAGCCGCGGCTGTCGCCGACGTGTCCGAGGCTCACGCCATCGGGGCCGACGAGGGCGGCGGTGAGTGTGGTACCCATGCCGCGGCGGGACTCCTCGGCCTGCGCGAGGTCGTATATGCGCCGGTTGGCAGACTGCGCGATGTCGCGCAGCCGCGCCTCGGCCTGCTCGGGCGCCTCGTCGGCGCTGTCGAAGGCCTCCACGGCGATCTGCGAGGCGACCTCGCCGGCCTTCGCGCCGCCCATGCCGTCGGCCACCGCGAAGAAGGGCGGCGCCTCGACGAACGAGTCCTCGTTGGCCGAGCGCTGGCGCCCCACGTCGGTGAGGGCGGCGCGCTCGATGATGGTCAGAGCCACAGCTACTCCTGGTAGCGGTACTCGCTGTCGCCGATGCGCACGATGTCCGACATCTTGAGCCGCTCGGCGGTGCGCAGAGTGCGCCCGTTGAGGTAGGTGCCGTTCGTCGAGCCCATGTCCTCGATCCACATGAAGTCGCCGCGGCTGAAGATGCGCGCGTGCGCGGATGACGCGAAGGGGTCGTCCACGCGTATGTCGGCGTTGTCCGAGCGGCCCATCGTGGCCCCTTCCCCGATCGGCCAGGACGCACCGGGGTCGTGGCCCATGGCCGCCACGACCTCCAGGCGCGGCTCCACGGCGTCGCGTAGCTCGGCGCCGCCCTTGTCCTCGCGCACACGGCCACGTCTCGGGTTGGGCTCGGCCGCCGCCTCGGGAGCATCGGCGGCCTCCTGCGAGCGGCGAAGCTCGCGCAGGCCGCTGCGCGCCACCCAGAGCAGGAACAGGTAGAGCACGGCGAGGAAGCCGAACTTAAGCGCTACCGCAAGCGGCTCGTCCACGACACCCCTTTCGCCCTACTCGACTTCGAACGACAGGTCGATGAGCCCGAACGTCACGCGGTCCCCCGGCGAGAGCTCGGCGCGCTCCACCCGGCGCCCGTTGACCTTGATCCCGTTCGTCGAGCCCATGTCGGCGACGGTCCAGCTGTCGCCCTCGTGGCGCAGCTCGGCGTGGTGGCGCGAGACGTTGGGGTCGTCGAGGACCAGGTCGCAGTCGCGGCTGCGGCCCACCACGGCGCGCGCGCCGCGCAGGACCGTGCGCTTGCCCTCGCCGACGAGCAGGGCCTGGGCCTGGGACGGAGCCGACTCGGGCTCGAGCTGGCGAGAGTCGCCCGCGGGCGTGTAAACCATCGTGTGGCCGAAGTCCCCCGCCGACGGACCCGCCTGGGCGGGAGCGGCCTCGTCCTCATCGCCCAGCAGCTGGGCCTGGATGCCGAACTCGCCCACGCTCAGGCGCTCGTCGGTGAGGAACTCGACCATCGGCCGGCTGGTCAGCGCCAGCCCCTCTTGGCGGGAATGCTCGAGCAGGTAGTCCGACAGCTCCTTGCGCAAGGCCGGCTCGTAGCTCGTGAACTGCTCGCGGTCGGCCGGCGAGAGGAACACGCGGTAGTGGTTGGGCACGTACACGCGCGAGATGGAGACGGTCTGGTTGTCCTCCATCTCCTTGGCCAGCTTGCGCGCGAGCTCCACGGGCTGGACGTTGGACTTGAACGCGCGCCCGAAGGCGCCCTCGACGAGGCCGCCGATCTTGTTCTCGAGGTTGCGGAGCATGCTCATCGGAGGGGTCTCAGGGTAGCCCTACCGCGCCACCGCCGGGAGCTGGGCGCCGCGCGAGCGCCGTGGCTGTGGCCACGGCCGCAGCGGCCCCCAAAAGGGTGCCCACCAGCGCCCCGCGAGCGTCGGTCAGACCCCCGCTGGAGGCCATCAGGTCGCCCAAAGCGGCGTGGGCTCCGATCAGGCCGACGGCCCACAGCGTGGCCGCGGCGAGGTCCAGCCCCGTCGACCTCCCGCGGACCAGAAGCGGCAACACCGCGGCGAAGCCGGCCCACACGAGGGCCGGGGCGAGTGCGGGCGAGGAGATCAGGGGCCAGACCGCGTCGGAGGCGGCACCGGTGATCGACGATTGCCACAGCGCGAGGCTTCCGGTTCCGTCGGGGGAGCCGTACAGCAGCGGGTCGCCGATCAGGGCCTCGCCGCCGGCAAGCCACAGGAAGCCTGCGGCGGCCAGGCCGGCGCGGCGCGGCGCGGTGGGTGCCAGGGCGGCCAGGGCCACGAACGCCGGCGCCAGCGAGGCGGCTCCCAGGAGCGGGGCGAGCACCGGCACCGACCACAGCACCCCGGCACGGGGCAGGAGCAACGGCACCGGAGCGAGCATGAAGGCGAGCAGGAGCGCGGTCCCTTCACGGTCGGCCTCGGGCGAGACCAGCCAGCCGAGCAGCAGCAGCGCGGAGGTCAGCCAGCCGACGCGCGGGAGCAGCGCCACCCCAACGGCCACGACGCCCGCGGCGGCCACCGGCGAGAATGGTGGCGTGGGCCCGACCGCACTCAGGGCGGCCAGCACCAGCACGCCGGCCAGGAGGCCGGCGCCGACGCGAGCCGCAAGGCGCGCCGTGCGATTGCGCCGGGGCTCCCCGGGCGGGTGGCCGTACCGGGCACGGGGGTCATCCACGTAGGGCGGCTGGGCGTAGGGCTGCGCCGGCCAGTGCTCCGCGCGCTCGGCCTCGCGCGGAGGCGGAAAGGGGACGAGCCGGCGGGTGGCCTCGGTCAACCCCACGCGCTCGCGGGTCTCCTCCTCGACCAGGCCGCCGGCGTCGGAGAGCTGGGGCTCGACCTGGGCAAGCTCGGCCGCGAGCTCGCCGGGCTCGGGGCGAATCTCCGGGTCGGGATCGAGGGCGTCGTCGATCGCCTCGCAGAGGACGACGGGGAGGTCCGGCCGGTGGTGGCCCAGCGGCGCCAGCGGCCGCCCCAGACGGCGGGCCGTCGCGAGCGGGCCGCCGGCGCGCACCGGGTTGTCTCCGGTCCAGCCCTCGTAGAGGCTGAGCGCCAGCGAGTAGACGTCGCACGCGGGCGTCGCCCGTGCCCCCTCGGCCTGCTCGGGCGCCATGTAAGCCAGCGTCCCCACGACGTCGCCCGTGCGGGTCAGCGGGTCGCCGCTGGCCATGTGGGCCACACCGAAGTCCGCCAGCTTGGCGAAGCCCGCGCCCGCAGCGGGCTCGTCGACCACCATCACGTTGCCCGGCTTGACGTCCCGGTGGATCACGCCCCGTGCGTGCGCGTGCGCGAGCGCCTCGCAAAGCGCTACGCCGATGCGGGCCACGTCGCGGTCGGACAGCGCGCGCTCGGACAGCAGCTCGGCCATCGTCCGCCCGGGGACGAGCTCGGAGACGATGTAGGCGTCGTGGTCGTCCTCGGCTAGCTCGTAGAGGGCCACGATCCCCGGGTGGTTCAGCCGTGCGGCGGCGCGCGCCTCGCGCGAGGCGCGTCCTGACTCGACCTCCTCGTCGCGCGCGAGCACCTTGACCGCGACCTCGCGTTGGAGGTGCTCGTCACGGCCGAGCCAGACCACGCCGAAGCCCCCGGCGCCCAGCCTGCGTAGCAGGCGGTAGCGCCCGAGCACCAGCCGGCCCTCCGGGGCCTCGATGCGCACGGTCTCCTGGGAACGGCTCACACCGCCTCCGATTTCGGGCCGGCGGCGGCGCTCCCTGCCCCTGTAGCGAAATGCAAGCGGCGGTGCTCAGGCGGCCAACGCCCGCCCTGCGCTCCGGCGCTGGGTGATATGACAACCGGGGGGCCAGTCATACTCGTCCCATTAGCGTGGCAGGCATGGCCTTCCGCTAGGAGCACTTCTGTCCTTTACCGACGACTCGGACCCGCCCCCGCGCCGGTCTTCCCCCCGCGGACGCCCCTCCGGGCCGGGGGTGGACGCCCAGACCCTTAGAACCCGCCGCACGATCGCGATCGTCGGCGCGATCGTGTTCGCGGTGCTGTTCCTCCTGCTGCTGCGCGGCTGCCTGGGGGCCCGCGAGGAGCGAGGCCTCAAGGACTACGTCCGCGATGTTCGGGCCATCGCCGACCAGTCGGGTTCGCAGTCGGAGGAGATGTTCAACACGCTCTCCGAGCCCGGACGAGGCGTCAGCGACGTCGACCGCGAGAACAGCCTCAAGGGCCTGCGCGCACAGGCGGACCAGCTGGTCGAACGGGCGCGGAACGACATCGATGCGCCCGACGACCTCAAGGCCTCGCACGACTACCTGATCGAGACCCTGGAGTTCCGCCGCGACGGGATCGGCAAGGTCGTCGACATCCTGCCTACCGCCCTGTCCGGCCAGGAGCGCCAGCAGGGCGCCCAGCGGCTTGCCGACCAGATGGCCTTCTTCCTGACCAGCGACGTGATCTTCGCAGCGCGGGTGCGGCCCAACATGGACTCCGTGCTGCGCGACAAGGAGATCATCAACGAGGTCCAGCTCCCCCAGAGCCGCTTTCTACCCGACCGCGAATGGTTGATTCCCGACGAGGTCTCCAAGCTTCTCAAGGGCGGCAGCAAGGGCGGCGACAGCAACGACCGCGCCGATGAGAAGGCCTCGCCCGGGCTGCACGGAAACGGCCTCGGCACGGTGTCCCTCGGCGGCGAGCAGCTGAGCGAGGGCGGCTCGGCGAGCGTGCGGCTCGGCGAGGACACGGCCTTCTCGGTCCAGGTGAACAACACGGGCGAGAACGACGAAACCGACGTGCCGGTGAAGATCACGATCGGCAAGGGCAGCGACGCGATCGAGATCGAGGAGAACATCGACGAGATCGCCAAGGGTGAGACGAAGACGGTCGAGGTGCCGCTCAGCGACCAGCCGCCGACCGGCCAGAGCGTGCCGATCACCGTCGACGTGGGCGCCGTCCCGGGCGAGGACAAGACCGATAACAACAAGCAGTCCTACTCGGCGATCTTCACCCGGTAAGGGCCCGTGCGGCCAGTCCAGCGTTTAGCCTGAGCGGGGCATGGACGAGCTGACGACCACCCAGGGGATCGTTGCCCTGGCGGCGGCCGGTGTCGCCGTCATCGCGCTCCTGCTCGGAATCGTCCTCGCCACGAAGCTGCGACGGCTGCGCGCCGCACAGCGGGCGGTGCTCGGCGACGGCGAGCAGCGCGACCTCGTCGGCCACGCCGCTCGCCTGGAGGCCGGCTTCGTCGACCTGCGCGACTGGGTCGAGGAGGCCGCGGCCGGGCTCGAGGCCCGGGTCAGCTCCGCGGAGGGGCGGATCGACGGCTGCATCGCCCACCGCGCCATGATTCGCTATGACGCCTACGGCGAGATGTCGGGCCAGCAGTCCAGCTCCATCGCGCTGCTCGATGCGCGGCGCTCGGGGGTGGTCATCTCCTCCATCTCGCACCGCGACCAGGCGCGTGTGTACGTCAAGCAGATACTCGAGGGCGAGTCGGAGATCGAGCTGTCGCCCGAGGAGCAGGAGGCGATAGACACGGCGCTCGGTGGGGCCAAGGAGGCGCCAGCCCGGGCTTGACCTCCCGGCCGCGAGTCGCCTTCCTGGGGCCCGCGGGCACCTTCACCGACGAGGCG
Source organism: Thermoleophilaceae bacterium (assembly GCA_035296565.1). Classification (GTDB taxonomy): domain Bacteria; phylum Actinomycetota; class Thermoleophilia; order Solirubrobacterales; family Thermoleophilaceae; genus JACCZR01. The sequence goes on from DATHAQ010000010.1 coordinate 15,110, forward strand.
CTGCGGGCCTCGACGCCGGGCGAGGTGGAGGAGGTCGCGTTCCCGACCGTGCACGAGACGGTCATGGCCGTCCAGCAGTCCGAGGCCGACCTCGCGGTCGTGCCCATTGAGAACTCGCTGGAGGGCGGCGTGGCCGCGACCCTCGACGCCCTGGCCGGCGAGGCCCGGCGGGTGCGCATCGCCGGCGAGGTCGTCCACCCGGTGAGCCACTGCCTCGTCTCCGCCGGGCCGCTCGACCTGGGGGCCGTGGAGCGGGTGGTCTCTCACCCGCAGGCCACCGCCCAGTGCGCCACCTTCCTGCGCGACCGCCTGCCGGGCGCCGAGCGCGTGGACGTCGGCTCTACGGCCGAGGCCGTGCGCCAGGTGGTTGGCGCCGAGCGGCCCTGGGCCGCCCTGGCCTCCCACCTGGCGGCCGACTTGTACGGCGCCGAGGTCCTGGCCGTGGGCGTGGAGGACCGGCCCGACAACCGGACGCGCTTCGTGTGGCTGCGAGCCGAGGAAGCGCCGGCACCCTTCGCCTACGAGGGGCCGCTGAAGACGTCCATCGTGTTCTGGGGCGCCGGCGACGAGTCGCCGGGCTGGTTGGTCCGCGTCCTCGGGGAGCTCGCGAGCCGCGAGGTGAACCTCACCCGCATCGAGTCGCGCCCTCGGCGCGTTCGCCTGGGCCACTACATGTTCTTCTGCGACCTCGACGGCGGCGAGTCCGAACCGCCGGTCGCCGAGGCCCTCGAGGCGGTGGCCGGCCACGTCGAGGCGGTGCGCGTCCTCGGCTCGTATCCGGGGGTTTCGACGGTGGGCGACCGCTAAGATGCCCGCCGTGGCGGCCAGCACGCCGACCGTTCTACCGGGGCAGAGGACGGGCTCGACAGGGCGCGTGCTCGTCCTGAACGCGTCGTATGAGCCGATCAACGTGTGCACCGTGCGCCGCGCCGCGGTGCTGGTCCTCAAGCAGCGCGCGGAGATGCTCGAGCACAGCACCACGACGCTGCGCGCCGAGCGCATGTCGATGCCGCGGCCCGTGGTGATCCGCCTCGTCACCTACGTGCGCATCCCGCGCGACGCGCACCGCCGCAGGATCACCCGCCGGGCGGTCTTCGCCCGCGACCGCTGGACCTGCCAGTACTGCGGCCACGAGCGCGGCACCCTCACCGTCGACCACGTGGTGCCCCGCTCCAAAGGCGGCGGGTCGGGCTGGGAGAACATCGTCACCTGCTGTGCGCCGTGCAACCGGCGCAAGGGCGACCGGTTGCCGCTGCAGGCCAACATGACCCTGCGCCACCCGCCGCGCGCGCCCAGCTCCACCGTTTTCATCCACGTGGCGGCTCCCAGCATCCCCAGCGAATGGGAGCGCTACCTGGGCGCGGCGGCCTAGCGCGTGGCGCGACCTCCGGGAGAGCCCCCGCCGCAACCCCCGCCGGGAGGGCCGGGGCAGCCGGCGCCCGGGCAGCCGGCGCCCGGGCAGGAGGCCCTGCCCCCCGAACTGCCCGACGACGAGCGCCCCGCGTCGGTCGAGGACGTCAAGGCCGTCCGTCGCTGGGCCATCGTGGCGGGGGTGTGGGCGGTCGTCGCCACCGCGCTCGCGGTCATCGCGCTCATCAAGCCGGCGAACGATGAGGATCCGGAGACAGCCGCGGCGGCCAACCGCTCCATCAACCGGCTCCAGGACCGCCTCGACGACCGCTTCGAGCAGCTGGAGCAGCGCGTCGACCGCCTGCCGCAGTCCTCTGACCTGCAGAAGCTGGAGGACCGCGTGTCGCGCGTCGAGGACGACGTCCAGCAGGCCACCGGCGACGCGAAGGCGGCCCGGGACTCGATCGGGAGACTCCAGGACCGGGTCGAGAAGGTCGAGCGAACCCAGGCCGAGCAGAGCAACTCGTCGGGCGGTGGCGGCGGCGGCAGCTCGCCCGACTCCTCCGGCGGGCAGCCCGGGAACTAGAGAGGGCGCCTCGCGGCGCCCTCTCGTCATTCGTTAGCTGGACGTATCGGCTTCGGTCGCTCGGGTCGCTCTGCGACCCGGGCCGGCGGAACGACTCCCGGCCTCCGATGCCGACGGTGTCTCGGGCGGACTCCGCAGGACGGGGCCCAGCTCCGGTCTAGCGGCCGGACACCTCCAGGGTCCCGGAAAGACTGTCACTCAAGTTCGGACCACCCCCTTTCTCTGGTGAGGCCCATTGAAGCAGGTCCCGCGGATCCCGTCGCGCCCAGCTTCACGGTGGCCCCCAGACCTCCCTGCGGGAACCACCCCAGGCTCCTCAGCCGGGGACACCCGGGGACACCGGGGCCCCCTCGGGTCCACCGTCGGCGCCGGGCGGAGGCCCGGGCATCAGGAAGTCGCCGCCCCGGCGCTCGCCTCCCGGCGGGCCGCCGCCGGGCGGAGGCGGTCCTGCCGGGCCGCCGAAGCCGGGGCCGCCGCGGCCGTGGAAGCGCATGCGCATCGGACCCTTCTCGGCTCGCTTCTTGATCTGGTCGGCCTGCTTCTGGGTCAGCTTGCCCTCCTTGACCGCCTCGGCCAGCTCGGCGTTCAGCCGGTCCTTGCGGATGTCCTCGAGCGCCTTCTTGACCTCGTCGGTGCTCTTGTCGAGCTCCTCGGCGATCGCCTTCACGAACGAGTCGCGCCCGACCCCCGGGCGGAACTGCCGGCGGTTGCGCTGGGACTCGAACTGCTTGCGAAGCGCCTCACGGCCCTTGCCCAGTGCACGCTCGGCGTCCTCCTCGGAGACGCCGAGGCGCTTGGCCAGCTGCTTGGCCTTCTCGGCCTGGTGCTCTTGGCGGCGCTTCTCGCCCACGCGGTCGATCGCCCTGCGCACCCGGTCCGCGGGGAGCTTCAGCTCCTTGGCCAGGTCGCGCGCCTGCTCGGCGCGGCGCTCCTGCGGGCTGGGGCCGAACACCCCACCCAGCGGGCCGTCGCCGCTCGGGGCCGCCACGGCGGTGGCGCCGACTCCCAGTGCCAGCACCGCCGCGGCGCCGGTCGCTGCCTTCTTGTGTCTCATGCCCGACCTCCTTCGTTCCTCGTCAGATGAAGGGCACTGTGAAGGTCGAAGTTGTGAACAGCGTAAGAGAACCTTGGCGGTTCTCTGCGAGCTATCCGGCCGGCAGCTACTCGGCCGACAGCTCGGCGGGCCCCCCGGCGGCGTCCTCGGTTGCCGGGGCGTCCTCCACCACGAGCGCGACGGCGCTCACCACGTCGTCGTCCTTCATGTTCATCACCTTCACGCCCTGGGCGGGCCGGCCCTGCTGCGAGATGCCGCGCACCCCGGTGCGCTGGACCATCCCGCTCTGGGAGATGAACACGAGATCCTGGTGCTCGCGCACGATCAGCGCGCCGGCGACGCCGCCCTTCTTCTCGGTGAGGCCGATCGTCTTCACGCCCATCGCGCCGCGGCCCTTGACCGGATAGTCCTCGATCGGCGTGCGCTTGCCGAAGCCGTTGTCGGTGACCACCAGCAACTCGGTGTCGGGGCGCACCACGTCCATCGCGAGCACGTGGTTGTTCCCGCGCGAGACGTTCATCCCGCGCACGCCGCTGGTGTCGCGCCCCATCGGCCGCGCGTCGGACTCGTTGAAGCGCGCGGCCTGGCCCGAGTGGGAAACCATGATGATGTCGTCGTCCCCGCTGGTCCGCCGGACGGCGACGAGCTCGTCGTCATCGCGGATGTTGATGGCGATGATGCCGTCGGCCTTGATCGGCGTGTTGTAGGCCGTGAACTCGGTCTTCTTGATGACCCCCTGGCGGGTGGCGAAGACCAGGTACTGGCCCTCGGAGAAGTCACGCGTCGCGAGTACGGCCTGGATGCGCTCTCCCTCGCGAAGGGGCAGGACGTTCACCAGCGCGCGGCCCTTGGCGGTGCGCGAGGCCTCGGGCAGCTCGTACACCTTCTGCCGGTAGACCTTCCCGCGGTTGGAGAAGAACAGCAGGTAGTCGTGCGACGAGCACACGAAGAGGTGCTCGATGTAGTCGTCGTCCTTCATGTCCATGCCCATGACGCCCTTGCCGCCCCGGTGCTGCTGGCGGTAGGTGGCCAGGGGGAGTGACTTGATGTAACCGGACTTGGTGATCGAGATGACCATCTGCTGGTCGGCGATCAGGTCCTCGATGTCGATCTCGTCCTCGGAGGCGGTGATCTCGGTGCGGCGCTCGTCGCCGTAGCGCTCCCTGATCTCGAGCAGCTCCTCCTTGATGAGGGACTTCACCTTCTCCTCGTCGCCCAGCAGCGCGCGCAGCTCCCGGATGCGCTCGAGCGTGTCGGCGTGATCCTGCTTGATCTTGTCCGCCTCGAGCGCGGTCAGCCGCTGCAGGCGCAGGTCGAGGATCGCCTGGGCCTGCACCCGGGTGAGCTCGAAGCGGTCCATCAGGCCCTGCCGCGCTTCGTCGGGATCGGGCGAGTTACGGATCAGCGCGATCACGGCGTCCAGGTCGGTGAGCGCGACCAGCAGGCCCTCGAGGATGTGCAGCCGGCTCTCCGCGCCGCGCAGCTCGTACTTGGTGCGTCGCACCACCACGTCGCGCTGGTGATCGACGTAGTTCTTGATGATCGGCAGCAGCCCGAGCGACCGCGGCACGTTGTCGACCAGCGCGACCATGTTCACGCCGAAGGTCGTCTGCAGCGGTGTGTGCTTGTAGAGCTTGTTGAGCGCGACCTTGGGGATGGCGTCGCGCTTGAGCTCGATCACCAGTCGTATGCCCGACTTGTCGGACTCGTCACGGAGGTCGGAGACCTCCTTGACCTTCCCGTTCTGCACGACCTCGGCGATCTTCTTGATCAGGCCCGAGCCGTCGTTGCGCCCGTCCCCCTTGGGGACCTGGTAGGGCATCTCGGTGACGATGATCGCCTCCTTGCCCTGGCGCAGCGGCTCGATATGCGCGCGGGCCTTGATCACCACGCGCCCGCGTCCGGTCTCGTAGGCCTCCCTTATCCCCTGCCGGCCGGTGATGATCCCGCCCGTCGGGAAGTCAGGGCCCTTCAGGTGCTTCATCAGGCCGCCGACGTCGATCGAGGGGTCGTCGATGTATGCCACCGTCGCGTCGATCGACTCGCGCAGGTTGTGCGGTGGGATGTTGGTGGCCATGCCCACCGCGATCCCCGACGCGCCGTTGACCAGCAGATTGGGAAACCGCGACGGGAGCACGAGCGGCTCCAGCTGCGAGTCGTCGTAATTGGGGCCGAAGTCGACCGTGTCCTGGTCGATGTCGCGCAGCATCTCCGTGGCGAGACGCGACAGGCGGGCCTCCGTGTAACGCATGGCCGCCGCCGGGTCGTTGTCGATCGAGCCGAAGTTGCCCTGCGGGTCGATGAGCGGGTTGCGCATGGCGAAATCCTGGCCGAGCCGGACCAGCGTGTCGTAGATCGCGCTGTCGCCGTGGGGGTGGAAGGTCCCCATCACCTCGCCGACCACGAAGGCGCACTTGCGGTACGGGCGGTTGGGCTGGAGGCCCGACTGGTGCATCGCGTAGAGCACGCGGCGGTGCACCGGCTTGAGGCCGTCGCGGACGTCGGGCAGCGCCCGGCCCACAATCACGCTCATGGCGTAGTCGAGATACGACGACCGCATCTCCTCCTCGAGCCCGCGGGGCTCGATGTTTCCGCCGGACAGCTGGTCGACGCTCATGGTCAGACGTCCAGGTTCGTCACGTCACGGGCGAAGGTCTCGATGAACTCCCTCCGCGGCTCGACCTTGTCGCCCATCAGCATCGAGAAGATCTGGTCGGCGGCGCTCGCGTCGTCGATCGTCACCTGCATCAGGGTGCGGGTCTCGGCGTCCATGGTGGTGTCGAAGAGCTGGTCGGCGTTCATCTCGCCCAGGCCCTTGAAGCGCTGCAGCGGGACGCCCTCGCTGGCCACCTCGAGCACCTGCTTTCGCAGCTCCTCGAAGGAGAGTGCGGTCTTGTCCTTCTTTCCCAGGGCCACGTGGAAGGGCGGCGTGCCGGACAGCGCCTCCAGCTCGCGGTGGACCTTCACGAACTCGAGGTAGTCGGAGCGCTGGAACATCTCCTTGCGCAGGCGGTAGCTGGCCGCGGAGCCGGTGAGCTTCTCCACGACGCGCACGATCAGCTCCTCGTCGCTGTCCTCGATGAGCTCCGTCGAGTGAGGCTCCTCCTCGGGAGCCTCACGCTTGAGCAGCTCCAGCACCTCTTCGGGCGAGGAGGCCCCGGAGTCGAGGATCTGCGACTCCTCGAGGAAGGTGATCGTGTCGTGGCCGAACTCGGCCCGCAGGGCGGAGGCCCAGCCCTCGTAGCGCTTGAGGAGGCGGCCGTACTTCTGCCAGCGCGCGTGGGTCAGCTTGAAGTCGTGCCCGGCGCGGTCGGTGACCTCCATACGCTCGAGCTTGTCTCGCAGGAGGACCTCCTCGAGCTCGGACTCCTTCTCGATGTAGATCTCCTGGCTTCCGTTCTTCATCTTGTAGAGCGGCGGCTTGGCGAGGTAGACGTAGCCCTTCTCGATCAGGTCGGGCATCTCGCGGAACAGGAAGGTCAGGACGAGGGTGCGGATGTGCGCGCCGTCCACGTCGGCATCGCACATGACGACGACCTTGTGGTAGCGGGCCTTCTCGATGTCGAACTCGTCGCGGATGCCGGTGCCGATCGCGGTGATCAGGGCCTGGATCTCGTTGTTCGACAGGACCTTGTCGATGCGGTTCTTCTCGACGTTGATTATCTTGCCGCGCAGGGGCAGGACCGCCTGCGTGTTGCGGTCACGGCCCTGCTTGGCCGAGCCGCCCGCGGAATCGCCCTCGACCACGAAGAGCTCCGCAAGGGCGGGGTCGCGGATCGAGCAGTCGGCGAGCTTGCCGGGCAGCGTGGAGTTCTCCAGCGCCGACTTGCGCCGCGTGAGGTCGCGGGCCTTGCGGGCCGCTTCCCGCGCGCGTGAGGCCTGAACGGCCTTGCGGATGATCGACTTGGCGTCGGCAGGGCTCTCCTCGAGGAACTCCGAGAGGCCCTTGTTCACCGCCGCCTGAACGAAGCCCTCGACCGGCGGGTTGCCGAGCTTGGTCTTGGTCTGGCCCTCGAACTGGGGGTCCTGGATCTTCACGGAGATGATCGCCGTGAGGCCCTCGCGCACGTCCTCGCCCTGCAGGTTGGGGTCCTTCTCCTTCAGCTCCCCGATCTGGCGCGCGTAGGCGTTGATCGTGCGGGTCAGCGCCGAGCGGAAGCCCGACAGGTGGGTCCCGCCCTCGTGAGTGTTGATGTTGTTGGCGAAGGAGAGGAGCGACTCCTGGAACGAGTTGTTCCACTGCATCGCGACCTCGACCTCGCCCGTCTCGTTGTCGTCGGAGAGGTAGACGACCTTCTTGTGCTCGGGGTCGCGCGTGCCCTGCGCATGCAGATGGTGCACGAAGTCGACGATGCCGCCGTCGTACTTGAAGGTGTCGGAGAAGCCCTCGCCGCGCTCGTCGGCGAAGTCGATGCGCAGGCCGCGCGTGAGGAAGGCCATCTCCCGGAAGCGCTGCTCGAGTACCCCGCGGTCGTAGTCCAGGCCGTCGAAGATCTCGAGGTCGGGCAGGAAGGTGATCTCCGTGCCGCGCTTGTCGGTCTTCTCGCCCTTCCTCAGCTCGTCCGTGGGCGTCCCCCGCTCGTACGACTGCGTCCAGACATGGCCGTCGCGCCACACGGTCAGGTCGAGCTTCTCCGACAGGGCGTTGACCACCGAGACGCCGACGCCGTGCAGGCCGCCCGAGACCTTGTAGCCGCCGCCCTCTCCGAATTTGCCGCCGGCGTGAAGGACGGTGAGCACCACCTCGGCCGCCGGGCGCCCCTCCTTCTCGTGCATGTCGACGGGGATGCCGCGTCCGTTGTCGGACACCGTGACCGAGTTGTCGGGATGAATGGTGATCGTGACGTGGTCGCACTCGCCGGCCAGCGCCTCGTCGACCGAGTTGTCCATGACCTCGTAGATGAGGTGATGTAGGCCGCGGGCGCCGGTCGACCCGATGTACATCCCCGGCCGCTTGCGGACCGCCTCCAGGCCTTCGAGGACCTGGATGTTCTCCGCTCCGTAGGAGCCGTTGCCTTCGCCGCCGGGCTTGCCCGCCACGCGTTCCTCTCGTCTACGTCTCTACACGAAGAAGCCCCGACGGACGAGTGCCCGCAGACACCGGTCGGGGCCCTTCAAACAGTGCAGTAGAGACTAGCAGGCGGACCCCCGGAAAAAGCGGAAAGCTGTGCTACAAAACCCCCGCAAATCGGGACAAAAGTAGGCGGTCTGGAAGGTCGAGCGTTTGCTTTCGTTACGGCGCGGTCACGAAGTGCAACCGAGACACCGGCGAGGCCGGCTCGCCGGAGCCCAGTTCGGCGTTCAGGGAGGCCACCAGATCGGTCCCCATCAACTGCAGCTCCGACGCCCACAGCGCCGACGTACAGCGCACCGTCACGGCGCCCTCGCGTTCGCTCGCCGGCTGGGTCTCGGCCGCCACAACCTCTCCCACCGCCGCGGGCCACGCGGTCTGCACACTGGCCAGCAGCGAGGGGCGCGCGGCGGCTCCCACCGCCTCCTCCAGCGCTCTGGCCAGGGGACGGGGGGCCAGCCGCCTCATGCGGCCGCCTCCGCGCCCGGCGAGCGCACCGACCCGGGTGCCACCTGCAGCCGTGTGACCTGCTGGTCCCCCGCTCCGGGCACGTGGCCGGGGTCGGTCGCCGTGAGCACCGCTTGGCCGCCGGCGCGCAAGCGCTCGGCGAGCCGCTCGCGCCGGGCCTCGTCCAGCTCGGACATGACGTCGTCGAGCAGGACGAGCGGCACGCTTCCCCGGCGCTCGGCCAGCAGTTCGCGCTCGGCGAACAGCAGCGCCAGCAACGCCGTTCGCTGCTGGCCCTGCGACCCGTAGGAACGCAGCAGGACGCCGCCGTGGCTGAGGCTGACATCGTCGCGGTGCGGCCCGTGGGCCGTGAAGCCGCGCTCGAGGTCGGCGGAGCGGCGCTCGAGGAGCTCGGCGGCGAGCTCCTCCGCATCCTCGGCCTGCGAGCGCGGGCGGTAGGCGAGGCGGGCGGGCTCGGGCAGGCCGAGCTCGAAGGCCATTCCCTCGAAGCTGGGCGCCAGCGCGTCCGTCGCCTCGCGCCGGTCGGCCATGAGCTCCTCCCCGCGGCGTGCCAGCTCGGCGTCCCAGGCGTCGAGTCCCTCCGGCGAAGCCCTGCCCGCCCGGATGCGCGCGACGAGGGCGTTGCGCTGTGCCAGGGCGCGCGAATAGGCCGCGCGCGTGGCGGCGCGGGCCGGCCACAACGCCGCCACGAGCTGGTCCAGGTGGCCGCGCCGCAGCGACGGAGCGCCCTTCACGAGCTCGAGCCGGTCGGGCAGGAACACGACCACGGCCGGCCGCGCCTCCTGCGGGGCCCTCTCCACCGCGGCGCCATCCACGCGGATCCGCTTGGGCTCGCCCGGAGCGAATGCGACCTCGAGCGCGTGCGGCTCTTCGCCGCCCTCCACGTCGGCTTCCACGCGGGTGACCGACGCTCCGCGGCGCACCAGCTCCCGCTCGTTGGAGGTCCGCGGCGAGCGCGCGGTCAGCCCGAAGTACGCCGCCTCCAGGAGGTTGGTCTTGCCGGCGCCGTTGGGCCCGCTGACCACGGTGAGCCCCTCGCCCAGCTCGACCTCGGCGCGCTCGTATGAGCGAAAGTCGCGGAGGCGGAGGCGGGCGAGCCGCAAAACCGGCGCCCTCAGACGTTCAGGCGGATGGGCATGACGAGGTAGAGAAAACCGCCCTCGTCGCCCGACTGGATCAGGCCCGGCCGCAGAGGGCTGATCAGCTTCAGCACGAGCTCCTCGGACTCGGCGCTCTCCAGCCCGTCGCGGAAGAACTCGGGGTTGAAGCCGATCTCGAATGGTTCGCCCTTGAACGGAACCGGCAGCGACTCGCTTGCCTCGCCCACGTCCGGCGTCTGCGCCGAGACCTCCAGCGCGCCCTCGGAGAAGGCCAGCCGCAGCGGCGCGTTCTTCTGCGCCAGCAGGCTCATTCGCCGCACGACCTCGAGGATCTCCGCGCGCTCGATCCGCAGCTCGTGCTCGTAGGACTCGGGCAGGAGCTGCTGGTAGTTGGGAAAACGACCCTCGACGAGCCGAGAGCTCAGCACGGTGTCCCCCACCCCGAAGACCACCTGGTTCTCCCGGGCCGCCACGCGGATCTCCTCCACGTCCGCCGCGGCCGCCACCCGGGCCAGCTCCTGGAGGGTGCGGGCCGGCACGTTGGCCTCCAGCGAGCCGTTGAGGGCTTCGTCCAGGGTGGTCTCCTTCACGCTCAGGCGGTAGGAGTCGGTCGCCACCATCCGCAGCTGAGAGCCGTCGACGGTCACGAGCACGCCGGTCAGGTGCGGCCGGGTCTCGTCACGCGAGGCCGAGCGGGCCACCCGGCCGACCGTCTCCACGAAGGCGCCCGCCGGCACCTTGAGCGAGTCGTCCGGCGGCGGGTCGGGCAGCTTGGGGAAGTCCTCTGGCGGCAGCGTGCGCAGGTGGAACACGGCACCGCCGGAGACGACCTCCACGTCCTGCTGCGAGGAGCGGTACTCGAGCGAGAGGTCGTCGCGGGGCAGGGAGCGCACGACGTCGAGCAGGAGTCGGCCGGGGATGACCACGGCGCCGTCGGTGGTGTCGCCGGCCTCCAGCGAAACCCGCACGCCCAGCTCCATGTCGGTGGCCTCGAGCTGGAGGGTCCCGCCGGATACCCGAAGGTGCACGCCGGCCAGGGTCTGAATGGCGCTGCGGGTCGAGACTCCGCGAACGGCGACGCCGAGCTTGGCGAGGAACGTTTCACGGGAAACGGAGAGCTTCAACTGGTCCTGCCTTCTAGAGGTAGATGCACTTTGGTGCTGTTGATAGGTGGAAAAGGGAGTGGTTTCCCGCTCGGGGACTGAAGTTGGGCCTGTGTGCGGGGGCGGGAGGGGGCTGTTGATTCTTACAGGGGACCCGGTCACGACCGCGAACCGCCCAGCCTTGTCAGCAGGTTGCCCACAGCGGAACGGGTGCCCTGGTCGCGCTCGATCTCCCGCTCGACGTGGCGCACTGCGTGGAGCACGGTGGTGTGGTTTCTCCCCCCGAAGGCACGGCCGATGTCGGGGAGGCTGGCGCCGGTCAGCTCACGCGCGAGGTACATCGCCAGGTGGCGAGCCCAGACCACGGGGGGCCGGCGGCTGCGGGCCCTCAGGTCCCGGCTGCTGACCCCCAACTCCGCGGCGGCCGCGCTCATCACGTCCTCGAAGCCGACCTGGCGCGGGGCCCTGGAGGCGGCCGCGCCGCCCAACAGCCTGCGCACCGACTCGGGGCTCGGGGCCTCGCCTCGCACCGAGGCGTGGGCCACCACCTGGATCAGGCTTCCCTCGAGGGCCCGGACGGAGCTGGTGACCTGCTCGGCTATCTCGTCCAGCACCTCCGGAGCGACGCCGACCCCGTCGAGCCCGGCGCGCTTCTGGAGTATGACCCGGCGGACCTCCGGCTCAGGTGGCTCGAGCTCCACGACAAGCCCGGAACGGAACCGCTCCGACAGGCGGTCCTCGAGATCCACCAGCTCGTCGGGGTCGCGGTCGGAGGTGAGCACGAGCTGCCGGCCAGAGTCTTGGAGCGCGTTGAAGGTGTGGAAGAACTCCTCGCGGGTGCGCTCCTTGCGCGCGAGGAACTGCACGTCGTCGATCAGCACGACATCCGTGCCGCGGAAGCGGTCCTTGAAGTCACGGGTTCGCCGGTCGCGGACGGCCTCCACGAAGTCGGTCGTGAACTCCTCCACTGTGGCGTAGCGGACGCTCAGGCCGGACCCGTAGCGCTGCACGTAGTTGCCGATCGCGTGCAGCAGGTGGGTCTTGCCCAGCCCGGGCCGGCCGTGGATCAGCAGCGGGTTGTAAGCCTGGCCTGGCATCTCGGCCACTGCGAGGGCAGCCGCGTGCGCGAGGCGGCTGCCTTCGCCGATGACGAACTGCTCGAAGGTGTACTTGGGATTGAGGCGCTGCTGGCCGGCTCGGGGCCCGGGCGCTTCGGCGTCCTCCGGCGGCGACCAGCCCTCCCCCACGATCTCGACCGAGGCGCCGGGACCGACCACGGCGACCGCCGCGTCGCGTACCAGGGGCAGGTAGCGCTCGCCGACCCAGGAGCGGATGTGCTCGGGCGCACGCACGTAGAACGTGCCGCCCCGGTGGCCGGCCAGCTCGAGCGGCTCGAGCCAGGTCCGGTACTTGAACTCGGGAGCACGCCGCTGAAGCTCGGCGCGTACGGCATCCCAAGTCTGATCCGGCTCCGCGGACACGGACGAGCGACCCTCCCAGGGCGATCTCTACTCAGCGTCGAAGGGAGGACCCCCTTCCGACCTCGCGGCCGGCCCCTCCAGGCACGAGCAGTCTAGGTCGTGCCTTCTCGCCCCGGCGCACGCCGCGGGAGGGAACTGCGCAAAGCGCGGGCAAAACGGCGGCGGCCACTACACTGCCCCTCGGCCCATGAAGCGCACCTATCAGCCCAAGAAGCGCAAGCGCGCCCGTACCCACGGATTCCGCGCGCGCATGAGCACGAAGGCGGGCCGGCGCGTGCTCAGGCACCGCCGCTCCAAGGGCCGGCGCCGCCTCACCGTCTAGGTCATGGCCTCGCGCCGCCGCCGGCGCCGCCTCTCTCGCTCGGGCGAGTTCGAGCGCGTATACCGCGAGGGACGCTCGTATGCCAACCGCTACCTGGTCGTCTACGCGTTTCCCCGCTCCGAGCAGGGCGGAGAGCCGCGGCTGGGCATCTCGGTGGGCCGCAAGCTCGGCGGCGCGGTGGAGCGCAACCGGGTCAAGCGGCTGCTTCGCGACGCGTTCTGGAACACGGCCGCTGAACTCGAAGGCGGCCACGACTTCGTGATCGTCGGTCGCCCTGACGCCCGTGCGCTCGCCGAGGAGGAGGGCGAGCAGGGGATCGAGCGCGCGCTTCGAGAGGTGCTCGCCGAGGCGGGTCTGACGACACCGCGGGCGAGCGGCTGAGGACCCTGTGCGGACCCTGTTTACAACGCCGATCCGCTTCTACCAGCGGGTGATCTCGCCGGCGATCCCCGCGCGCTGCCGCTACTACCCGACCTGCTCGCAGTACGCCGTCCAGGCCATCCGCCGCTACGGTGTCCTGCGAGGCCTCGTGCTCGCCGGGTGGCGCCTGCTGCGATGCAACCCCTGGAGCCACGGGGGCGTGGACCACCCCGAGGACCAGACGCTTTTCCGGACGACCACCTAGCGCATGTTGATCGCGAACTTCATCTCGGACTTCCTGAGCCCGCTGATCGATGCGTCGGACGCGATCCTGCGCTTCTGGCACGGCCTGCTCGGGTCATGGGGCCTGTCGATCATCTTCCTGACCTTCACGATCCGCCTGGCGATCCTGCCGCTGGCCTTCAAGGGCGTGAAGGGGATGAACCGCCTGCAGTACCTGCAGCCGGAGATGAAGCGCATCCAGGAGCGCTACAAGGACGACAAGCAGCGCCAGCAGCAGGAGCTGATGAAGTTCTACAAGGAGCAGAAGGTCAACCCGCTCGGCTCCTGCCTTCCGCTCCTCCTCCAGATCCCGTTCTTCATGGCGCTCTTCTACCTGCTGGGCCCCAGCGGGAACGGAGAGTTCGCGCGCGAGCTGCACAGCGGCGGAGACCCGGGGTTCCTGTTCATCCCGGACCTCGCCGAGAAGCTCACCAGCAATCCGCCGGTGTTGGCGATCATGGTGGTGCTCTACATCGGCACCCAGATGATCTCGACCGCCGTCAGCACCGTGAGCGCCGACCCCACCCAGCGCAAGATCATGTTCGCGCTGCCCTTCGTCTTCACGCTGTTCGTCATCAACTTCCCGGCGGGGCTGCTCCTCTACTGGATCACGACGAACACCTGGACCATCGGGCAGCAGCTGCTGGTGCGAAAGCTGTACCCCAAGCCGGAGCGCCTCGAGCCGTCCGACGACGACAAACCTGCACCCGCGCGCGGGAAGCCGCCGGCCGAGAAGAAGGCCGATCCCGAGGACGGGAAGAAGGACGGTGGCAAGCCCAAGCAGCCCGCCACCCGCAAGCGCGCCGCCGCGGCCAAGGCCAGCGCCGGCGGCAACGGAGCGGGTGATAACGGCGCGAAGACCCCGAAGACCTCGAAGACCTCGAAGCCGCCGGCCTCTCCGCGCAAGAAGCGCAGGCGGTCGGGCCGCCGCCGCTAGTGGAGGCCTCGGCCGGGCCGCCCCAGGAGCCCGCGGAGCGGATCCGCGACTTGGTCAGCACGGTATGCGACGGCATCGGCCTGGACGAGGCTCACGTCGAAGTCCACGAGGACGACGAGGAGCTGCGGGTCACTGTCGACGGCGAGGACCTCGGGCTGCTGATCGGAAAGCACGGCGCGACGATCGACGCCCTTCAGCACCTCGCCCTGCGGGCGGCGTTCCAGGGCAAGCCCGACCAGCGCCGCGTGGTGGTCGACGCCGCCGGCTACCGCGACCGTCGGGAGGCCGCCCTTCATCGCGCCGCCGACCGCGCGGTCACGGAGGCCCTTGACTTCGGCCGGGCCGTGGAGCTCGAGCCGATGCGTCCCGCCGAGCGCAAGGTGGTCCACCTCTACCTGCGCGAGCGCAGCGAGGTCGAGACGCACAGCGAGGGCGACGAGCCCGAGCGGCGGCTGGTCGTCACCCCGCTTCGGCGCTGCGACTGAGCGTTTCACGGGAAACGGTCGCGCGGCTCGAGGAGCTGGCCGCCCGTCATGGTCTTCCCGACGGCTCCGCCGAGCGACTTGCCTCGTTGCTGGCGGCGCTCGCCGCCGAGCCCGATCCGCCCACCACCATCCGCGACCCCTCGCGGGCGGCCGACGAGCACGTCGCCGACAGCCTCTCGGGGCTCGAGGTGCCTGAGCTTCGCGCCGCCTCCCGCGTGGCGGACCTGGGCTCCGGCGCCGGCTTTCCCGGGCTGCCCCTCGCCGTGGCACTGCCCGGGGCCCGGGTGGACCTCGTCGAGGCCACCGGGCGCAAGTGCGAGGTGATCGCCCGTCTGGCCGCGGCCGCGGCCATCGGCAACGCCCGACCGCTGGCCTTCCGAGTCGAGGAGCTGGGCCGTGCCGCCTATGACGTCGTCACCGCGCGTGCACTGGCTCCGCTCACGGTGCTCGCCGAGTATGCGGCGCCCCTGTTGGGCGGGCGGGGCGTGCTTGTCGCGTGGAAGGGGGACCTCGATGCCGCTGAGCAGGACGCGGGTGTCCGCGCGGGCGCGCGGGTGGGAATGGCCGTCGAGTCGGTGCTCGGAGTGGAGCCGTTTCCCGGTGCTCGTTCGCGGCGCCTCGTCGTCCTGCGCAAGGTCGGGCCGACGCCGCCCGAGCTACCACGCCGCCCGGGCATGGCGCGCAAGCGGCCGCTGGGCTGAGCCCGCGTGGATGGCGTACACCTCTCGGATAAACGCTCAGCCTGCTGAGCGATTTTTTCCGGCTATGCCACATCGGCGGGAGGAATCGCCCCGTTCGGCGGCGAACAGTTGGGGATTCCGACCGATCGCAGCCGTAGCTTCGCTGGCGTGGGCGCCGTTTACGCAATCGCCAACCAGAAGGGCGGGGTGGGCAAGACCACCACGGCCGTGAACGTCGCCGCCTCGATCGCCGAGGCCGGCCACCAGACCCTGCTCGCCGACCTGGACCCGCAGTGCAACGCCACGGTGGCGCTCGGACTCCGGAAGGACCTCAGCCCCTCCACCTACGACTGCCTCTCGGGCGGACCGCCGCTCGAGGAGGCCGCCGTCGACACCGCCTTCGAGGGCCTCAGGGCGGTGCCCGCCACCCCGGACCTGGCGGGGGCCAGCGTCGAGCTTCCGCGGGTCCCCGGCTCGGAGACCCGCCTGCGCGAGGCGATGGGCGGCATCCGCGAGCGCTATCTGTTCACCATCCTCGACTGCCCGCCGGCGCTCGGGCCGCTCACCGTGAACGCGCTGGTGGCGGCCGACCGCGTCATCGTTCCCGTCCAGACCGAGTACTTCGCCCTCGAGGGGCTCGCCGGCCTGCTGGACACGCTGTCGCTGGTCCAGCGTGAGCTCAACCCGCACCTGACAATCGCCGGGATGATCCTCACCATGCACGACAGCCGAACGCGACTCGCGCAGGACGTCGAGAAGGAGGTGCGCGAGCACTTTCCCGAGCTGGTCTTCGACACCGTCATTCCGCGCAACGTGCGCGTGGGCGAGGCGCCCAGCTTCGGATGTCCCGTCACGCGTCACGCCCCGGCGAGCGCCGGCTCGGCCGCCTACCTCAAGCTCGCGAAGGAGATGGCCTCCCGTGCCTAGGCGGCCACTCCCTCGCCTCGGCCGCGCACGAGGCGAGGTTCACTCGTGACCGAGCCCGCCAGGGGCATGGGCCGCGGTCTCTCGGCGATCCTGCCCCGCTCGGCCCGCGACGAGCAGGGCCTGCGAGACGTCGCGGTCGAGCTGATCGCTCCCAACCCCAACCAGCCCCGTCGCCACTTCGACGAGGACGCGCTGGCCGCCCTGTCGCAGTCGATCCGGGCCCGGGGCCTCCTGCAGCCGGTCGTGGTACGCCCGCTCGCGGGGGGCACCTACGAGCTGGTCGCCGGCGAGCGGCGGCTGCGGGCGGCCCGGCTCGCCGGGCTGGAGACCCTGCCAGCGCTCGTCCGGGACACCGAGGAGGGCGAGCGCCTTGAGCTGGCCCTCGCCGAGAACATGGCCCGCGAGGACCTCAACCCGATCGAGGAGGCTCGTGCCTGCGCGACGCTGGTGGAGGACCTCGGCCTGACCAAGGAGGATGTCGGCCGCCGGGTGGGCCGCAGCCGCGTTGCGGTGTCCAACCTGATCCGCCTGCTCGACCTGCCCGACGAGGTGCTCGAGCTGGTCGAGGCCGGCGAGCTGACCGAAGGCCACGGCCGCGCGTTGCTCACCTGCCGCGACCATGACACCCGCCGCAGCCTGGCCCTCGCCGCGCGCGACGAGGGCTGGTCGGTGCGCGAGACCGAGCGCCGGGCCCGCGGGGCGGGAGAGCCGCTGGCCGCGCGCGAGCCGGTGGTGCTCCATCCCGATCTGGCTCAGGCCCTGGGCGCCGCTGAGGACGCGCTCACCGCCGCCCTCGGGCACGAGGCCAAGGCCAAGCCACGCGGCGGCGGCTGCCGGATCCAGCTCGACTTCGACTCGCCCGCCGAGGCGGTCGAGCTCGCCGAGAAGCTCCTCGGCGCGCAGCGCTAGACTCGGCCGTTCTCCGGGCGATTAGCTCAGCTGGTTAGAGCGCGTCTCTGATAAGGACGAGGTCCCTGGTTCGAGTCCAGGATCGCCCATCTCGCGCGGGGGAAGTCGGGGCTAGACTCTGGCTTCCATGCAGGAGATGGTGATTTACGGCGTCAGCTTCGACATGGTCGGCAAGCAGCCGATCGTCCTGCTCAAGACGCGCGACGGGAACAAGTTCCTGCCCATCTGGATCGGCCATCCCGAGGCCGCGGCCATCCTCATGAAGCTGCAGGGGGCCAACACGCCGCGGCCCATGACGCACGATCTGATCTCGGACGTGCTCTCCGAGCTCGAGGTCGCCTGCACCCGGGTGGCGGTCACCGAGCTGCGCGAGAACACCTTCTACGCGGCGATCACGCTGGCCATGAACGGGCGCGACGTGGAGATCGACTCCCGCCCCTCCGACGCGCTGGCCCTCGCCGTGCGCACCGGTGCGCCGATCTTCGCCGCCGAGGACGTGATCACGGAGTCCGCGATCGAGTTCGAGCACGAGGTCGAGGACCAGGAAGAGGTCGTCGAGAAGTTCAAGGACTTCCTCGACAACGTGACGCCGGAAGATTTTGCCGAAGGCGAGGACCCGGCTAGCTGAGCTCGAGCAGCCGCTCCACCAGGGAGTCGAACCCGATGCCGGCCGCCTCCGCCGCCTGGGGTAGCAGGCTCGTCTCCGTCAGCCCCGGGATCGGGTTGGCCTCCAGCACGTAGGGCTCGCTATCGGCGTCGAGCATGAGGTCGACGCGCCCAAAACCCGCGAGGCCGAGGAGCTCGTAGGTCGCCACCGCCAGTTCCTGCACCCGCTCCGTGACCGTCTCGGGCAGCTCGGCGGGGCAGACGAAGTCGGTGGCGCCTATGTCGTAGCGGGACTCGAAGTCGTAGAAGCGGTCCTCCTGTGGGACAGCCTCCACCACCGGCAGCGGCCGCCCGTCGAGCAGGGAGACCGCGAGCTCGCGCCCGGCGACATGGCGCTCGAGCAGCACCTTCGAGTCGTACGAGAAGGCCGCCACCAGCGCCGCCGGGACGTCGGCCGCCGTGGCCGCGAACTTGATCCCGAGTGCAGAGCCCTGGCTCGAGGGCTTGACGACGATGGGGAACGACAGGCGCTCCTCGATAGCGGGCAGCGCGTCGGCCGCACCGAGGTCGCGGAACGCCGTCTCGCTGAAGGCGAAGAACTCCGGAGTCGGGATGCCCGAGTCCACCATGAGGTGCTTGGCCAGAACCTTGTCCATGGCGCGCGCGCAGGCCAGGACGCCCGAGCCGGTGTAGGGCACGTCGAGGATCTCAAGCAGCTCCTGCACCGTCCCGTCCTCGCCGTCGCGGCCGTGCAGCGCCACGAAGGCCACCTCGGGCTGAGCCTCTCGCAACCTCTGGATGAGATCGAGGCCCACGTCGACCGACACCACGTCGTGCCCGAGTCGGCCGAGCGCCGCCTCGACCCGCCCGCCGGAGCGCAGCGACACCTGCCGCTCCAGCGACCGGCCGCCCTTGACGACCGCGACCCGGGTCACTGGCCGCCGGCCCGGCGGCCGTCCTCGCGGCGGCGGGGCAGCGGCAGCACCCGGGCGCGCGGCGTGTCCGCGTCGACCTCGGGCTGCGATGGGGAGGCCGCGGCCGTCTTGCCCGTCAGCGTGCCGAAGAGCGCGACCTGCTCCTCGATGACCTTGCCGACGCGACGGATGCCCTCACGGATCTCGTCCTCGTCGGAGTTGGAGAAGTTGAGCCGCATGGAGGAGTGCCCGCGGTCGTCCAGGTAGGCGGCGTTGCCCGGCACGAAGGCGACGTTGTCGCGCAGGGCCCGAGCGAGCAGGTCGGTCGTGTCTATGAAGTCGGGCAGGGTGGCCCAGATGAACAGCCCTCCGCCGGGACGTGTCCACTCGGCCTGGGGCGGGAAGTGGTCCTCGAGGGCGGCGAGCATCGCGTCCCGTCGCCGCCGATAGATCTCGGTCAGCGAGTCCACGTACTGCTCCCAGCGCCCCTGCTCGAAGTACGCCTGGACCATCAGCTGGGAGAGGGTGGACGTGCACAGGTCGACGGCCTGCTTGCCGACCTTGATCTTCTCGAGAACCGGGGGCGGCGCGGCGACCCAGCCCAGCCGGATGCCGGGCGAGAGGATCTTGGAGAAGGTCCCGAGGTACATCACGTAGACCCCCCCGTCGAGCTGGTAGAGCGGGGGCGGCGCCTCGCCCTCGTAGCGCAGCAGGCCGTAGGGGTTGTCCTCGAGCACCAGTAGCTCGCGCTCGCGCGCGATCTCTACGAGGCGCCGCCGCCGAGCTGTCGAGAGCGTCACCCCGCCCGGGTTGTGGAAGCTCGGCACGGTGTATACGAACTTCGGGCGCCGCCCCTCGCGCTCGAGGCGGTCCAGCGTCTCCTCGAGGACGTCGACGCGCATGCCGTCGGAGTCCATGTCGATCTGGACCACGTCGGCCTGATAGGCGGAGAAGGTAGGGATCGCCCCCGGGTAGGTGGGCCCCTCGGCGATGATCACGTCGCCGGGGTCGATCAGCGTCTTGCAGACGAGGTCGATCACCTGCTGGCCGCCGGTGGTCACGACGAGGTCGGCGGGATCCACGGTCATCCCCTCGGCCCCCATCACCTCGGCGATGCAGGCCTTCGTCTCGTCGAGGCCCTCGGTCGGCCCGTACTGGAGCGCCTTGGCGCACGACTCGGCGGCGATGCGGTTGGTGACCGCGGCGAAGGTGGCCGGCGGGAAGCTGGAGGTGTCGGGGAGGCCGCCGGCCAGCGAGATCACCTCCGGCCGCGCGGTGATCGCCATCAGGTCGCGCATCGCCGACGAGGTCATGACGCGGGTGCGGGAGGCGAACAGCCCGGCGTAGCGCTCGAGGTCGCGGTGTGTGGATCGTGGCGGCGGAGTGGCCATGAAGAGGGGTTCGGCGCTAGCTAGCGTAGCCCTCGTGGCGCTGGCCATGGACATCGGGCAGGGGGCGGGGCTTGCCTCGGCGAGCGGCGTCCGGCCGTTCCTGCCGCCCCTGCTGGCCGGCGCTCTGGCGCGCGGCGACATAGGCGTCGACTTCGACAACACAGACTGGAAGTTCCTGGAATCGCCGGGTTTTCTGCTGGCCATCCTGGCCCTGGCCATCCTCTCGTACGGGGCCGAACGTTCGGAGCTGGACCGAAAGCCCTTGCGCTTCGCGACGGCGGCGCTGGGCGTGGTACTGGGGGCGATGCTGTTCGCCGGCTCGCTTGCCGAGGGCGACACGGTCTCCTGGCCGGGCCTGATCGCCGGCGCCGCGGCGGCCCTCCTGGGCTTCGCAGCGGTGGGAGGCCTCCTGGAGCGAGCGCGTGGACGGCTCGACGAGGGGGCGGCCGGTCTGCTCAACGCCTACGCCGACGCGGCGGCGCTGACCCTGGCCGCGATCGCGATCTTCGTTCCCCCTGTGTCCTTCCTGGCCCTGGTCGCCCTGGCCTTCCTCCTCGCGCGCGGGCGCCAGGAGGACGAGCGCAAGTACGCCGGGCTGCGGATCCTCAGGTAGGGCTCGCGAGGTGGCGAAGAAGCTCGTGCTCGCGGTCATCGACTCGCTGAAGCCCGAGCAGCTCGACCGCGCCGTGGCGGCCGGGCAGGCCCCGGTCCTCGCGCGCCTCCTGGAGGATGGGACCTACGTGCGCGACTGCGTCTCGGTCTACCCGTCGGTGACCCCCGTCGCCGCCGCGGCCATCACCACCGGCGTGGGTCCAGCCGAGCACCGGATCCCGTCGATGAACTGGTACCACCGCGGCGAGGAGCGTTACGTCGAGTACGGCTCGTCCTTCCCGGCGACGCGCGCGCACGGCGTCTTCCGCTCCCTG
Organism: Thermoleophilaceae bacterium; assembly: GCA_035296565.1. Taxonomy (GTDB): domain Bacteria; phylum Actinomycetota; class Thermoleophilia; order Solirubrobacterales; family Thermoleophilaceae; genus JACCZR01. Next base: position 36,062 of record DATHAQ010000010.1, read on the forward strand.
TTCGACACGGTCTACAACATGAACATGGCTCACCTCTCGCCCGAGGTGAAGACCGTCTTCGAGCACCTCGACGACGCCGGGCTGCGTACGGCGGGCACCACCTACCTGATCTGGCGCGGTCGGCACCGGCACGAGCCCAGCGGCGTGTCGATGTACCGCCGCGTGGCCGAGGCCGCCCAGTTTCGTCACCCGGTCTGGGGCCCGCGGGAGTTCTTCTACGCCGACCTTTTCGACTCGCAGGACACCGGTTGCACCGCGGCGCTGGGCATGCCGGGCCAGCGCGACCGCCACAGCGGCTGCGTGGGCGAGCAGCTCGTTCAGAACGACCTGTTCGACTTCCTGCTCTTCTCCCTGCCGGACAACGACGCCTTCTCGCACCGCTACGGGCCGGCCGAGCAGGTGCGCTCCATCGCCGAGGCCGACCGAGCGCTGGCTCAGCTCATGGAGCCCGCGGGGGGGCCGGACCCCTTCCTCGAAGACCACGCCGTGGTCGTCATGTCAGACCACTCGCAGATCCCGGTCGAGGCGAGGGTCAACCTCGCCGACGTGCTCTCGCCCTGGCGCCTGCTGGCACCGGCCGACGTGGCGCCCGACGAGGCCGAGGTCGCGATCTGCCCCGCGGCGCGCTCGGCGATGGTCTACGCCCTCGACGAGGAGACGCGCGAGCAGGCCACCTCCGACCTGGTCGACGATCTCACCGACGTCGACGGCATCGACCTGGTGAGCCGCCGGCTGAACGGCGAGGGGGCGGTCCGCTCGACAAGGGGAGAGCTGCGCTTCGCCCCCGGGGGAGACCTGGCCGACGACCGCGGCCGCACTTGGAGCGTCGAGGGCGAGACCGCCGTGCTCGGGCTGCGCACCGACGACGGCCGGGTCACCAGCGGCTCCTACCCGGATCCCCTCGGGCGCCTGTGGTCCGCGCTCACGTGCGTCCAGTCGGGCGACGTCCTGCTGTCGGGCACGCCGGGCTACGAGTTCGTCGACTGGGGCGGCTCGGACCACGTGGGCGGCGGCAGCCACGGCTCGCTGCACGCCAGCGACTCTGAAGGGGCGTTGATCATGCACGGCATCGGCCCCGATTCGGCCGAGGAGCGGCCGAGCTGGTCGTTGCGCGACGTCGCGCCCATGGTGCTCGAGCATTTCGGGGTACCGTCGTAACAGATGCGGGCGCACACGAGGGTCCGCCACGGGATGCGCCGCCAGCACAACTGGGTCCAGCTGGTGAAGTTCTGCGCCGTCGGCGCCTCGGGCTACGCGGTCAATCTCGCCGTGTTCACGCTCGCGGTGAAGATGTTCGACCTGCACCACCTGGTCGCGGCGACGCTGGCCTTCGTGGTGGCGGTGACCAACAACTTCATGTGGAACCGCCACTGGACCTTCGCCGCCCGCAGCGGCCGCGCCGGGTTCCAGGCGGCCCGCTTCTTTACGGTGAGCGTGGCGGCGTTCCTCTTCGCGGCCGCGCTGCTCGAGCTGCTGGTGAGCGGCTTGGGGCTGCCCGAGATCCCCTCGCAGGCGCTCTCCATCGCCGCGGCCACGCCGCTCAGCTTCATCGGGAACAAGATGTGGAGCTTCGCGCTCGACCCCTCGCCTGGCTGACGCTGCTCCTCGCGGCCTGCGCGCTGGTCGCTCCGGCGGGCGCCGTCGCGGCCGACGCCAAGCTGCCCGCCTCGCAGTCGGTGGCGCCCAAGGGCTACCGGCTGAGCGCCGACGACGCCAAGCGGATCGCCGACCGCGCCGCCAAGGTGCGAAGTGCCCGGGCCCGCGGCCGCCGGCTCCAGCCCACGGGGTACACGAAGGGCCCGGGCCGCTGGCAGGTGAGCTACTTCGACGGCCGCCGCGAGGCCCTCCAGGTTCAGGTCGACGACCACAGCCGGGCGATTCTCGAGGAGTGGAGCGGCTTCCAGGTGGCCTGGACGATGGCCCGCGGCTACGAGGGCCAGTTCGGCCGCAGCCTCAACGCCCCCTGGCTCTGGATCCCGCTCTGCCTCCTGTTCCTCGCGCCCTTCGTCGACCCGCGCCGCCCCTTCCGATTGCTCCACCTGGACCTCCTGGTGCTGCTGGCCTTCGGGGTCTCGCACTTCTTCTTCAACCGTGGCGAGCTCGGGGTGTCGGTGCCGCTGGTGGCCCCGGTGCTCCTGTACCTGCTGGTGCGCCTGGCCGTCGCCGGCTTCCGCGGCCGCGAGCGCCGTGCACCGCTTATCCCGCTCGCCAGTCGCAAGTGGCTGGTGATCGGCCTGGTCTTCCTCGTCGCGCTGCGCATCGGGCTGAACGTTGTCGACTCCGAGGTGATCGATGTGGGCTACGCGGGTGTGATCGGCGCCGATCGCATCGCCGACGGCGACCCCCTGTACGGGCCCGGCTTCAGCGCGGAGGTGGGCAGGGGGGACACCTACGGGCCGGTGAACTACCTCGCCTACCTGCCGTTCGAGCAGGTGATGCCGTGGAGCGGCAGCTGGGACGGGCTCCCCGCCGCGCACGGGGCGGCGATCGCCTTCGACCTGCTGACGCTCGGAGGGCTGCTCCTGCTAGGGCGCCGGATGCGCCCGGGCCAGGAGGGGCGGACGCTGGGGCTGGCCTTCGGCTGGGCATGGGCCACGTACCCCTACGCCTTGTTCACGCTGCAGGCCAACAGCAACGACGGCCTGGTCTCCCTGTTCGTGGTTGCTGCCCTGCTCGCGTTGACCCTCGGCCCTCGCAGCTCGGTCCTGGGGCGAGGGGTCGCGGTCGGGCTGGGCGCCGCGGCGAAGTTCGCGCCGCTGGTCCTGGCCCCGCTCATGGCGGCGGGCACCGGCGAGCGCAGGTGGCGCGACCTCGTGCCGTACGCGCTGGCGCTCGCCGCGTCGATCGCCGTCGTGACGCTGCTCTTCCTGCCCGACGGGGGGCTGCGCGAGCTCTACGACCGAACGCTCGGCTACCAGGCGGGCCGCCCCTCGCCGTTCAGCCCGTGGGGCCTCGAGCCCGCGCTGGCTCCGGTGCAGAGCATCGTGAAGGGTGTCGCCGTCGCCCTGGCCTTGCTGGTGTTCTTCGTGCCGCGGCGGCGGACGCTCGTCCAGGTCGCCGCCCTGGGGGCGGCGGTGCTGGTCGCGCTCGAGCTGGCCGCAACCCACTGGTTCTACCTCTACGTGGCCTGGTTCGCGCCGCTGGCGCTCGTGGCCTTCCTCGGCGAGCTGCGGCCGCCGATGGCCGAGCCCCACTCCGAGTCGGGCACGCAGACGCCCTCCGTGGTCTCGAGGAACCGGGTAAGCACCCTCGCGACGCCGGCTGGGTCTTCGAGATGAGGAAAGTGGGCGGCGTTCTCCAGGAGCTCGAAGCGACTCGACGGTATGGCGCGGTGGGCGGCGCGGCCGTGCTCGACGGGAATGGTGTTGTCGCGTCCGCCCCAGGCGATCAGCGTGGGCGTGGGGGCATGGTCGAGAAGGTAGAGGCGGTCGTTGGCCGCTACCCGCTGGCCGCGCCCGTCGATCACCGAGCGCAGCGTCTGGAGGAACGCGTTGCGCGGCCCGGGCCCGCTGAGCGGGTGCATGGCGCGCGCGATCGCGCGCAGCTGGCCGCCGGCGGCAGCCAGTGCGGCAACGACCCGTCGATGCGCGACCACCGACAGAAGTCCCGACGCGCCGGGGAGCGCAGCGCTACGTAGCATCGGGCTCACGTCGGGGCCGAGGCCGCCGCTGGAGATCAGGGCCAGGCGCTCGGTGCGTTGCGGGAACTGCCAGAAGAACTGCATCGCGACGCCGCCCCCGTAGGAGTGGCCGACCATCGTTGCCCGGTCGATCCCGAGCACCGCCAGCAGGTCGCGGATGCGCGAGGCGTGCGCGCCCAGCGAGTAGTCCCCGCGCGGACCGGCGGAGTCGCCGTGGCCGATCAGGTCCGGGGCGATGACCGAGTAGCGCTCGGCCAGCAGCAGCGCCACCTTCTCCCAGTGCCGCGAGGAGTTGACCATGCCGTGGATCAGCACTACCGGCGGTCCCTCGCCGGCGCGGCGGTAGACCATCGAGTGGCCGTGCAACTCGATCTCGTAGGCCTCGAAGCTCACGCCGCCGGCCTCAGGATCTGCTCCACCGCCACGGCTCGCCCATCGTTGCCGGCCTCGACAAGCACGGCGTTCAGCCACGGGTCATCGTCGGACGTCTGGAACTGGGCGGGCACCATGGTCAAGAAGCGCTGCAGCGCCTGCTCGCGCCGCACGCCGATCACGCCGCCGCGCGGTCCCGTCATCCCCACGTCGGTCACGTAGGCGGTCCCGCCCGGAAGCACGCGCGCGTCCGCAGTGGGCACGTGGGTATGGGTGCCGACGCAGGCGGTCACTCGCCCGTCGAGGTGCCAGCCCATGGCCACCTTCTCGCTCGTGGCCTCGGCGTGGAAGTCGACGAGCACGTGGTCGGCCTGGTCGTGCATCCCGGAGAGGATGGCGTCGGCCTCGGCGAAAGGGGAGCGGGCGGCCTCGACGAACACAGCGCCCGAGAGGTTGACGACCCCCAGCCGCACGCCGTCGCGCTCCACCACGAGGTGGCCGCGCCCCGGCGCGGCGCGCGGGTAGTTCGCGGGGCGCACGATCGGCGCGCCGGAGTCCAGGTAGCCGAAGACCTCCTTGTGGCGGTAGGCGTGGTTGCCCAGCGTGATCGCGTCCACGCCGGCGTCGAGCAGCTCGCGCGCGGACTTCTCGGTGATACCGACGCCGCCGGCGACGTTCTCGCCGTTGACGACCACGAAGTCGGGGCCATGCTCCTCGCGCAGGGCGGGCAACAGGCCGGTCAGGGTGCGGCGGCCGATGCCGCCCACCACGTCGCCCACGAACAGGAGCTTCACCGCGGGCCAGTCTGCCAACCTGGGTCGCGATGGTGCTCGCCGCCGAGGGGCTGACCAAGCGCTTTGGCACGCGCGAGGCCCTGCGAAGTGTCTCCCTCGAGGCCGACCGGGGCGAACTGGTGGCGATAATCGGGCCCAACGGCGCGGGCAAGACGACCCTCCTCTCGATCCTGGCCGGGCTCCAGCGAGCAGACGCCGGCCGCGTGTCGCACGCCCCCGAGGAGGTCGGCTGGGTGCCCCAGCAGGCGGCGGTCTATGGGAAGCTGACCGTGCGCGAGAACCTCGAGCTGTTCGCCCGCCTGGAGAAGGTGGGCGACCCGGCCGCGACGGTCGAGCGGATGCTCGATCTCACCGGCCTGGGCGAGCGCGCCGACGACCAAGTCGGCCGGCTGAGCAGCGGCAACCGCCAGCGGGTCAACATCGCTGTGGGGCTGCTCGGCCAACCCGAGGTGCTGCTGCTCGACGAGCCGAGTGCTGCGCTCGACCCCCGCCAGCGCGCGCGGCTGTGGGAGTTCATCCTCGCCCTGGCCGGCCAGGGCACGACCGTTCTCTACTCCACCCACGACGTGCAGGAGGCAGAGCGCCACGCCAACCGCGTGGTGGTGCTGGCGGATGGGGAGCTCCTCTTCTCCGGCTCGCCGGGCGAGTTGGAGAGCACCGTGGGGGAGGCATCCGCCGCCCGGGACTTCGAGTCGGCCTTCGTGTCGTTCCTGCACCAGCGAGGGCATTAGCCATGCTCTGGCTGCTGCTCAAGGACTTGAAGGTCCTCAAGCGCTCGCCCCTGTTGGTGGCGCTGCTGGTCCTCTACCCGGTGATCGTGGCGGTGCTGATCGGGTTCGCCCTCTCGCGCGGCCCGGACAAGCCCGAGGTGGCCTTCTACAACGGGGTGCCGCGCGGGCAGAGCGAGTTCGAGCTGGGCGGCACGAAGATCGACCTCTCCGACCAGGCCGACACCTTGTTCGACGCCGTCGATCCCGTGCGTGTCAACAGCCCGGAGGAAGCGCGTCGCCTGGTGCGCTCGGGGGACGTGCTGGGCGCGATCATCATCCCCGAGGACATCACGCAGAAGCTGCGCAGCGGCATCTCCTCGGGTGAGATCGAGGTGCTCTACAACGCCGAGGACCCGGCCAAGCGCCAGTACGTGGAGAACACGGTGCGCTCTCAGGTGCAGGCCGCCAACGCGGCGCTCACGCGGCGCATCGCGGGGGAGGCCGTCTCGCTCCTCGAGCTGATCCGCAGCGGGGGCGACTACCGCTTCCTGGGCAACGAGATCGACGTGCTGGGGCTGCAGCGCTCGGCCCAGATCCTGCGCGAGGCGCGGGCCGACCTGCCGCCGGGGCCACTGCGGGCCCGCGTGGACGAGGTGATCCGCTTCGCCAACCTGGCTCAGGAGAACCTGACCTTCTCGGACGAGGTGCTGGCCGCGGTGGGCGAGCCGATCAAGGTGCGTGCCCAGGTCATCAAGGGCGGCTCGACCTCGCTCAGCTCGTTCGCCATCGCGCTGGCGGTCACGGTCACGCTGATGTTCATCACCGTCCTGCTGGCCGCGGGCGTGCTGGCCGGCGAGCGCGAGGAGAACGCTTTCGGCCGGCTGGTCCGTGGGTTGGTGTCGCCAACCGGGCTCCTCGCGGAGAAGGCGGGCCTGGCCGCAGCGTGTTCCCTCATCGTGGCGACGCTGATGCTGGTCGGGCTGGGGCTGTTCGTCGAGCTGGACTGGAGCCGCGCGCCGCTGTGGCTGGTGGCCGGCGCGTTCGGCGCGCTGGGCTTCGCGGCGCTGGGCCTGGCCATAGGCGCGCTCGCGCGCGAGGTGAGGACGGCCTCCCTGCTCGCCTTCATGCTCGGCCTGCCGCTGGCTTTCCTGGCCCTGGTGCCCTCCGGCGCGGTGGCCCCCGCGCTCTACGACGCCATCCGCGGGATCTCCGCGCTGTTTCCGTTCAAGCCCGGCCTCGACGCGATGGACGTGGCCCTGAACGGCTCAGGCGGCCTGGCCGGCCCGCTGATCCACCTGGCGCTGCTGGCGCTGGCCTTCGGCGCGCTCGCGCGGCTCGGCCTGCGCCGCTTCGCCTGAGGCCCTCCAGCGCCTGAGCCCGAGACGCCGCCGGCTGCGCGCGGCGGCGACTGACGTCCGCGGCCGAAGAGGCGCCCGGGCCTACACTGGACGGCCGATGGCCTTCCCCGCCACCCGCATGCGCCGGCTGCGTCAGACGGGACTTCTCCGCGCGATGGTGCGCGAGACCGAGCTCACCCCCGCGCATCTCGTCCTGCCCATGTTCGTGCAGCTCGGCCAGGACAGCCGCACTCCGATCGAGGCGATGCCCGGTGTGGCGCGGCTGTCGATCTCTCACGCGGTCGAGGAGGCCGGCACAGCGCACGCGCTCGGCGTCCCGGCGGTGCTTCTGTTCGGCGTGCCGGCCGAGAAGGACGAGAAGGCCTCGGGCGCCTACGACGACGAGGGCGTGGTGCAGCTCGCGGTGCGGGCGATCAAGGAGGCCCACCCGGAGCTGGTGGTGATCACAGACGTCTGCCTGTGCGCCTACACCTCGCACGGTCACTGCGGCGTGGTTCGGCCCGACGGCGCCGTCGACAACGACATCTCGCTGGAGCTGCTGGCCAAGACCGCCATCTCGCATGCGCACGCCGGAGCCGATGCGGTGGCGCCGAGCGACATGATGGACGGTCGCGTCGGCGCCCTGCGCTCGCAGCTCGACGCCGAGGACGGCAAGGACGTGCCGATCATCGCCTACTCGGCGAAGTTCGCCTCGGCGTTCTACGGGCCCTTCCGCGAGGCCGCCGACTCGGCTCCGGCCTTCGGGGACCGCCGCACCTACCAGATGGACCCCGCCAACGCCGACGAGGCGGTGCGCGAGGCGCTGCTCGACGTGGACGAGGGCGCGGACATGGTCATGGTCAAGCCGGCCCTGCCCTATCTCGACGTCATCCGGCGGGTGAAGGAGGCCACGCGCGTGCCGGTAGCCGCCTACAACGTCAGCGGTGAGTACGCGATGGTCAAGGCGGCCGCCCGGGCGGGCTACCTCGACGAGCGCGCCACCGTCCTCGAGGGCCTGACCGCAATCCGCCGCGCGGGCGCCGACGTAGTCATCACGTACCACGCCAAGGAGGCCGCCCAGTGGCTCCAGTAGTCCCGAAGGTTCGTGAGCGCAAGGGCGGCTCCGCCGTCCCGCTGGACGACACCGACCGCCAGCTCCTCAACCTGCTGCAGGGCCAGTTCGCTCTCGAGGCACGGCCGTTCGCGCGCGTGGCCGAGCTGGCGGAGATTGGCGAGGACGAGGTGCTCGCCCGCACGAAGCGCATGCTCGACGAGCGCATCATCCGCCAGATCACGCCCATCTTCGACACCCGCGTCCTCGGCTACAGCTCGATGTTGGTGGCGGCGAAGGTGGATGCCGAGAACCCCCACCGCGCGGCGAAGATCGTCAACTCCCATCCCGGCGTCTCGCACAACTACCTGCGCGACCACGACTTCAACATGTGGTTCACCATCGCCACGGAGCCCGACTCGCGGCTCGGGCTCGAGGGCACGCTCGAGGTCCTCCAGGACCTCACCGGCGCCGAGTCGGTGCGCCAGCTGCCGACGTTGAAGCTGTTCAAGATCCGCATGGACCTGGAGATGGAGGGCGACACGCAGGCGCTGGCCAGCGCCGGCGTGGCCGAGGACCCCAAGGAGCCAGACGCCATCGAGCTGTCGGACCTGGACGTCGCGGTGATCCGCGCGCTGCAGGGCGACATGCCGGTGGTCCCCGAGCCCTACGGGCCCGCCGCGGCCGAGCTGGGCATCGCCGTGCCGGAGCTGCTCGAGCAGCTCGAGTCGATGCAGGAGCGCAAGGCGCTGCGGCGGGTGGCGGCGATCCTCTTCCACCGCCGCGCGGGCTTCTCGGCCAACGGCATGGGCGTCTGGAAGGTGCCCGAGGGCAGGATCATGGAGCTGGCGCCGCAGATGGCTGCCTTCCGCGGGATCTCGCACTGCTACCAGCGCCCGACCTACCCGGACTGGCCCTACTCGGTCTTCACGATGGCCCACGGCCGCTCCAAGGAGGAGTGCGACGCGATCCTCGACTCGATCGCCGACTTCAGCGGCATCCACGAGCGCCGCACGCTCTACTCGTCGACCGAGTTCAAGAAGATCCGCCTCCTCTACTTCACCGACGCCCACAAAGAGTGGGAAGCGCAGTACGCGTAGAGGACAGGAGCGCGGAGCTCTACGCCCGCGCGGCCGGGCTCCTTCCCGGCGGCGTGAACTCCCCGGTGCGGGCCATGGGCTCGATCGGCCGCGACCCGCTGTTCGCCGCCGCCGGTGACGGCGCGCAGCTGACCGACGCCGACGGCAACCGCTACGTGGACTGGGTCATGTCCTGGGGCCCGCTCGTCGCCGGCCATGCCCACCCGCGCGTGGTGGAGGCGGTGACCGAGGCGGCGCACAGGGGGACCAGCTTCGGCGCTCCCACCGAGGCCGAGGTGGAGCTGGCCGCCGAGGTGAGCGAGCGCGTCCCGAGCGCCGAGATGGTGCGCATGGTGTCCTCGGGCACCGAGGCGGGCATGAGCGCCGTGCGCTTGGCGCGCGCCACGACCGGCCGCACCCGCCTCCTCAAGTTCGCGGGCGCCTACCACGGCCACTCCGACGCCCTCCTGGCCGAGGCTGGCTCCGGGGTGGCCACCCAGGGGATCCCGGGTAGCCCGGGCGTCCCCGAGGCGGTGACGGCAGACACGGTGGTGGTGCCCTGGAACGACTTCGAGGCCGTGGAGCGCGCGGCGGCCGAGCACGACCTCGCCGCGATCCTGGCGGAGCCGCTGCCCGCCAACATGGGCCTGGTTCCGCCGGCCGAGGGCTTCCTTGCCCACCTGCGGGCCACCGCGGACCGCAGCGGTGCCCTGCTGGTCCTCGACGAGGTGATATCCGGTTTCCGCGTGGCGCGCGGCGGCGCCCAGGAGCGCGAGGGCGTGACACCCGACCTGAGCGTGCTGGGCAAGGTCATCGGCGGTGGCCTGCCGGCAGCTGCCTTCGCCGGCCCGCGCGAGCTGATGGAACGGGTCGCTCCGGCGGGGGACGTCTACCAGGCCGGCACGCTCTCGGGAAACCCGCTCGCCACCGCGGCCGGGCTGGCCACGCTGCGGCTGCTCGACGACGCGGCCTACGAGCGGCTGACCGCCACCACGCGGCGACTGGCGGAGGGCCTGGAAAAGGCCGCCACGTCCGCGAGCGTGCCCGTGCAGGTGGCGTGGACCACGGGACTGCTCACAGTCTTCTTCTCCGAGCGGCCGGTGGCGAGCTTCGCGGACGCCCAAGCGTGCGACCGGGAGGCCCACGGCACGTTCTGCCGCGGGCTGCTCGAGCGCGGGGTCTACCCGCCGCCCTCGCAGTTCGAAGCGTGGTTCCCCTCCCTGGCCCACGGCGACGAGGAGGTGGACCGCACCGTGGAGGCCGCGGCGGAGGCGTTTCGATCGTGAGCGCCCTGCGAGAGCTCGTCGAGGCCGCCGATCCGGCGCTCGTCGAGCACGCCGTGGCGGACCCGGGACCGGGCCGTTTCGCGAGTGTGACCAATCGCACACGAGGTTTCGTGCTGGAGGCGGTGCGCGAGGCCTACGAGCTGCACTACGGCACCCCGCGCGCCTTCGAGGAGCTCGATGACGACCTGCGGCTCCTGGGCGGCGATGCCCTCTACGCCCTGGGTTTGTCCCGCTTGGCGCGGGAAGGCGACCTCGAGGCGGTGGCCGAGCTGGCCGACCTCATCACCGACTGCGCCCGCGCCCAGGCGGCCGGCGACCCGGTGACCGCCGAGCGCGCGTGGGCCGCCACAGAGGAGCGTTTGGCGTGATCTGCCTCGGCACCTTGCGCGCCGCACTCGTATCCTTCTGAGGGCAGCCGTGGCCGACCGTTCGGGACAGAAGAGCAAGCGTAAGTCGCGCTACACCGCAGACCGCGACGTCGCCGGCGCATTCGAGGGCGAGACCATGACCCGCCGGGGTCTGATGACCGGCGGCGCGCTGGCCGCGGGAGGCATCGCCTCGGCCGCCTTCGGGCTCCCCGCGCTCGGCTTCGCCATCGGCCCGCTGTTCGAGGATCAGGAGCCCGACCAGTGGCAGGACGTCGGGCCGGTGTCCGACTTCAACACCGAGGCCTACGTCCCGCGGGTGATCAACATCGTTGCCGAGATCGGCGAGGCCGGGAAGACAACCATCTATGTGCGCAAGGCCCTGCCGAGCGACAAGAGCCCCAGCGACAAGCCGGGAGTCGAGCCGCTGCCGATGGTGGCCATCTCGACGCGCTGTGCGCACCTGGGCTGCCCGGTCCGTTACATCCAGGCCTCTCAGCGCTTCGTCTGTCCCTGTCACGGCGGTGTGTACGACAGCCAGGGCGCTGTCGCCGGCGGGCCGCCCGTGCGCCCGCTGGACCGCTTCTACAACCGCGTCCGCAACGGACGTGTGGAGATCGGCGACCGCTTCTCCCTGAACTCCAAGCTGGACCGTTTCAAGCCACGCGACCCGTCGAACCACCTCGACGGGCTGTGGCAGTATCTCTACCCCTCGAGGCCGACCACATGAAGCTCCCCTCCCCGCCGCTTCCGAAGTTCCTCCGCCCCACGCCGCCCCGCCCCGGACGCGACGGGAACGGCGACGGCAATGGGGCCGAGCCGGGCCGCAACGGTGGAACGACCACCAAGGAGCCGGGCATCGCCGAGAAGGCCAAGGACGTCTCGGTCGAGGGCGCCGCGGCGGCGGTCGGCTACGTCGACGAGCGCACCGGGATGAGCCCCTTCCTGCGGGGCTTCCTCTACCGGAAGACGCCGCGGGGCAACACCTGGTTCTACACGCTCGGCTCGGCCACGATGTTCGCCTTCATCTCGCAGGCGGTTACCGGCGTGTTCCTGGCGATGTACTACGAGCCCGACCCTGCGCGTGCCTACGACTCGGCGTCGCACATCACCAACGAGGTCTTCCTCGGCGAGTTCGTGCGCGGCATGCACCGCTGGGGATCGACGGTGATGATCATCCTGATCTTCCTGCACATGGGGCGCGTGTTCATCTTCGGCGCCTACAAGTACCCGCGCGAGATCAACTGGGTCATCGGCGTGGTGCTGCTGGTCCTAACGATGGCGATGGGCTTCACCGGCTACCTGCTGCCCTTCGACCAGCGGTCCTTCTGGGCCACTGTGGTCGGCGTGAACATCAACGCGTCGGGGCCGGTGATGGGTCCCTACCTCGCGGACTTCCTCAGAGGCGGCGCCGAGTTCGGCCAGGCCACGTTGTCGCGCTTCTACGCGATCCACATGCTGCTGATACCCGGGCTCATCGCGGCGCTGATCGGCGCGCACCTGTACCTGGTGTCCAAGCTCGGCACCACCGCGCCGCCGTGGATCAAGGCGGAGAAGAAGAAGCTGCACGAAGAGGCGATCTAGCTTGGCGGCCACCCCCTCGACTGACCCGCCGGCCCCGCCAGCTACGCCCAGCCGCGCGGCAGAGCCGAACCCTGACTGCGGGGGCGACGGCTAATGGACGCTCGCCAGAAGGAGCAGTACCTCCGCGAGTACTCGATCCTGAAGGGGGAGGGGAAGCCGTTCTTCCCCTATGCGGTCTACAAGGACGGCGCGATGGCCTGCATCGTGCTGCTGGTCATTATCACGATGGCGATCCTGTTCGGTGCCGAGCTCGGGCCGCGCGCCGACCCGACCACGACGACCTATACGCCGCGGCCGGAGTGGTACTTCTTCTTCCTCTTCGAGCTGCTGCGGGTGGTCAAGCCGCCGGCGCTGGTCTTTCTGGCCACGATCGGCATCCCCACCATCTGCTTGATCCTGCTGATCATCCTGCCCTTCATCGACCGGGGACCGGAGCGCCATCCCCTGCGGCGCCCGATCGCCATGACGGCCGCGGTGGCCACGATCGGCGCCATGGCCTACCTGACGGTGCTCGGCGCCCTCGCCGGCGCCCCGACCGAGATCGAGCTGGCCACCTCGCCGGCGCTCGAGGACGGCAAGGAGATCACGGCGTCCTCCGGCTGCCTGGGCTGCCACAAGATCGGGGAGAACGGAAACACCCTCGGCCCGCCCCTGACCAACATCGGCGACCGGCTGGGACCGGACGCGATCGCTCGCACGCTGGTCAACCCGACGGCGCCCATGCCGAAGTACGACACGCTTCGCGAGCGCAACCCGGAGCAGTTCGACAAGCTCGTCCAGTACGTCGCGTCGCTGAAGTCCGAGCAGTAGCCCGGCTGGCTTGTGACCGGTAGCTCGGGCACCCTCCCCGAGAACCAGGTGCGGGCGATGTTCGACCGCATCGCCCGCGTCTACGACCGCATGAACTCGGTTATGACCGCCGGGCTCGACCAGCGCTGGCGCCGCCGCGCCGCCGACCTGGCGGCGGTGGGGCCGGGGGACCGCGCGCTCGACGTCGCCACCGGCACCGGCGACCTGGCCATCGAGCTCAGGAGCCGCGGGGCCGAGGTGACGGGGCTGGACTTCTCCGAGGAGATGCTCTCCCTGGCCCGGGACAAGGAGCCCGCCATCGACTGGCTCCCGGGCAACGCGCTGGCGCTGCCCTTCGGCGAGGGCGAGTTCGCGGCCGCGACGGTCGGCTTCGGGGCGCGCAACTTCGACGACCTCTCGCGCGGGCTCGGGGAGATGACGCGCGTGGTCCGCCCGGGCGGGCGGGTGGTGGTGTTGGAGATCACCGTCCCGCAGCGCCCGCCGCTGTCATGGTTCTTCGGCCTCTGGTTCGACCGGATCGTGCCCCAGCTCGGGCGCGTGGCAGGCGACTCCGACGCCTACGACTACCTGCCGAGCTCGGTGCGCCGCTTCCCCGGGCCCGAGGGGCTGGCCGCGCACATGGACGCCGCGGGGCTCGGCGACGTGCGCTGGGTGTTGACCGCCGGCGGCATCATCGCCCTGCACGTCGGGACGGTGAGGTGAGCACGCCCGCCGAGCTCGCGCCGGTGCTCGAGGCCGGCGGCGTCGAGCTCTCCCGCCAGATGCACCGAACCGAGAGCAGGCTGGCCGAGGTGGCCGAGGGCCACGGCGCGGACCTCAGCGCTCACGCGTCAGGAACGCTGTCGGCAGGCGGCAAGCGCCTGCGGCCGTTGCTGGTCTTCCTCTGCGCCGCCGACGGAGGCCCGGCGCTGCCCGCGGCGGTGGCCGTCGAGCTGCTGCACATGGCCACGCTGGTGCACGACGACGTGCTCGACCGCGCGGAGCTGCGCCGCGGGAGCCCGACGGTCTTCAGCTCCGGAGGCCGCGAGGCCGCCACCGCCACCGGGGACCTGCTCTTCTCGCGCGCGTTCGCCGAGCTGACGACCACCGGGAGCGCCGAGGCCGTAAGGGTCCTCTCGGAGGCCTCCGACGGCCTGGTGCGCGGCGAGCTCATGCAGCGCGCCGACGCCTGGTCGGCCGAGGTGACGCCCGAGCGCTACCTCGAGCGCTGCCGTCTGAAGACCGCGACGCTCTTCGAGGCCGCCTGCCGCATGGGCGCCCTGCTGGGCGGCGGGGCGGACGCCGCCGATGCCCTGGGCCGCTTCGGTGAGCACATCGGGCTGGCCTTCCAGCTGCTCGACGACGTGCTCGACGTCTCGGGGCCACCCGAGCGCACCGGCAAGCCGCGTGGCGCCGACCTGCTGGACGGCACGGTCACCCTGCCGCTGATCCTCGCCCGCCGGCGCGACCCCGAGCTGGCTGCCCTGGATCTGCGCCAGGCCATGATCGGCCCCGCCCGCGCGGCCGCAGTGTGTGACCACATAGCCACCTCCGGCGCCCTCGGCGACGTGCGTACCGAGGCACTGCGCCACGTGGCCGAGGCGAAGGCCGCTCTGACCGGCCTCGAGCTGCCGGACGCCCGCCGGCGCGCGCTCAACCTCGTGGCCGACGGGGTTGTGGAGCGCTATGCCTGACCGTGCTAGAAGTCCTCGGGAAGGACCGCGTCCACGCGCAGCGCGTCGACGAAGCGGTCGATCTCCTCGGTGAGATTGGCCCGCAGCAGCCGCCGGTAGTCGCGGTCGAGGAGGTCGACGCCATCGTCGAGCTGCTCGTCGAAGCTCTCGACCGTCTCCTGGGTGAAGACCCCCTCGCGCTCGTGCCCGCAATTGGGGCAGCGGAGGATCACGGACCAGTGGGAGGGGCCGGCCTCCTGCCACTCGGCGGGGTAGACCATCCGGCACCCGCAGGCCACGCAGACGCTCGGGTCCTGCTCGGGGGGCTCGGCACGGCCGTGGCTCGTCTCGGCAGGGCGCTCGGAAAAGAGCACGACCTCGATGGTCTTGCCGCTCGGCAGGACCACCTTCTTGACCTGGTGGGGTCCCTCTCCGTCCATCTCCGAGGGATATCGGCAGCGATGGAGGCGACTTGAGCAGCACCTACACTCACGCGGGCGTGGTTCTCAGCGATCGCAGCATCCGCGAGGAGGTCGAACTGGGGCGGATCGTCGTCGATCCCTTCGATCCCGGGTTGGTCCAACCGTCGTCGGTCGACGTCCGCGTGGACCGCAGCTTTCGCGTCTTCCACAACGCGCGCTACCCCTACATCGACGTCCGCCAGCCGATGGACGACCTGACCGAGAAGGTCGAGGTCAAGGGCGACGAGCCGTTCATCCTGCACCCGGGCGAGTTCGTCCTGGGGCAGACGCTGGAGCGGGTGACGCTGCCCGACGACCTCGTCGCGCGCCTCGAGGGCAAGAGCTCGCTGGGCCGGCTCGGACTGCTGATCCACTCCACCGCCGGCTTCGTGGACAGCGGCTTCTCGGGCAACCTCACGCTCGAGCTGTCGAACGTGGCCAACCTTCCGATCACGATCTACCACGGGATGCCGATCGGGCAGATCTCCTTCATGCGCATGGACGGGCCCGTCGACCGGCCCTACGGAAGCGGCGATACGGGCTCGAAGTACCAGGGCCAGGCGGAACCGACGCCCAGCCGCTTCTACCTCAACTTCGACCCGCGCTGAAACCAAGCGGGCGCCGCCGTCCGCAGCTACCATGGGCAGAAGCAGTCCAACCTTGGAGTCTGTATGCCGAACATCGGCCCGCTGGAAATCATCATCGTCCTCGTCATCGTCCTGATCATCTTCGGCCCGAAGCGCCTTCCGGACCTGGGCCGCTCGATGGGCAAGGGGATGCGCGAGTTCAAGGACTCCGTGACCGGCAAGAGCAAGGGCCATGAGGACCACGAGGAGCTCGAGGAAGGCTCGTCAGAGAACGTGGACCGGTCCGAGAGCAAGCAGCCTGCCGCCGCCGGCGACCGCAGCTCTGGCTGAGATAACGGCCATCGCGCCGTCATCGAGGCCTTTCCGCTTGGGCGCCGACCACGCGCGCGATGGCTAGTCCGGCACGGGCGCGGCGGGTGCCGCGGCGCCGCCCGCCCGTAAAGCACGACGACCGCCTGTCGGTCGTCGACCACCTCGGCGAGCTTCGCTCGCGGTTGTTCGTGTCCCTGGCCGCGTTCGGCGTTGCCTTCGCGTTCGCCGGCTGGCAGAACGAGCGGATCCTGGAGATCGTCAACCATCCGCTGCCGAAGAAGCTCCCCGAGCCCATCACCTTCGGGGTCACCGAGGCGTTCACCACCACGCTCACCAACTCGGCCTATGCGGCGATCCTGATTGCCCTGCCGGTGATCCTCTACGAGCTGTACGCCTTCGTGCTGCCCGCCTTCAGCCCGGAGGAGCGTCGAGTAGCCACGCCGATGCTCCTATTGGTGCCATTCCTGTTCGTCGGCGGCGTGGCCTTCTGCTACTTCGTCGTGCTGCCGCCGGCGATCAAGTTCCTGCTCAACTTCAACTCCGACCAGTTCAACACCCAGGTCCGTGCGAAGGACTACTACTCGTTCGTGACCCTGACGATGGCGGCGATGGGTATCGGCTTCCAGCTGCCCGTGGGGATCGTGATCGCGGTCCGCGCCGGCCTCACTTCGCCACAGAAGCTTCGCAAGAACCGCCGCTACGCGTTCCTCGCCTGCGCGGTAGTGGCGGCTCTGCTGCCCACCATCGACCCCGTGACGATGCTGCTCGAGACCCTGCCGCTCTACTTGCTGTTCGAGTTCTCGATCCTGCTCGCCTCGTTCGTCGGGGCGCCTCGGCCGGCGGAGGGTTCGGGCGACGCCGGATAGCTAGCCTGGGTCGTCGGCCATGCTCTTCGACCTGCAAGGCAAGCGCCGCCGGGTGGTGCAGGCCACCTACCTGACGCTCGCCATTCTGATGGGCGGCGGGCTCGTGCTGTTCGGCGTCGGGAGTGACGTCTCGGGCGGCCTGTTCGACATCTTCTCCGACAACAAGGGCGGGGGTAACGGCAATGGCCAGGTCGAGAAGCGCATCGAGCGCGACAACGCGCGCCTGAAGCGAAACCCGCGCGACGAGGCCACGCTGAGGGACCTCGTGCGCGCGAACTACCAGCTGGCCGGCAGCCAGGGCTCGGCCAGCCAGTCGGGCTTCCCGCCGGAGGCCAAGCCGGCGCTGAACGCCGCCGGCCGCGCCTGGGAGCGCTATCTCGCGCTCGAGCCCAAGAAGCTCGACACCTCGCTGGCGACCGTCGCGCTGCAGATCTACGACCCCACGGCGCTCAACCGGCCCAAGGAGGCCGAGCAGGCGGCGCGCATCATCGCCGAGGCCGACCCCAGCCCCCAGGCCTACCTGCGCCTGGTGCAGTACGCGGCCCTGGCGGGCGACAAGCGCACGGCGGACCTGGCCGGCGACAAGGTCGTCGAGCTGGCGCCGAAGTCCCAGCGCAAGGAGGCCGAGCAGGCGGTCAAGCAGGCCAAGATGCCCCAGCAACAGGGCGGCTCGGGCAGCGGCCAGGCGCCGGTCCCCGCACCCGGCGGCTGACGCCGCTTAGAATCCGCGCTCGGCCCCAAGCAGCGGACGCGAGGAGAGCAGTGAACTTCAACATCCAGGACGAGGAGATCGACTCCGAGACCCACGTGATTCACCTGGGCGGAGAGGTCGACCTCTACACGGCGCCCGAGTTCAAGGAGCGCCTGGTGGAGCTCATCGAGAACGGGAAGACCAAGATCGTGGTGGACCTGTCCGATGCCACCTTCATCGACTCGACCACGCTCGGAGTGCTGGTGGGCGGGGTGAAGCGGCTGCGGCCGGGGGGCGGCTCGCTTGCCCTGGTCTGCAGCGACCAGAACATCACCAAGATCTTCGAGATTACCGGCCTCGACCGGGTGTTCCCGATCCACGAAACGCGCGACGAGGCGCTCTCGGCGGTGGCCTCGGGGGCGGAATAGACTCGCCTCTTCGTGCCCTCGCGGCGCCCAGGGCCGTTAGCTCAACTGGCAGAGCAGGAGACTCTTAATCTCAAGGTTGAAGGTTCGAGTCCTTCACGGCCCATATAGCCTCGCCTCGCATGCCCGACGACCACGCCGCCCCAGTACTGGTGGCCTACGACGGCTCCGAACTCTCAAAGGCCGCAGTTCGGCACGCCGCTGAGCTCTTCCCCGACCGCCGGACCGTAGTGGCGACGGTGTGGGAGCCCGAGCTGCCGGAGATGCCCGTCATAGCGTCGCCTGACCCGGCGTCAGGGTTTTCGATCCCCGCTGATCCGGAAACGGTCGAACGGATCGAACGCGTCGAGCACGAGCGCGCCGAGAGAGTCGCGCGCGAAGGGGTCGAGCTGGCCCGGTCCCTCGGACTGGCCGCGGAACCGCACGCCGTGCCCGACGAGCTGGACGTGGCCGACACGCTGATCGATCTCGCCCGTGCACAGCGCGCGGCTGTGGTCGTGGTGGGCTCGCACGGGATCTCGGGGCTGCGCTCCCGCCTGCTCGGCGGCGTTTCGCGGAAGCTGATCGACCACTGCGACCGACCCGTGCTGGTCATCCGCGGCGAGAGCCGCTAGAGGCAACCGTGGCGGGCGCCCCCGGGGCGTGCGCGGTGGGCCCGTAGTGCCTTTACGGCCCGAGACCTTCGCGGCCTATGGGCGGGTCAGACGAGCTCAGCATCCGTCCGTCGAGGAACCCCCGCGTCACCGAGGCCAGCCGTTCCGGCTGGTCCTCGGGGATGAACGTGCGGCTGTCCGGGATCAGCTCAAAGCGACCCCTCGGAAGTAGCTCGGCCAGCAGCCTTCCGTGGTCGCGGGGGAAGATCTTGTCGCCCTCGGCCCAGAGAACGAGGGCTGGTCCCCCGAAGTGCTTCAGCGCCCCTGCGGCCTCGTAGGTGTATCGCGTGTCGGCTGCTCGCAGCAGCCGGGTCAGGTCATGCCGCACGCCGGCGTTGGTGCGGATCGGGTTGGTGAAGGAGCGCATGATCTGCGGCTCGATCGGCTCTCTTGTGACCCAGCCATAAGCCGTCGGCAGTCGCTGCACGAACTTGAAGCGTGCGGTCCAGGCGACCAGCCACATCAGCACGCGCGAGCGCGCCGTGACCTCGAGGTAACGCTGCGGGGAGGGCGGGAACTTGTGGAAGGCGTCGCACGACGTGAGGACGAGCGCTCCGACACGCTCGGCGTGATGTCCGACGAGCCATTGGGCGACGGCGCCCCCGGTGTCGTTGGCCACAACGGCGGCGGCGTCGAGCCGCAGCGCCTCGATGAAGTCCGCCACGATCTGCGCCATTCCGGCCAACGATAGGTCGGCGTGCTCGCGCAGAGGGTGCGAGTGCGCGCCGAAGGGAAGGTCCGGGACGATGCAGCGATAGCGGTCGCTGAGCGCAGGCACGACGTTGCGCCAGAGGTCGCCGTTGACGCCCACTCCGTGGACGAAGACGATCGGTGGCCCGCTGCCCCGCTCGCGGTACTCGATTCTGCCGCCGGGGATCAGGACCGTGTGGGGGTCGCCGAGGGCCGAACTGACGGACATGACCCCGCGAACCTAGCTTGCGAATACGCTCCGCTGATGACCGAGCTCGCCTGCTTCGACGGCCACGTCGCCCCGGCGGCCGAGACGCGCATCGAGGTCACCGACGAGGGGTTCCTGCGCGGTGACGGGGCCTTCGAGGTGGTCCGCGTCTACGACGGCCGCCCCTTCGCCCTCGATGAGCACCTCGACCGCATGGAGCGCTCGGCCGCCAACCTGCGCCTCGACGGCGTGCCGCGGCTCGAGCTCGAGGAGGAGGCGGTCCAGTTGCTGCGCAAGCGCGGCGGCGGGGAGTTCGACGGCTGCCTGCGCATCGTGCTCACCCGCAGCGGACACCGGCTGCTGATGACCGAGCCGCTGCCTCCGGCGGCCGCGCGCCCGCGGCTGGGACTCGTCACCTACGCGCCGACGCGCGTGCTGGACGGCGTGAAGTCGCTTTCCTATGCGGCCAACATGCTGTGCGGGCGCATCGCGCGCGAGCGCGGCTTCGACGAGGCGCTGATGGTCACCCCACACGGCCGCGTGCTGGAGGCGCCCACTGCTTCGATCTTCTGGGTGGACGCCGGCGGGACGCTGCGCACCCCGCCGCTCGACGACCACATCCTGGCATCGATCACCCGCGACCGCGTGATGACCCTCGTCGATGTGCAGGAGACGGCGGTGACCGCCGACGAGATCAGGCAGGCGCGCGAGGCCTTCCTGGCCTCGACGACCCGCGAGGTGCAGCCGGTCGGGGCCATCGAGGATCGCGAGTTTCCCGAGGCGGGAGAGGTCACCGACAAGGCCGCGTCGGCGCTGCGGGCGCAGATCGAGTCCGAGCTCAGCTAGGGGTCCTCGTCCTCGTCTGCCTCGTGCGCGGTGTGGTCCACGTGGTAGCTCACCAACCAGGCCACATGGCGGACGGCGTCGAAACCAAGTGACAGAGCGCCCAGCGTTCCCCCGACGAGCTTCTTGGCCAGGCCCATGCGAATCGTGACGATAATCGGCAACCGGCCGCAATTCGTGAAGGCGGCTGCTGTTTCGCGCCAATTGCGGGAGGTCGGCGAGGAACTCATAGTCCACACCGGCCAGCACTACGACGACGAGTTGTCCGGAGTGTTCTTCGAGGAACTGGGAGTGCCGGCTCCCGATCGGGAGCTGGGCGCAGGCTCGGGCACCAACAGCGAGCAGACCGCCCGCATCCTGTCCGCCCTCGAGCCGGTGCTGGCCGAGCTGCGCCCCGACATGGCGCTCGTCTACGGCGACACCAACTCGACGCTGGCAGGCACGCTCGCCGCCGCCCAGGCGGGCATACCGGTCGGCCACGTCGAGGCGGGCATGCGCTCCTTCGACCGCTCGATGCCCGAGGAGCTCAACCGCGTGCTCTGCGATCACGCGAGCGCCTTGCTGCTCTGCTCGACCGAAACCGCGATGCGCAACCTGGGGGCCGAGAGCGCCGCCGGCGAACGCCACCTGGTGGGAGACGTGATGGCCGATGTTCTGCTGGTCTTCCGGGGCCCCGCGCGCGAGCGCTCGACCGCGGTCGAAGACCTCGGCCTCACGTCGGGGGAGTACGTGCTCGCCACGGCCCACCGTGCCGGCAACGTGGACGATCCGCAGCGGCTGGCCGCTCTGGTCGAGCTCCTCACGGGCATCGAGCGGCCGGTGGTGCTGCCCGCGCACCCGCGCACACGCGCGCGCCTGGAGGCGGCGGGGCTGTGGGAGCGCCTCGAGGCGGCGGTCACCCTGACCGCGCCGCTGGGCTACCTCGACTTCATCCGCCTGGCGGAGTCCGCGCGGACGGTCCTCACCGACTCCGGGGGGGTGCAGAAGGAGGCCTACCTGCTGGAGGTCCCCTGCGTGACGATGCGCCCGAACACGGAATGGGTGGAGACGGTGGAGGCGGGCTGGAACGTTCTCGTCGACCTCGACGCCGGGGCGGCACGCGAGGCCGTGGAGCGCCCCCGCCCAAGTGGAGCCCGGCCCGAGCTGTACGGGGGCGGGCGGGCCGCCGAGGCAGTCCGCGACCTGGTTGCGGCTTACACTGGGCGCCCATGAAGGCCGGGATCATCGGACTGGGCTACGTCGGCCTACCCCTGGCCGTCGCGATCGCCGAGGAGGGGCACGAGGTGGTCTGCGTCGACACCGACCAGCGCAAGCTGGCGGCGCTCGAGCGCGGCGAGACCTACATCGAGGACATCACCTCCGAGCGCCTGCGGGCGATCGGCGAGCTGCTCCACCCCACCAGCCGCTACGCGGACCTGGCGGCGGTTGAGGTAGTCGTCATCGCCGTCCCCACCCCCCTCACCGAGAACCGCGAGCCCGACCTGGGCCCACTCATCGGCGCCGCGACCTCGCTGGCGGGGGTGCTCCAGCAGGGGCAGTTGGTGGTGCTCGAGTCCACCACCTACCCGGGCACCACGCGCGAGCGGCTGGTCCCGCTGCTCGAGGAGTCGGGCCTCGCCGCCGGCCACGACTTCCACGTCGCCTACTCGCCCGAGCGGATCGACCCCGGGCGCATGGACTGGACACTGCGCAACACGCCGAAGGTGGTCGGCGGCCTGACGGACGCCTGCCGCGACCGCGCCGTGGCCTTCTACTCCCAGGTCTGCGACGAGATCGTGCCCGTCGCTGCTCCCGAGGAGGCCGAGCTGACCAAGCTCCTGGAGAACGTCTTCCGCTCGGTGAACATCGCGCTGGTCAACGAGCTGGCGATCCTGTGCGACCGCATGGGCATCGACGTCTGGGAGGTAGTCGAGGCGGCCAACACCAAGCCCTACGGCTTCATGTCCTTCCGCCCCGGGCCCGGGATGGGCGGGCACTGCCTGCCGGTCGACCCCTTCTACCTGGCCTGGAAGGCGCGCGAGTACGACATGCCCACGGCGTTCGTCGAGCTGGCGGGCGAGGTCAACCAGAAGATGCCCTACTTCTGCGTCGAGCGGGTGGCCCACGCTCTGAATGGCCACGCCAAACCTGTGCGTGGGTCGCGCGTGGCCATCGTCGGCGTCTCCTACAAGCCCGGAGTGGGCGACCTGCGCGAGTCGCCCGCCCTGAAGATCATGCGGCTGCTGGGCGAGGACGGCGCTGACCTCGTCTACCACGACGAGACGGTGCCGGAGCTGCCCGACTTCGGCCTCAGCTCCCAGTCGCTCGAGGAGACGTTGGACGGGGCGGACGTGGTGGTGATCGTGACCGTCCATCCCGGCCTCGACGTCGACATGATCCTCGCGCGGGCGCCGCTGGTGGTCGACTTCCGCGGCGTCACCCGCGGGCGCCAAGCGCCCAACCTCGTACGCCTGTGAATGCGATCCGGGTCGGGGTGGTGGGCCTCGGCTACTGGGGGCCGAACCTCGCCCGCAACTTCGACCGCCTGCCCGACGCGGACCTCCGCTGGATCTGCGACGCCGACGAGGAGCGACGGGAGCGCTGGTCGCCCAGCCTGCCCACCGCTCGGGCGACCGGCGAGCTCGAGGAGCTGCTCGAAGACCCCGACCTGGATGCGGTGGTTCTGGCCACGCACGTGCCCAGCCACCCCGAGTTGGCGGTGCGGGTGCTCGGGGCGGACAAGCACTGCTTCGTCGAGAAGCCCCTGGCCCAGTCGGCGGCCGACGCCGAACGGGTGGTGGAGGCCGCCGAGGCGGCCGGCCGGGTGCTGATGGTGGGGCACCTGCTCGAGTACCACCCCGGGGTCGAGAAGCTGCGCGAACTGGTGGCCTGCGGCGAGCTGGGCGACGTGCGCTACCTGTACTCCAACCGGCTGAACCTCGGGCAGCTGCGCGCCGACGAGAACGCGCTGTGGTCCTTGGGCGCGCACGACGTCTCGGTGATGCTGCGGCTGATCGACGAGGACCCCGTCGAATGTCGCGCGCTCGGCCAGAGCTACATGCGCCCCGGCGTCGAGGACGTGGTCTTCGGCTACCTGCGCTTTCCCTCGGGCGTCGCCGCTCACCTGCACCTCTCCTGGCTCGACCCTCACAAGGACCGCCGCTTCACGGTGGTGGGCTCGCAGCAGATGGCGACCTTCGACGACATGGAGCTGGAGGAGAAGGTCAAGGTCTACGACAAGGGCTTCGACCAGAGCTTCGAGTCGTACGGGGAATACATCGCCCGCTCGGGCGACGTGATGAGCCCGAGCATCTCCAACGAGGAGCCGCTGCGCATCGAGTGCCGCCACTTCCTCGAGCGGGTGCGCGACGGGGAGGAGCCGCGCTCGGGCCCGCGCAGCGGGCTGCGCGTCGTGCGCGTGCTGGAGGCCCTCCAGGAGAGCCTCGACCGGAGCTCGCGTGCTGCAGCCCTCTGATCGTGCGCCGGGCCTGGCCCTGGGCGAGGGGGTGGAGCTGCCGGACTCGGCTGAGCTCGGCGCGAACGTGGTCATCCACTCCGGGGTGCGGCTGGGCGAGGGGGTGCGGATCCAGGATGGCGCGATCGTGGGCAAGCCGGTGGCGCTGGGGCCGCGGTCCACGGCCGCGGGCGGCCGCCAGGACGCGCTGGTCCTCGACGACGGCGCGACCGTGTGCGCCGGGGCGGTGCTGGTGGCCGGCGCCTCGATCGGGCCGGACGCGGTGGTCGGCGATCAGGCCCATGTGCGGGAGCGCGCGCTGGTCGGCCCCGGCAGTGTGATAGGCCGCGGCTCCGCGGTCGACAACGACGTGACCGTCGGCGAGCGCGTGCGGGTTCAGACCGGCTGCTACCTGACCGCCTTCTCGACCGTCGAGGACGACGTGTTCGTGGCCCCGGGGGTCACCCTCACCAACGACCACACCATGGGGCGTCACGGGCCCGACCACCGGCTGCGCGGGGCGACCCTGCGCCGGGCCTGCCGGGTGGGCGGCGGCGCGGTGCTGGTGCCCGGGGTCGAGGTGGGCGAGGAGGCCTACGTGGCCGCGGGGGCGGTCGTGATCGGCGACGTGGCCCCGCGCTCGGTGGTCATGGGTGTGCCCGCCCGCCACGTGCGGGAGGTCGGGGACGAGGACCTCCTGGAGCGCTTCGCTTGAAGGGCCAAGGGCTGCGGGTGGGACGGGGCACCGTCGTCCTCGGCGTGATCGCCGGGGTGACCACCGCCGCGGTGGTGGGAGTGGAGATCGCGCGCGTGTGGCGGCGTGGGTCGGCGCCGCTGCCCAAGGAGACCGACGATCTCGTCGGGGCCGCGGAGGAGGTCGTCGCCGAGACGGCCGAGGTCGTGGTGACCGGCTACCGCGAGGTCTCGACCCGGGAGAACGCGCTATTCAACCTGCTGACTGCCTTCGTCACCAGCTTCATCGGTGCGCGCGTGACCACCTCCATGCTGCGCTCGCGCCGCTCGGTGGGCCCTTTCCGCGCCCTGATCCTGGGCCGGCGGCACATCCACCACTACGTGCCGGGCATCCTGCTGGCGTTCGTCTCCGGCGGCGCCGCGATCGTCACGCGCAACGAGTCGCTGGAGCCCAAGCTCGCGGTGCCCTTCGGCGTGGGCATGGGCCTCACGCTCGACGAGTCGGCGCTGCTGCTCGAGCTGGATGACGTCTACTGGCACGAGCGGGGGATCCTCAGCGTGCAGGTCGCCCTGGTCACCACCGCGCTGCTCGGCGCGCTGGCTCTGGGGCTGCGCTTCCTGCGCGCGGGAGAGCAGGAAGTGCTCGAGTCCGGATGAGCATCGAGCAGGAGCCGCCGGGCGGCTGGGAGAGGCCCGTCCCGCTCGGCGTCGTCGACACCTACGGGGTGAAGTTCAGCCAGAGGCGCGCCTGGGGCCTGTCGATCGTCACCTGGGGCGTGTGGGCGGTTTGGTGGCTGCACATGGCCCGCCGGCGCCTGGACGCCGAGCTTGGGGACGGGCGCGACGACGCGCTGAAGCACACGCTCCTGTACTTCGTGCCGATCGCCAATCTCTTCGTCATCTACTGGCTCTGGCGGGACCTGGACGCGTTGCGGCGGCGGGTGGGCCTGCCCTCCATACCGGTCGTGGGCTACGTGCTCGGAGCCTTCGTCCTGGCCCCCGTCTTCTTCGGGATCGTGCTCAACCACTGGAACGAGTACTGGGATGTTCGCTTCGGGGGACAGGCGGTGGACGCGCCCGTCAGCACCGGCGAGAAGGTGGCGATCGCGACGGGGCTGGTGGTCTTCTTCCTCTACGTCGTGCTGTTCGCGCTGCTCGCCATCACCCTCGCGCTCGTGTCTTCGTCCAACTGACCGGCGAATCCGCCCACCCCCGGTATAGGGTGGCGCCATGGAGAGCTCCGGACCCCCCCCAGGCAGTAATCCCAGCGGACCCCAGTCTCCGGGACAAGGCCCGCAGCCGGGCGCGCCGCAGAGCCCGCAGGGCTTCCCGCCTGCGCCGCAGAGCCCGCAGTCGCCGGGCGGGCAGCCGCCCGCGGCGCCTCCCCAGCCGGGCGGGCCGCCCCAGCCCGCGTCGCCTGCTCAGCCTGCCGGCTGGCAGCAGCAGCCGGCAGCCGTTCAGGGGACCGCGGATCCCCATTACGGCCACAAGTGGCCCATGGGCCGCGCCTGGGGTTTCTTCATCCTCAGCTTCGGCCTGTGGGGCTTCTACTGGTTCTACACCACTCGCAAGGAGATCGACCAGGAGCTGGGCGGCTACCGCGACGACGCGCTTCTGCACACGCTCGGGCTGCTGGTCCCGATCCTCAACTTCTTCGTCATCTACTGGCTGTGGCGCGACATCAGCCTGCTGTGCGAGCGCTCGGGCGTGGGCGAGTTCTCGCCCGGCGGCTACCTCGCCGGCCTCATCGTCTTGTCCTTCGTGGGCCTCGGCGCGCCGATCTTCTACACGCTGGTGCTGAGCAAGCTCAACGACTACTGGGACCGCAGAGCGGGCGGAAACGCGCCCGTGCGTCCCATTGCCACCGCTGAGAAGGTGGTCGTCGGGATCGGCGTGGCGCTCCTGCTGCTCTACCTCCTGTTCATCGTGATCATCCTCATTGCCGCAGCCGCGAGCAGCAATTAGCGGCGTTAGAGTGGCGCCATCGAGCGCGTCGGAGGATCGGAGCTGGCGGTCGGCTTCCTGTGTGCGGGGTCGCTGGGCGCGGTGGCGCTCGGCGCCGCCACCGACGCCCGGCCGAGCGACGACCTGACCCTCTGCCCCTTCCGGCTGGCGACCGGGCTGCCGTGCCCATTCTGCGGGCTGACGCACAGCCTGTTCGCCCTGGGGCAGGGGGACGTCGACGGCAGCCTGCGCTCTTCGCCGATCGGACCGCTCGTGGCATGCGCGGCCGCGGTCGTCGGCTGGGCGGTGCTGAGATCGGTCAAGCGAGAACGGCCGTTGCGCTGGCCGCGACCCGTACTGGCCCTCGGAACGATGGTCCTGGCCCTGTCCTGGGCCTTTCAACTCACACAAGGAGCAGCTCCATGACCCCCTCACCCCCTGACGGCCCGAACCCGGAGGACTCGGAGAACCCGGAGTCGCCCGGCGGGCCGCAGTCGCCGCAGCCCGGGCCCCAGTCCCCGGGGGGACCGCAGTCGCCGGGCGGGCCCCAGGGCCCGCAGTCTCCGGGTGGCCCCCCGGGACCTCCGCCGGGACCGCAGTCGCCCGGCGGGCCTCAGGGACCGCCTCCCGGGCCGCAGTCACCGGGTGGTCCCGGCGGGCCCCCCGGACCGCCTCCCGGGCCTCAGTCACCGGGTGGGCCTCCCGGTCCTCCGCCCGGACCGCAGTCGCCAGGCGGCCCTCAGTCGCCAGGTGGGCCTCCCGGCCCGGGCGGAGGCTTCGGTGGCCCGCCCGGTCCGCCCTACGCAGGCGCCCCGTCGCTTCCGAACGCACCGGGCGCGGTGCCCGCGCTGGTGCTCGGGATCGTCGGGATCCTGCTCTGCGGCCTGGCCGCCCCCTTCGCGTGGTGGCAGGGCAAGAGCGCCGAGGACGCGATAACGGCCAATCCCGGCCGCTACGGCGGGAAGGGCATGGCCACCACTGGGAAGATCCTCGGCATGGTGGGTGTGGCGCTGCTGGTGCTCGCGATCATCGTGTTCATCCTGGTGGTCGTGATCGGCATCGCGAGCGACAGCACCAGCTACTAGGGGGAAGTCAGGTCTGCGGCGGCCGGGCTGAGGAGCTCGGCCGCCCCAGTCCAGATGATCTCCTCGCGGCCGGGGCCCACGCCGACCATCACGATGGGGATCGCGAGGTAGTCGCTGATGTAGTCGAGGTAGGCCCGCGCATTGGTCGGCAGGTCCTCCAGCGCGCGAGCACCGGTGATGTCCTCGTCCCAGCCGGGCAGGCTGTCGTACTCGCCGCGCGCCTTGTGCAGAACCGACTGGTGGTAGGGGAACTCCTCGAATGACGCCTCGTCGGGAGCGGTGTAGCGCGTGGCCACCTTCAGCTCCTCGATTCCCGTGAGCACGTCCAGCTTGGTGACCACCAGCCCGGTGAGCCCGTTGACGCGGGTGGCGTAGCGCAGCGCGACCAGGTCGAGCCATCCGGTTCGCCGTGCGCGACCCGTGGTGGTGCCGAACTCGCCGCCCGCCGCGCGAATCTGGTCGCCCAGCTCGTCCTCGAGCTCCGTGGGGAAGGGGCCCGCCCCGACGCGGGTGGCGTAGGCCTTGGCGATGCCCCAGACGTGATCGATGTCCGTCGGCCCAACACCAGCGCCGACGCAGGCGGCGCCCGCCACGGGGTTCGACGAGGTGACGAAGGGATAGGTGCCGTGGTCGATGTCGAGCATCGCGCCCTGCGCTCCCTCGAACACCACGAGGCGGTCCTGCTCGAGCAGGCGCCAGGCGATCGGGGCCGTGTCGGCGATGTGGGGCTCGAGCCGCGCGCCAAAGGTCCGGTATTGCTCGGTCATCGCGTGCAGATCGATCATCGGGTCCTTGGCGAAGGGCCGCAGCGAGAGCCGCTTGGGCTCCATCGCCGCCGTGATCTTCTGCTTGAGGATCTTCTCGTCCAGCAGGTCCTGCACCCGGATGCCTAGCCGCGCCGCCTTGTCGGCGTAGCACGGGCCGATCCCGCGCCGGGTGGTGCCGATCTTCTGCTCGCCGAGCTTGGCCTCGCCCGCGTGGTCGAGCAGCAGGTGGTAGGGCATGATCAGGTGGGCGTTGGCGGAGACCTTCAGGCCGCCGATGTCCAGGCCGCGCCGGCGCAGGGCGTCGAGCTCCTCGGTCAGCACCTGTGGGTCGACCACTACGCCGTTTCCGATCGCGCAGACCTTGCCCGGGTAGAGGATTCCCGAGGGGACGAGGTGGAACTTGAACACCTCGCCGTCGCGAACGATGGTGTGTCCGGCGTTGTTCCCGCCCTGGAAGCGGATGACGGCGTCGGCCTGCTCGGCGATCAGGTCGACCACCTTGCCCTTGCCCTCGTCGCCCCACTGCGAGCCGACTATGACCAGTCCCGGCATAGCCGTTCGAGTCTAGGTGGGGCTACTCGCCGGCGGTCATGCGCAGGTCGGCGCCGAAGACGGGATGGGCGTCGCACATCTCGCTGAGCCGGGACACGGTCCGCGAGCCGATCTGCTCGCGTAGCTGGCCGAGGTCGATCACGTTCGTCGTGACGACCATCGCGCGCTGGTCCTGCCAGCGCTCGTTGACGATCGAGTAGAGCTGCTCGAGCACCCAGTCGGTGCGGTGTTCGGCGCCGAGGTCGTCGAGGTGGAGGAGGTCCACGGAGCACAAGCGCCGGAAGAATGCGCTGTAGGGCGCGCCGCCGGACTCGCGGTCGTAGGTGTCGCGGATGTCGGCCAGCAGGCGCGGCATGGAGTAGATCGCCACCGAGCGGCCCGCCTCCTGCGCGGCCCTGGAGACGAGCATGGCCAGCGACGTCTTGCCCGTGCCCACATCACCGAAGAACCAGAGGCCTCGCCCGCGGCCGAGGTTGTCGCCGATGTCGCGCACGTACTGGCGCACAGGGCGGATGACGGAGGGGTCGAGGTCGCAGATCGGCCTGCGGTCGAAGGAGACGCCGCGGTAGCGCTTGGGCACCCCGGTGCCCATCCGTCGGCCGGCCGAGGCCCGGATTCGGCGCTCGGCGCACTCACAGCGGGTGGCGTCGCCCGCGTCGTCCAGCACCCAGCCCGTGCCGTCGCAGATGCCGAGGGGGCATCCCACCTCGGGCTCCTCGGTGACGGGGCGGAGCGTCACCAGTCGGACCCGTTGGAGCCGGGTGGCGGGCCGCCCGGAGCCGAGCGGGCCAGGTTGACGAACTTCGGATGCTGGTTGAGGAAGGCCAGCGCCACCTCGCCGACGGGGCCGTTACGGTGCTTGGCCACGATCACGTCGGCCTCGCCCTGACGCTCGGACTCGTCGTCGTAGTACTCCTCGCGGTAGAGGAACATGACCACGTCGGAGTCCTGCTCGATCTGCCCGGATTCGCGGAGGTCGGAGAGCATCGGCTTGGGCGGGTTTCGCGACTCGACGGCGCGCGACAGCTGCGAAACCGCGATCACGGGGATCTCCAGCTCGCGCGCGAGGATCTTCAGTCCGCGGCTCATCTGGCCGACCTGCTCGACGCGGCTGTCGGCGCTCGGATCGGCGCGCAGGAGCTGCAGGTAGTCGACGATCAGCAGGCCGAGTCCGTGCTTTGCGTGCAGCCGCCGGGCCTTGGCACGGATCTCGAGGACGCCGATGTCGCTGGAGTCGTCGATGTAGATCGGCGCCTTGGAGAGCCTGTCGCTGGCCTGCATCACCTTGGGCCAGCGGTCGGCCTTGACTTGACCGCGCCGGAGGTCCTTGCCGTTGAGCTTGGCCTGGGAGGCCAGGAAACGCTGCGCAAGCTCGGCCTCGGCCATCTCCAGCGAGAACAGGGCGACGGCCTTGCCGTGGTCCAGTGCCGCGTTCTCGGCGATGTTGGTCACGAACGCCGACTTGCCCATCGCCGGCCGGGCTGCGACGACGATCAGGTTGCCGGCCTGAAAGCCGCCGGTGATGTCATCCAGGTCGCGAAAGCCCGACGGCGTCCCGGTGAACTCGATCCCCTCGCGGGAGATCTTCTCGAGCCGGTCGACCTCGACGTCGAGCACGTCCTCGAGCGACTTCATCTCGCCCGAGCCCTCCTCGTGGCCGACCTGGAAGAGCGCCTTCTCGGCCTCCTCGACCAGAGCGTGGGCGTCTCCCGCGTGGCTGAAGACCTGCTCCTGGATCTCGCGCGCGGTGGTCAGCAGTCGCCGTCGCATGGCGTGCTGCTTGACGATGCGCGCGTAGTGCTGGACGTTGCCGGCCGCGATCACCTCTGTGGGCAGCGAGTGCACGTAGTCGGTGCCGCCGGCCTCCTCGAGCTCGCCTGTCCGCTCGAGGTCGTCGCAGACCGTCAACGCGTCGACGGCCTCGGGCTCCGCCTTCTCCTTGAGGCGCATCATTGCCCGGAAGATCAGGGTGTGGCGCGGGCGGTAGAAGTGCTCGGGCCGCAGGCCGACGTCGACCAGCAGGCCGTCGAGCGCCTGCTCGGTCAGCAGGATGGAGCCGAGGACCGAGGCCTCGGCCTCGATGTTCTGCGGGGGAACGCTGCCGTTTCCGGCCTCGCGTGTGACCGAGACCGACATCAGGCGGCGCCCCGGGGCGGGGCGAGCGTTACTCCGCGGTGACGATGGTCTTGACCTCGGCTGTGACGCCTTCCGAGATCTCGACCTCGACCATGTGCGTGCCGGTCGACTTGATCGGCTCGCGGAGCAGGACCTTGCGGCGGTCGAGCCGCAGGTCGCGGGCCTGGCGCACGGCGTCGACCACGTCCTGCGCGGTCACCGAGCCGAACAGCCGGCCGTCGTCGCCCGCCTGGTGGGCGATGGTGAGCACGGTGCGCTTGAGCAGCGCGGCGGTCTCCTGCGCCTTCTCGGCGGCCTCGGCGACTGCCCTCTCCTCGCGCTCGCGGCGCCCCCGGGCCTCCGCGATGGAGGCCGGGGTGGCCGGCTGGGCCAGCTTGCGGGGCGCGAGGTAGTTGCGAAGGTACCCGGGTGAGACGTCCACGACGTCCCCGCGTTCGCCGAGCGTCTCGACCTCCTGGAGCAGGATGGCCTGGGCCATTACCTGTCGCTGACGTAGGGCAGGAAGCCGAGCTCACGCGCGCGCTTGACCGCCCGGGCGAGCTGCACCTGGTGGCGCCGGCAGGCGCCCGTGACGCGGGACGAGCGGATCTTGCCCTTGTCGCTGATGGCGCGACGCAGCGAGCCGACGTCCTTGTAATCGATGACGTCGACCTTCTCGCGGCAGAACGGGCACGATTTGCGCCGGGCCCCGGTGGCCGGCCCGCGCTTGTCGCGCCGGCGGCGGTCTCGCACGTTGCCTCGTGACTTCGCCATGAAGCAGGCGAGTCTAGCGACGCGCGCATCGCTTCAGCCGCCGCCGGTGGCCCTGCCGACGTCCCTAGAAGGGGATGTCGTCGTCGGCGGCCGAGGAGCCGCTCGTGGCCCCCGCGGTCTCGAAGTCGGCGGTATCGGCCGGCACGTCGCTCTGCGGGGTGAAGCGCCCACCGCCACCGCCGTTCTCGCCGCCCTCACGACCCCCGAGGAACTGCACGGAGTCGGCGACGATGTCGATCGCCTGCCGCTTCTGGCCCTCGGGCGTGTCCCACTCGCGCCACTCCAGCCGGCCGTCAACGGCCACCGGGCGGCCCTTGGAGAGGTACTGGGCGCAGTTCTCGCCCTGCGCGCCCCAGACCGTGATGTCGAAGTAGTTGGGCTTGTCGACCCACTGACCCGAGGCATCCTTGCGGCGGGTGTTGCAGGCCAGCCTGAGGCTGCAAACGGAGGTCCCGTTGTTGGTGCTGCGCAGCTCGGGGTCCCTTGTCAGGTTGCCCGTGAGGACGACCCTGTTGATGTTCGTGGCTGCCATTTTCGGCGCTCCTTCTCGCTCTGCGGACGGCTCGGGGCTAGTCCGATCGAACATACAGCCGGGATCGGAGCCTTCGGTCGTCCTCGTTCAGGAAGTCTCTGGAACGTGGGAGGCTTTTTACGCAGGTGCGTCTTCTGCGTCGGCCGGAGCGTCCGCCGCCGCACGGGCGGCAACGCGGCCCTCACCCTCCTCCTCGCGACGCGGCCGGGAGGCAGCCTCGCGGGGAGGCTCCGGCGGAGGAGTGCCGGCCTTCAGGCGGATGATCCGGAAGCGCAGCACGCCATCCATGATCCTCAGCGAGTGGCGCAGCCGCTCGAGCAGCGCGTTGTCGCCGTTGAACTGGAAGAGGTGGTAGCCGGCGTCGGCGCGGTGGTCGATCTCGAAGGCGAGCCGGCGCGAGCCCCAGTCCTGCGATGCCACGACCTCGCCGTCGGCGGAGATCATCGACTCGACCTCCTGGATCACGGCGGACTGGCGGTCCTCCGGGACGTTCGGATCGACGAGCAGCATGAGGTCATACAGGTGGGCCACGGCCGCGGAAGGCTAGCAACGGCCCGGGGGCGGACACCGGATCGGAGCGGCTTAGGCCCGCATGGGAAGGCGGCGGCCAGGCGCGGCCTCCGGCTTGTTGAGCCGGGTGCGATGGGGGAACGTCGGGCGGCTGGTCGCGGCGGTCGCCGCCGTCCTGTTGATCGTGGTCGGGCCCCCGGGTGACGAGAAGGCTCCGCCGCCTCCTCCGGTCGCCGAGCGCTCGGTTCCCAGCACGCCGCCGCGCCTTCGGGGTCCTGACGAGCGGCCCCCAGGGAGACGGGCTCGGCCGGCTCGGCGGAAGCGAAAGCCCAGGCACTGGCGAAGCCCCGCGCACAGGCGAAGCCCCGCGCACAGGCGACAGATCCGGCGGCCGCGAGCGCGGACGCGCGTGGCGGCACCCGTTCGAGAAATTCCTCACCCGCCTGAGCGTCTTTTCAGAAGGGAGCGCCGTGTCGCTCCCGCTCGACCCGCTCCGGAGCCGCCCGCGCCGGCGAGCGCTCCAGCCAGGCCGCCACCGAGTTCCCCGCCGCCCCGCAGCGGCGAGTTCTCCCCCGACCCGGGGCCCTAGCGGCCGCCGAGGATGTTCAGCAGCGAGATGAAGATGTTGACGATCGACACGAAGATGCCCGTGGCCAGCATGACCGCGTGCTCCTCGGTTCCGTGCTTGCGCAGGAAGTTGAAGTCGACCAGGATCAGGGCGGCCGAGAGGACGCCGATGACGCCCGAGATGATCGGGTTGCCACCGCCGCCGAAGAGCAACATCACGAACGAGATGACGACCGCCCCGAGCACCAGGTAGGAGAGGGGACGCATCCAGCCCGAGAGGTCGCGGTCCCAGGCGAAGCCGGCAGCGCCCATGCCCACGGTGATCAGGGCGGCCATGCCCGCGGCCTGGGTGACCACCTGGGGATCGGTGGTCGCGAAGTACTCGATGACCGGGCCGAGGCCCAGGCCGATCATCAGCGCCAGCGCGTAGAGCCAGATGACCGCGAACGGGCCCACCCGGAACAGGCGGCCGGGCGCAAACGAGGCGACGAGCAGCATGCCCAGGCCCACGAACGAGCAGATGCGGGCGGTGCCGACAGAGAGGTCGCGGCCCAGGAAGGTGCCGAGGGCCAGGAACCCGATCGCCACGGCCACCAGGAACATGACCTGGCCCAGCAGGCGGGCGGTGGAGATCCGTTCGCGCGGCTGGACGTAGGGCTGCTGTGCGCTGTATTCCATTACTGCGACAGAGTAGCTGCCGACTGGGCGCTTCGCTTGCGCTCGATGTCGGCCAGTTGGTCGTCCACCCAGTCCCCCGGATCGCGCGCGGTGACGATCCGTTTGAGGCCCTGAGCGCGCCACGAGCGCTCCTGCGCGGACATGGTCAGCGCCCGGTGTATGGCGTCGGCCTGCTCCTGCACATCGAAGGGGTTGACCGACAGCGAGAAGTCCGCCAGCTCCTCGTGTGCCCCCGTGTTCTCGGACAGCAGTGAGACCCCGTTGCGCTCGTTGACCAGCGGGCCCTCCTTGGCGATCAGGTTCATGCCGTCGAACATGGCGTTGACCATCAGCAGGTCGTAGTGCTTGTAGCCGGCGATGGCCTCCTCGAGGTTCTCCCGCAGCCGCAGCTCGATCGGCATCCAATCCGTGGTTCCGTGGCGGTGGTTGACCACCGCTACCAGCGCCTCGATGCGCTCGAGATACTCGGCGTACTCGGGCACGTCCTGGCGTGATGGGATGAGGTGTGCGATGAAGGTGACCTGCTCGAGGAACTCGGGGTGCTGCTCGAGGAAGAGGTCGAAGGCTGTGAAGCCGCGCAGGACGTTCTTGGACAGGTCGGCGCGATCGACGCGCAGGATCAGGTGCTCGCGCCGGCGACGGAGGATCTCGCGCTCGTAGTCGTGGACCTGGGGGCGCTGGGCGTTGCGCTGGAAGGTGTCGGCCGAGATCGGTAGCGGATAGGCCCGGACCCACACCTCGCGGCCGTCGAAGTGGACGATGCCCGCCTCCTCGTCGACCTCCAGGTCGAACAGCTCGCGGCAGCAGAGCAGGAAGTTGCGCCGGTAGGAGCGGGTGTGGAAGGAGACGATGTCGTTGGACAGGACCCCCTCGTAGATCTCCTCGCGCATGTCGGAGGGCAGCACGCGCCAGGCGTCGGGTTGGGTCCAGGGGATGTGGATGAAGTGGTGCAGGAAGATGTCCGGCCGGGCCTCGCGGATGAACTTCGGGGCGATGTAGAGGTGGTAGTCGTGGAGCATCACCACCGCGTCGTCGGCGACCTCCTCGAGCACCGCCGCGGCCAGATCCTTGTTGACGGCGACGTAGCCGTTCTCGTAGGCGTCGATCTCCTGCCTGCGGATGTCCGGGGCGTTGGAGAGGTCCCAGAGGTAATGCTGGATGAACCACAGCAGCGGGTTCGCCACCACGTTGTAGAAGGCGTCGTAGGAGTCCACGTCGGACTCCACGAGCTTGATCCGGTATGTCACGTCGTCCAGCTCGCAGTCGAAGGAGCGCCCCTCGTGGCGGCGGCTGACCTCGGCGTCCTCCTCGGTCATCGCGGACGCGACCCAGACGGCGTCGCGGTGGTGGACGAGGCCGGTCAGCGCCGTGACGAGTCCGCCGCCACCCCTCATGGCCTTCAACTCACCGTCCTCCCGGCTGAAGGTGGCCGGTCCACGATTGGAGACGAGGACGAGGGGGGTGTCGTGGCTCACGCGGCTCTTGAGAAGATACGCAGCCAGTCCCGCAGCAGGCGCGGGGTGAGGAAGTTCTGGCGCACGTGCTCCTTGCCCCCGCGGCCCAGGCGCCGGCCGAGGTCCGGGTCGCGCAGGATGCGCAGGGAGCGGTCGGCGCACTCCTCGGGCGAGGAGACGAGGTACCCGGTCTCTCCGTCGGTGACCTGGAGCGGGATGCCCCCCACGTCGCCGCCGATGAAGGGACGGGCCTTCCACAGGGCCTCCGAGACGGTCAGCCCGAAGCCCTCGCGCGTGGACTTCTGAATCACGACGTCCGCCTGGGACTGGAAGGCGTTGACCTCGATGGCCCCTACCTGGTTGAGGTTGTTGAGGATGTGGACGTCGGGGTCGCCATCGGCGTAGGCCATCGTCGAGTTGAAGAACTCCCAGCCCTCCGGGTCGTCGGTGGCCATGGAGCCGACGAGCGCGAGCTGAACCTCGGGCATCTCCCGCTTGACCACTCGATACGCGTCGATGACGCCGATGGGGTCCTTCCAGGGGTCGAAGCGCGAGACCTGGCACATCAGCGGCCGGTCGACGTCGAGCCCGAACTGCTCGCAGACGAAGGCGGCGTCCTCGGGCGAGAAGGCCATGTTCTTGGGCGAGAGCGGGTCGATGGCCGGCGGGCACAGGTTCACCGGCATGCCGTCAAGGCCGGGCAGGACATAGTCCTGCAGGTGGAACACCGACTCGTCGTACCCGCGCACATGCGGGACGATGTGCTCGACGGCGTCCGCATCGGGGGTCGAGAGGTCGATGTGGCAGCGCCAGATCCACATTCGGCCGTGCCCGGCCACGTGCCGGCGGATCCCCAACGGCTGGGGATCGTGGACGATGATCACGTCCCAGCCCTCGGTGAGCTCCGCGGCGTTCAGCTTGTTGAAGCGCTCGAAGATCTCCCACTCCTCGTCCGAGAGCGAGTCGGGGTTGCCCTGGAGCGCGTTGTGCAGGCGCTTGGTCACGTTGTAGAACTCCTCGCGTCCGAGCATCACCTGCCATTCGGCCTCGATCCCCACGTCGCTCATCAGCGGGACCAGCGTGAAGAGGATCTCCGCCACGCCGCCGCCGAACGCGGTGGCGCTCAAATGCAGGACCTTCAGGCCCTGCAAGGGGTCCGCCAGCTCTCGGATCTCGGCGATGAGCGGGCGCCCAGCGACGTGGGTGTAGTCCGCCAGGCTCTTCTGCCCGACGGCGATCGGCTGCAGCATCGCGCGGAGGCTAGCCCGCGGGCTCCGGCAGGTACTTCACGAGCTCTGCGCGGCCTTCCTCGAAGCTCGTCTCGTCCACGGTGGCCTCGATGATCGCCCGCCCGAGCTCCTGCTCCGCCGCCGGGTCGGTGGCCTGGTCCCCGTCGAGCGTGATCACCAGCCGCCGGTCCTCGAGCGCAAAGGAGACGTTCAGCCGGCCCTCGTTGTCGGGGTCGTCCTCCACGAAGTCGTTAGCGGCCTCGGTGACGGCCAGCTTCAGGTCGGCGACCTCCTCGGGTGACAGCGGGGTGAGCCGGCACACCGCTGAGAGGGCCAGCCGCGCGAGCACGAGGTGCTCGGGACGGGCCGGGATCGTCAGAGCGACATCGCGATCGGACGCCTGAGCCTCCACGGCGCGGGACACTATCCCTTCAGCCGCAGGAGCCCTGCCCCGACGGCCTCGATGATCTGTCCGTGCAGCACCTCGTTGGCACTCGCCACCACGGACATCTGGAACTCGGCTCCGGAGCCCAGCAGCGGCCGCGCGCCGAGCGGCTCGCCCCGCGCGTCGGTGACGACCACCCCGGCCTCCTCGCAGACGAGTGCCGCGGCGGCAAGGTCGTAGGGCGAGTTGTTGAGCACCGACCCTCCGCCCACGCGCTCGAACTCCTCGCGCATGCCCGGCACTTCGGAGACGAGGAGCGGGCCCGGCTCGACGTAGGCGTCCAGCTGGCCGGTGGCCACGCGCGTCATGTCGAAGGCGGCCGAGCCGAGCTCGAAGGTCCCGCCGCCGACCGAGGACCCGTCGATCAGCTCGGCGAGGACCTCGGTGAGCGCTCGCGCGGGCCGGCCGCGAAAGCCGTAGGTCCAGAACAGCCGGGAGAGATCCTCGTTCGCCGACAGCGCGCCGCCGGGCGACTCGACCAGTCGGCCCCGTTCGGCCAGGAACACCGCGCCGGAGGGAATCTCCACGACGCAGGCCGCGGAGACGTCGGCCATCGTCGGGTCGGGCAGCGGCGCGGCGGCCACGGAGACGCAGCACGACTCCAGCCCGGCCATGGCCGGTCGAGTGCCGTCGATCGGGTCGACCACCAGGACGTGCTCGGCGCCGCCCTCGGGCTCCACGAGCCCGCGGTCCTCCGAGTAGAAGGCGAGCTCCGGCGCGCGCTCGGCGAGGAAGCGCTCCAGCTCGGCCTCGGCCTCGTGGTCGATGGCGAAGGTCGGGTCTCCGCCGGCCCCCGCTGCGCCCAACACCCGCCCCGCATGGGCCCCGAGGTGCGGCAGCACCCGCTCGCGCAGGGCGAGCGAGAGCTCCCGAATCAGCGCTACGGGCGTCGTGGCGCCTGGACCGGGCGGCGGGTCAGCTCGACCTTCAGCGTGCGCCGGTCGCCGTCGCGGATGACCTCGAGCTCCACCTCGTCGCCCTCGCTCTTGTGCGCGATGACGTCGGCAAGGTCCTGGGTCCGGCTCAGCTTCTGGCCGTCGACTGACACGATCACGTCGCCGCCCACCGGGAAGTCCGGAGTGCCCTGGAAGTCGCGCTCGCTCGTGCCGCCGCGCAGCCCGGCCTTGTCGGCCGGACTGCCCGGCTCGACCTCGGCGACGACCGCGCCGCTGTTCACCGGCACGTCGAGGAAGCGCGCCAGCTGCGGGAACAGCGGCTGCGCCGAGACGCCGAGGAAGCCGTAGGGCACCCGGCCCCGCGCGCGCAGCTCGCGGATCGAGCGCCGCACGGCGTCGGCGGGGATGGCGAAGCCGACACCCTCGCCGCCTCCGCTGCGCGAACGGATCTGCGCGTTGATGCCGAGCACGCGCCCCTTCTCGGAGAGCAGCGGCCCGCCGGAGTTGCCGGGGTTGATGGCGGCGTCGGTCTGGATCGCGTCGCCGATCTGAAACTGCGTGAGCGACTCGATGCTGCGGTCCACGGCGGAGATGACGCCCACCGACAGCGACTGCTCCTCGCCGAACGGGCTACCGATGGCGGCCACCGGCTCCCCGACCTTCACGTCGTGCGAGTTGCCGAGCGTGAGTGGCGTGAGCTTGAGGCCGCGCGGGTCGATCTTTAGCACCGCAACGTCGGCGAACAGGTCGGTGCCCACGATCCGCGCGGGCACCCGGTTGCCGTCGGAGAATCCCACGAACACCTGCCTCGCCTTGCGCGTGCGCGGCGTCCCGTTGGTGACCACGTGCGCGTTTGTGGCGACGTAGCCCTGCGAGTCGAGCACGAAGCCCGAGCCCTGGCCGCCCTCGCCCCCCTCCTCGAGCGGGTTGCGCCCTCTGCCCGAGCCGAAGATCGAAGTGATCGTGACCACGCCGGGAGACAGGCGATCGTAGATGGCCTGGGGGTCGAACGCTCCGTTCTCGCCCAGGCCCTTGACGACCTCCACCTTGGTGGTCCGGCTCTCGACCTGCTGCGAGCCGGGGCCCGACTCGTCGTCCCCGATCGAGCAGCCCGCGAGGACGAGCGCGGCCAGCGCCGCGGGGACGATACGGCGGAGCATCAGGAGTCCTCGGGTGGGAGCTCGAGCGTGAAGGCGGTGCGCCCGGGCCTGGAGGTGACCGAGATGCCCCCCTCCATGTGCTCGGCCAGCTCCTTGGCGATGGCGAGGCCGAGGCCGGCGCCGGTGGTCGCGTCGCCGGTCCAAAAGCGGTCGAATACGCGCCCGTCGGTGCCCTGGGTCATGCCCGGGCCAGAATCGGCCACCGTGAACTCGGCGGCCCCGTTGTCGCGGTCCGCGCTCACGGTGACTGGGGTGCCCTCGGGGGTGTGGCGGAGGGCGTTGTCGAGCAGGATACGCATGATTTGCGCCACCCTTTCGGGATCCGCGCGCGCCTCCACCCCCTCCTCGGGAAGGTCGAGCGAGAGCGTGGTCCTGTGCCGGGATATGGCCGGCCGGAACTCCTGGGCCACCGAGCGCGCGAGCTCGGCGATGTCGAGCCGTTCGGGGCGCAGCTCCACCGAGCCGGCATCCAGCCGCGACAGGTCGAGCAGGTCCACTGACAGCTTCTGCAGGCGCTGCACCTGCTCGGCCATCGTCTCCAGGAACTCGCGCCGGGTGTCCTCGTCGAGCTCCTCGTCGAGCAGCAGCTCGACGAAGCCGGACAGCGAGAAGATCGGCGTGCGCAGCTCGTGCGAGGCGGTGGCCACGAACTCCTTCCGCGCCACGTCGACCTGCCGCAGCTGCTGGGCCATCTCGTTGAAGGCGCGAGTCAGCTGGCCGAGCTCGTCGTCGGAGTCGACCGGAAGCGGCTCGGCGAAGTCGCCCGCCGCGAGCTCCCCGGCGCGGCGCTCGACGCGCCGCACGCGGCGGGCGACCGACTGGGCCACCAGCGTGCCGCCGGCCAGCGCGAGCAGCAGGGCGACGGCGGTCGCGACGAGGATGCGGTCGCGGACGAAGCCGACCGTCTGCGAGGTGTCCTCGAGGCCCGCCGAGTAGAGCGCGACCCGAACCACCTCGTCACCTGTCTTGATCGGCTGCGCGACCTGGGCCAGCTCCTCGCCGCCGAAGCGCAGCGTGCCGGTCTGCAGCCGGCCGGTCGCGACCGCGCGGCGCGCGAGGTCGTCGTTCCGCGGGTAGCGCACCTGCTCCCGCGAGTCGGTGAGCGGGAAGAAGCTCACCGAGCCCCCGTCGGAGCGCTGGATGGCGAGCAGTGTCACGCGCGCCTCGGCGTTGTCGGCCAGCGAGCGGACCGTGCGGTCGACCTCGGGGGCCGGGACGTCACCGTTGGTCACGCGGTCGAGCTGGGCGCTCGAGCCGCGGGCCGCTCGCAGCAGGTCGTCGGTGCGCTGCTCCTCGAGGTTCTGCTGGAGCTGGGGGACGGCGAGGAAGTAGATCGCGGCGGTGGCCAGGGCCACGACGGCGGCGAACAGCAGCGCGATCTTGTTGCGCAGCGATCCGCCGAGGGGTCTCATCGCTCGCCGAAGCGGTAGCCCACGCCTCTAACCGTGACGATCAGCTCGGGCTCGCGCGGGTCGGCCTCGAGTTTCTCCCGCAGGTGGCGGATGTGGACGTCGACCGTCCGGGGGTCGCGGTAGGCCGAGTCGCCCCACACTCGTTCGAGCAGCTGCGTACGGCTGTAGACCCGGCCGGGGTTGCGGGCCAGCGCGGCGAGGATCTCGAACTCCACGTAGGTCAGGCGGACGTCGCCATTCGAGGCCTCGACGCTGCGCCGCTCGAAGTCGATGCGCAGGTCGCCGTGGACCAGCGGCTCCTCTGGCGCGTCCTCCTCGCGAGCAAGGCTCGCGCGGCGCAGCACCGCTTTCACCCGGCTGCGGAACTCGCGCAGGGAGAAGGGCTTGGTGATGTAGTCGTCGGCGCCCAGCTCCAGGCCGAGCACCTTGTCGATCTCCTCGGCCTTGGCGGTGAGCATGATGATCGGCACACCGCTGCGCGCCCGCAGGCGCCGGCAGACCTCGAAGCCGTCGACCTTCGGCAGCATCAGGTCGAGCACCACGAGATCGAACGAGCCCTCGCTCAGGCGGTCGAGCGCCTCCTGACCGTCCACGGCGCCCACGACCTCATAGCCCTCGCGCTTGAGGGGGAACGACAAGAGCTTCTGCACCGACTGCTCGTCATCGACGAGAAGGATCCGCGGTGCCTGCTGAGACACCAGCAGATTGTAGGTTGCGGCGATGCTCGAACCACGGCTCTACCGGGCGGCCTTCATTCCGGCCGTCCTCGCCGTGGTGCTGACGATGTTCTCCCTGGAGAGCCGCCCGCGTCCGCTCCCGCAAGGTCTGGCGGCCGACGTGCTGTTCGACGGGCGCCAGGCGGCGATCCAAGCCGACCTGATCGCCGCGCGCTTTCCCGACCGCCGCGCGGGCACTCCGGGGGACCGTGGGACCGCCGAGTCGGTGGCCCGTACCTTCGGCCGGCGCGGCTTCACCGTCGAGCGCGATGCCTTCCGCAACCAGGGCCGCGACCTGGTGAACATCGCCGGCCGCAGGCCCGGGCGCCGGCGCGAGCAGGTGGTGGTCGTGGCCGCCCGCGACGCCCCCGGGCCGCCCGACCGCGCCGGCAGCGCGGCGGACACGGCGGCGCTCGTGGAGCTCGCGCGCGTCTTCGAGGGCCGCTCCTCCGAGCGCACGCTGGTGCTGGCCTCGGTGGACGGCGCCCGCCTGGGGCAAGCGGGAGCCCGCCGGCTGGCGCGGCGCCTGCGCTCCTCGGGCGGCGGCGTGGCGGCCGTGCTCGTCGTCTCGGGGCTGGGGACGCCCTCGAGTGAGCCGCCCGTGGTCTCGTGGTCTGGCGACACCGCGCGCGTGGGCATCGGCCTCGAGCGCACCGCCGCCGAGGCCGTGCGCCTCGAGCTCGACACGCGCGTGGAGGCCTCCTCGGTGGCCGGGCAGCTGAGCCGGCTTGCGTTCCCGCTCGGGCTGGGTGCCCAGGGCGTGTTCCTCGACGCTGGGCTCGACTCGCTGCGGTTCTCGGGCAGCGGGGAGCTGGACCCGCCTGCCGACGAGCGCCTCGACCCCGACCGCCTGGGAGGCCTCGGGCGCGCGGCCTTGCGCACTCTCAGC
The DNA here is from genome assembly GCA_035296565.1 of Thermoleophilaceae bacterium. Lineage (GTDB taxonomy): Bacteria > Actinomycetota > Thermoleophilia > Solirubrobacterales > Thermoleophilaceae > JACCZR01. The sequence goes on from DATHAQ010000010.1 coordinate 78,329, forward strand.
AGCCTCGACGTCTCGGGCGCCCCCGAGCATGGCCCGCGCTCGTACGTGACCGCGGTGAGCCAGGTCCTGCCCGGCTGGGTGATCTCGGTGCTGGCACTCGCCCTGCTGCTGCCGGCCGTGCTGGCCTCGATCGACGCCTTCGCCCGCGCGCGGCGACGGCGGGAGCCCGTGTTGCCCGGCCTGCGCAGCATCGGGCTGGTGGCCCTGGCGCTGCTCGGAGGCCTCCTGCTGGCCAAGCTCCTGACGCTCGTGGGCGCCACGCCGGGCGCCCCCCAGGCGGCGGTCGATCCCAGCGCGCTCCCGCTCGACGCCCCGGCGACGGTCGTCCTCGCGGCGGTCGTTCTGCTGACCGGCGGGTTGCTCTACGCGATCAAGCGCTTCTTCGGCGCGGGCGACCCCGCCGCCGCCGGCAGGGGGTGCGCCGCGGCGCTGGTGCTGTGCGGCGCGTCGCTCGTGCTCTGGGCGCTCGACCCCTACGCGGCATTGCTGACGGTACCCGCCGTCCACCTGTGGATGCTGGCCATGCTGCTCGAGCCGCGGCCCATCCGCCGGGTGCGTGTGATCGCGCTGATCGGCGGCTTGCTGCCGCCGGCGGTAGTCGCGCTCTACTACTCGATCGCGCTGGGGCTCGACCCGCTGCACGGCGGGTGGTACCTGCTGATGTCCGCAATGGGCGGGACCCCGAGCCTGGCCACGCTGTTGGTGTGGGTGGCGCTCGCCGCTGCCTTCTCGGCCGTGGCCCGTTCGGCGCTGGTGGCTGACCCCGAGGACGAGAGCCCCGAGCGCCAGCCGCTGCGGGCGGTGCCGAGCTACGCGGGGCCGGGCTCGCTGGGCGGCACCGAGTCGGCCATGCCCCGGCGCTACCCGGCCCGCTAGTGCTCGTAGCCGGACAGGCCCTCGACGGGCGCTCCGGCGACGTCCAGTAGCTCGAGGCCCTCACCCTCGGCCACCTCGCCGATCCAGGTGATCCCCGCGACGTCCTCGAGCGCGCGCGGCCCGCACACCATCAGCTCGTAATCGCCGCCGCCCGTGGCCGCCAGCCGCGGGGTCACCCCTGGGGCGAGCGGCAGCCGCGCGAGCTCGATTCGCAGCCGCGCCCCGCTCGCCCGGGCGACGTGCCAGGCGTCCGTGGCCAGCCCGTCGCTGAGGTCGATCATGGCCGTGGCCCCGGCGCGCGCCAGCGCCCTGCCCTCCTCGAGCCGCGGCTCGGGCCGCCGGTGGCGCTCGCTCGCCTCCTCGGGGCGGGCCGCCGCGCCCAGCTCTCCGGTCACACCGACGAGGTCGCCGGGCTGCGCGCCGTCGCGCCCGCACAGCTCGTACTCGCTCTCCGCCCAGCCGTTCACCGCGACGGTTACGGTCAGGCAACCGCCGCGCACGATGTCGCCGCCGGCGACCGCGGTGCCCGTGCGCCGCGCGAGGACACCGATTCCCCGCGCCAGCTCCAGCGCCTCCTCGTCGGGAAAGCCGGCCGGCAGCACGAAGGACACCAGCGCCTCGCCCGGCGCAGCCCCCATCGCCGCCAGGTCGGACAGGGCGGTGGCCAGGGCCTTGTGGCCTACGTCGGCGGGCGAACTGGTGTCGAGGCTGAAGTGGACGCCCTCGGCGACGGTGTCGATCGAGGAGACGGCTATGGGCGCGGCGGCCACCACGGCGGCGTCGTCACCCGGGCCGCGAAGCAGTCGCGCGGGCGGCCCGGGCAGCTCGGCCCGGATGGCCTCGATGAGCGCCAGCTCGCTCAGTTGGCCGGGGGGCCGCCCCCGCCGCCCTTCCCGTTGCCGCGGCCGTTCCCCGCGCCGTTTCCGTTACCTCCCCCGCCGTCCGGGCTGGGGCTGG
>DATHAQ010000011.1:0-11293 GCA_035296565.1 Thermoleophilaceae bacterium
GTCGGCGACGATGGTGCCCACGCGTTGCTCAACGGCGTAGCCCAGCTCGGCCTCGGTCTTGTTGTTGCCGTGCATGTACAGCCGCCCGGGCGCGAACCCGCCGGTCAGCGCCAGGTGGAGCTCGCCGCCGGAGGCGACGTCGCACGAAAGGCCCTCGTCGGCCAGCAGCCGGTAGACCGCGGTGATCGGCGCCGCCTTGCTGGCATAGACGATCTCGAAGCGGTCGGTCCGCGTCGCGAAGGCCTCGCGGTAGGCGCGGGCGCGGGCGCGGATGTCGTCCTCGGCATACACGTAGGCCGGCGTGCCGTGCTCGTGGGCGACCTCGGTCAGGTCGCAGCCGCCCACCTCCAGCGCGCCGCGCTCGTTCAGGCGGGAGCCCAGGGGAAGTACCTGCTCGAGTCCGGTCGTCGCTGCGGCTGCCATGGTTCGCGGCGCGATTATGAAGCACGCTCCTCCGGCCCCGCCCGAGCTCGGCACCCGCGACGGGCTCAGCTACGCCCTGTTCAAGCCCGAAGGGGGCCCCGTGGCGGGGGTCGTGATCGTGCACGGCGCCGACTCGGCCAAGGAGAGCCACTTCGACTTCGCACGCAACCTGCGCGCGGCCGGGCTGGTGGCGCTGGCCTACGACGCCCGCGGGCACGGGCGCTCGTCCGGCGAGTTCGGCCCTACCGCCTTCGGCGACGTGCTTTCCATGTGCGACCTGGTGCGCGAGCACGCCCCCGCCGTCGCCATCCGCGGCTCGAGCATGGGCGGCTGGCAGGCGATCCACGCCGCCGCCCTGGACCCCTCGATCGCCGCCGTGGTCGCTGTCTGTCCCGCTTACGAGGAGCGCCTTCTGCGCCTCCTGCGCGATCCCGAGGAGCAGTACGAGATGCGGGTGGATCGCGAGCAGGCCGCGCGCTGGGTCGCCGAGCAGGACGTCTTCGACGCGGTGACGCGGCTCGGACCGCGGACCGGGCTGCTCCTGCTCCACGCCCGCGGCGACGAGCGGATCCCCTACACCGTCAGCGAGGAGCTGCACGCCGTCGCGCATGAGCCCAAGCGGCTGGTGATAGTGCCCGGCGGCCACCACCGCTCCTTGCAGCACGACATGGAGATGCAGGATCTGTCGCGGCGCTTCGTGCTCGAGGCCGTGAAGGGCTAGAGCCCGCCGGTCAGGCCGTCGACCAGGTCGCCCGTCGTCTGCCCGACGCCGCTGAGGGTGTCACCCAACTGCGGGTCGACTCCGTCGACCACCCTCCCGAGCCCGTCGGTCGCGCCCTGGGTCGTCTCCCCCAGGCTCTGGCCGCCCTGGCCGCCGCCCGTGCCGGGCAGCGAAGGCGTGGTACCCGCCGTCGAATCTCCGCCGCCACCCGCGGGCTGGGCGCTGCCCCCGCCGGCGCCGGGTTGGGGGGCGCCGACGGACTGGCCGCCCGAGCCCCCGGGGGAGCTCGTGCTGCCGGGCGTCCCGCTGCCCGTGCCGGCTACGGCCGTCGCGCCGCCGGACGCCGCGCCGGCGCCCGCGCCCGATCTCGCGGTCACCGAGGCGGGCGGGCGCGAAGACACCCCGGCGGCCGTTGGCGCGGCCTCCGCCGCCGCCAGCGCCGGACCGCTGAGGGAGGTCGGCTCGTCGCGGTCGGCCACCAGGTCCTCGAGCTCTCGCAGGCTCTCGCTGACCGCGGCGCCGTTGAAGGCCACCATCGCGCCGACCACCACCAGCAGCAAGGCTGACGAGGCCAGGAGGATTCCCGTGGTTCGCAGTCCGGCGATGTAAGCCTTCGAGGCCTTCAACCCGCGTGCACCTCCGGGTGTACCCGGCTCGCTTGCCTTGGCGCTTCAGCGCTTGCGGGCGCTGTCAGCTCCGCAGCCCTGTCCGGGACCGTAGCGAGGCTCGCCCCTGGAGTCGAGCGCAGGTGTTAGCGCCGGCGCCCGCCGCGGCGGTGAGCCTGCATCCGCCGCCCGCCGCGCCGCTCAATGACCATGGCCCCTGGCCGATCCGATGCGCTTTCCGCGGGCGACGCGCTTCTTGGCGTGGCGCTTCTTGGCGTGGCCCTTCTTGGCGTGGCCCTTCTTGGCATGGCGCTTCTTGGCGTGGCCCGTCCTGGCGACGCGCTTCCCGGCGTGGCCCTTCCTGGCATGGCGCTTGTGCGACGGCCGCCGCGTGACCGGCCGGCCGCTGACACCACCGCTGCCCGCCACGCCCGCGGCACCCGAACTGGACGCGGAAACCGGCCGCGGGGCAGAGCCGGTCGAGGAGGAGCGGCCGCTGCTCCCGCGCCCGTCGCCGCCGCCCGACCGTCGCCGCGACCCGCGGAGCCGACGTGAAACTCGCCGCGCCGCGCCGCCCGCCCTCGGGGCGCGGGCCGGGCGCGCAGCAGCCAGCGCGCTCTCCCCGGGGCCGCCCCCGCCGGCCGCCGCGCGGACCGCGGCGGCGGGGACGCCGGTGGCGAAGGGAAGCCCGCCCAGCGAACCCGAGCGGATCGAGTCGCCCGCCCGCGCGCCGGGGATGACCGCAGGCCCCGGCGGGTCGGGGAAGGCGGCGAAGTCGAAATTCCCGCTCAGTGCCCAGGCAAGCGCCACACCGGCAAACGCGGTGGCCAGTGCACCGACTGCTGCTATCCGTGCGTTTCGTCCCTGCATTGCCTAGCAGTCGAGCATCCCACCCACAGGGTGCATTGTCGAGCTTCTCGTTGTCGAGAGCGCTCGCCCGCGCTCAGGCCGCCGCGCGCGCGGGCTCGACCCGCTGTCCCCGCCGGCTGAGGATCACGGCGGCGCCGCCGGCCATCAGCGCCAGGCCGATCACCTGGGGCAGGGTCAGCCCGGCCACCAGCTCGTCGTTGCGGCGCACGAACTCGACGAGGAAGCGCTCGAAGCCGGCGAAGAGCAGGTAGATGCCGAACAGCACCCCGGGGGCGAAGCGATCGCGCAACCGCCAGAGGGCCAGCGTCAGCAGCCCCACCGCAAGCGTCTCGTAGACCGGGGTCGGGTGGACCTCCTCGGTCGTGGGCACCGTGCCGTCGGGGTACGCCATCGCCCACGGCAGGTCCGAGGACACGCCGTAGTCGCCGTCGCCCGAGAGCTGGCAGCCCACCCGACCGATCGCATACCCGAGCGCGAGCGGGATCGCGACGGTGTCGAGCATCTGAGCCCTCAGCCAGCCGCGCCGCCAGGCCCAGATGACCACTCCCGCCGCGCCCCCCACGGCCCCGCCGAACCAAACCAGGCCCGACCCCGAGAACAGCGAGCCGAGCAGGTCATGGGAGACGTTGTCCCAGTTCTCGATCAGGTAGTCGAGGCGCGCGCCCACCAGGCCGCCGACGAGCGCCGAGAAGACGATCTCGTAGGACCAGTCGGGGGGCCGTCCGAGCTCGCGCAGGCGGCGGCTGAGCACCGCGCCCGCCGCGACGAAGCCGAGCGCGAAGCAGAGGCCGAAGGTCTGCAGCGACAGCGGGCCGAGGTCGAGCTCGGGGTACACGGCCCCGAGGTTAGGGGGCGCCTAGAGGTAGCCCATGGGGTTCACGGGCGAACCCCCCACGCGCACCTCGAAGTGCAGGTGGGGGCCGGTTGAGTGGCCCGTGTTGCCGACGGCGCCGATGACCTGGCCCTGGCGCACCGACTGGCCCACCGAGACCCCTATCCGCGACTGGTGGCCGTAGCAGGTCGAGATGTTCCCGCCGTGCTGGATGCAGGTGTAGTTGCCGTACCCGCCGGTCATGCCGGCGATCGCGACGCGACCCGAGTCCGCCGCCCGGATGGGCGTGCCGATGGGCGCGGCGATGTCCTGACCGGCGTGCAGCCGGCCCCAGCGCTGCCCGAACGGCGAGCTGAACGTCCCGTTCACCGGCATCACGAAGCGGCCGTTGCCCTTGCGAATCGGGCCCGGTCCGGAGGAGCCGGCAAGGCGGGCCTGCACCCGCGCAGATTCCGCCTCGAGGCCGTCGAGGTCCTTCTCCAGGCTGACCCGCGTGGTGCGCACCTTGCTCAGCGCGCTCTGTCGCTGGGCCCGGGCGCCGGCCAGCTCCCCACGCGCCGCAACCAGCCGGGTGCGCGAGCTGACCAGGCTGTCGCGCCGCTGGGTGATGGCGACCGTGGTCGCCTCTTCGCGGTCCTCCAGCACGGCCAGCTGGTCGGTCTGGCGCTTGACCTTGACCCGCAGCTTGCGCACGCGGTCGGTTACCTCGGCGTCCTGGTCGGAGATACGGTCCAGATACTCGGTGCGCTCCAGCAGATCTTCGAAGCCATCCGACTCCAGGACCACGGTAAGCGAGTCGGGCTCGTCGGACTTGTAGATCTCGACCAGGCGCTGGGAGAGGACCTGGCGGGCGGTCTCGAGCTCGCTGCGCACGCGCTCCAGGTGGTCGCGCGCCACCTCCAGGCGGTCGCGCACGCGGGCTAGCTCGGCCTGCTGGTGGGTCAGCTCGCCCTGCACCCGGGTGAGCCGCTGGGTGGTCCCGCGAATCTCGCCCTGCAGGCCTGCGATGCGGCTGTTGTAGCCGGAGATCGTGGTGGTCAGGACGCCCTCGCGGCGCTTTACGTTCCCCACCTGGGCCCGCTTGCGCTCGATGCGGTTCTGCAGGGACGCGGTGATGCCCGTGAAGGGCAGTGCGAGTGAGGCCGCCAGCGAGCTCGCGGCGGCTATCCAGAAAACCTTCCGACGCATGCGGGTGATGAGGGTGCCACAGGGAAAGGCGCGCTCAGGCCGCTGCAAGGCAGCGTGCAAGCGCTCCCTAACATTGGACGGGTGGCCACCCAGCGAGCCGTTTTTCCGCGCGACACCGGGCTACAGGTCCGGATGGGGCTGACGCTCTTCCTGCTCGGGCTGCTCTACGTCGGGCTGGTCGTGGGCCTGCTCGCCGCAGGTACCGGCACCGCGTTGATGCTGGTCATCGTGGGGGCGCTGTCGCTGTCGCAGCTGCTGTTCTCCGACAAGCTCGCCCTCGCGGCCATGGGCGCCAAGGAGGTCTCCCCCGAGGAGGCGCCGGGGCTGCACGCGATGATCGATCGCCTCTGCATCCAGGCCGACCTGCCCAAGCCCAAGCTCGCCGTGGCCGACACCGACGTGCCCAACGCGTTCGCGCTGGGCCGCTCGCCCAAGAACGCGACGGTCTGCGCGACCACGGGGATCATGCACGTACTGGAGCCTCGCGAGCTCGAGGGTGTGATGGCACACGAGCTCTCGCACGTGAAGAACCGCGACGTCCTGATCATGACCATCGCCTCGTTCTTCGCCAGCATCGCGGCGATGATCATGCAGTTCGGCTTCCTGTTCGGCGGCGGGGGGTCCGACAGCGACGACGACAACCCGAGCTTCCTCGTGGTCCTGCTGGTCTCCGCAGTGGTCTACGTCATCTCCTACTTCCTGATGCTGACCCTCTCCCGCTACCGCGAGTTCGCCGCCGACCGCGGTGCCGCGCTTGTCACCGGCCGCCCCAGCGCCCTCTCGACGGCGCTGATGAAGATCTCGGGCGCCATGCAGCAGGTGCCCACGCAAGACCTGCGTGAAGCCGAGCGGATGAACGCCTTCTTCATCGTCCCCGCAAGCGTGAAGGGCAGCCTCAAGTCGCTATTCGCCACTCACCCTCCGATGGAGAAGCGAATCGAGCGGCTGGCCCAGCTCGAGGCCCAGCTGCAGCGCCCGACGGCCGCGGTCTGAGCCGGGCCCTTGGGCTTCCTGGACTCGATCTTCGGGGGCCGGAGCAAGCTTGCCGCACCCGCGCCCGACCGCTTGTTCGCGATGACCACCGCGCAGGTGCACCTGGCGGCCGCGCTCGACATCAGGCACCGCGGCACGGCCGGCATCGTCTTCCAAGCCGTGGACACGGCCGACTTCTCCTCGATCCTCTCCGAGGCCGAGGAGCTGCTGCGCGGGACCGCCGAGGAGACCGGCACGACCCTGCGCTCCGTCGACGACGAGTTCGGCTACCGCTGGCTGGTCTTGGAGGACTCCGACTTCGAGGACCTGGTGGTCTCGCTGAACACGATCTCCGGCGAGCTGCAGGGCGGGGGCTACGGCGACCGCCTGCTGGCCTGCGTATTCGCCTTCGAGGAGGATGCCCGGCCGCTGTACCTGATCTACAACTTCAAGCGCGGCTCGTTCTACCCGTTCGTGCCCGCGGGCGAGAAGTCACGCGACACCGAGCGCGAGCTTCAGCTGAAGGCCCAGATCGGGGCCGAGCTGCCGCTCGAGCCCGACACCACGCGCTGGTTTCCGCTCTGGGAAGTGCCGCTCTAGCGGTCGCTAGGGTCCCCCGGTCCATGCACCGCGTAGCGCTGATCGTCCTCCTCGCCGTGCCGGCATTCGCCGGCTGTGGCGGGGACGATTCCCCGCCGCAACAGCGCGGCACGCCGGACCGCGACGTCGTCGAGTCGGCCGCGCGCAGCTACATCGTCGCCGAGCAGGCCGACGAGGACGACCCCGAGGAGGCCGGCGCCCTGTCGTTCACCAAGGTGGAGGTGCACGGCGATTCCGCCGAGGTGGAGGCCAAGTCCAGCGCGACCGGCAACCGCTACGAGGTCGACCTGTCGAAGTCCGGCGGCAGCTGGCGCGGGAACTCCGTGCTCACCGACCGGCCCTCAGAGCCCAGCCAGACCGACAACCCCTCACAGGGCGCGGGGAAGACGGCGTCCACCGACCAGGTAGAGACGCAGATTGAACAGCGGCTGCTGAAGCTCGTGCGCATCAAGGGCCAGGCCGAGTGCCCGCCCGAGATCAAGATCCGGCGGGGCAACGACTTCAGCTGCAAAGTGGTCGGCGCCAGCCGGCCCACCATCGTCGAGGTCACCCAGAAGGACGACCAGGGCAACCTCGGCTACAAGATCAGCACGGGCACCTCGTCGCCCTGAGCGGCTAGCGCGGCTCCCGCCACATGGGCCACACCCGCGGGCCGCGCGGTAGGTCGAGCTCGCCGGTCACCCGGAAGCCGAAGCGCGAGTAGAAGTCGATATTGCGCTCCTTGGTGGACTCGAGGTAGGCGGGGATGCCGTCGCGATCGCACTCCTCGAGCACGGGAGCCATGAGCGCGCCCCCGAGGCCCTCGCCGCGGCGGTCGGGGGCGGTTCCCAGCACGGCCAGGTACATGTGCGGGTCGGGCGGGTGCAGCTGCTCGATCTTCGCCAGGCCGAGGAGGGCGAGGGGCATCCGCCGCCCCAGGTTCCGGCCCATCGACGGTAGCCAGGCGAGCAATTCGCGTGGGGTGGTGCGCCAGCGGCCGGGGAGCGTCCACAGCGCGCCGCCGGCATGGTCGTCGGTTGTCCATACCTCCTCCTGGTCCATGAGGTCGCGGGCCCGCAGGCGAAAGAAGACCTCGTTGCGCCGGACCCGGGTGGGGGGCGCCGGGAACAGCCAGCTCATGACCGGGTCGTCCTCGAAGGCGCGCGCGAGAACGCGCGCCAGGGGCTCGACGTCGTCGGGCCCGGCCCTTCTGATCAATCCGGGATGAGGCCCTCGCCGGTGAACTCGCCCCGAGCCTCGGCGAAGCTGATGTCGCGCGGGGGCAGGATCACGTCGGACTCCACGAGCTCTTCCCCCGACAGCTCCGTGCCGTCGGTGATCACCAGCTCCAGCATCTGGCTCCAGAGCTCGCGGAAGCCGGTCTCGTCGCCCTGCTCGGCCGCGTTTACCGCCCGGTTGTCCAGCTCGTTGAGGCGCTCGGAGTCCGTGTCCGGCAGCTCGTACTGCCCCTCGCCCGAGATGCGGACGATCACGCGCCGCCCTCCTCGAGTGACTTCTTGGAGGCACCGCCCTCGCCGGAGCCGACCTCGGCCTTCATCTTGGCCAGCTCGTCGTCCACCTGGGTGCCCGCGCCCAGCTGGGCGAGCTCCCGGTCGATGTCGTCCTGGGGTGGCCCGATCTCGGTGATGTCGTTGAAGGTGCCCGCGGCTTCGAGCTCCTCCACCGCGCCGGCCCGCGCGCGCATCTGCTCGGTCTTGTCCTCGGCACGTTGCATGGCCAGGCCGAGGTCGGCCATCTCCTCGCCCACGCCGCTGGCGGCCTCGCCGATCTTCACCTGGGCCTCAGCGGCGGAGTACTGCGCCTTGATGACCTCCTTCTTGGTGCGGAAGGCCTCGATCTTCTGGCGCAGCTTGCGCTCGTTCTCGGTGAGCTTCTCCTGCTGCTGCTCGAGCTCGGCGACCTGGGCGTCGAGCGACTGGAGCTCGGTCTGGGCCAGGGTCTTGCGCTCCAGCGCGGCGCGGGCCAGGTCGTCGCGGCCCTGTGATAGCGCCTGCCGCGCCTGGGTGTCCAGCTTGACCACCTGCTGCTCGAGCTTCTGTGACTGCATCTGCAGGCGCTTCTTGGAGGTGACCACGTCGGCGATCCCCTTCTTGACGTTCTGCAGCAGCTCGAGCTGCTTCTGATAGCCGTAGTCGAGCGTCTCGCCGGGATCCTCGGACTTGTCGAGCAGCCTCGAGATCTTCGCCTTGATCACCGTTGACATCCGGCCGCCGAGTCCGGCCATGTCCGTTCCTCCTGAAGTGTTCGCCTGGCCTGCTTTTGCGCAGACTAGATGGTTGGGGCTGAGGCCCCGCCCGCGGCCGGGCGGCCGGAGCCCGAACCGACCGGCGCCCGCGTGGCCGCGGCAGGTCGGGGCGCGCACGCACACAGCTCCTCGAAGAACCCTCAGCCGGCTGACGAGTTGGCGGGGGCAGGGCGCGACATCGCGGTGGGGGGAAGAGCCGCGGCGCCCACCCGCGGGTGGCAGCGGAAGCAACTTGCCCGCGCCCGAAGGGCGCGAGTGCAAGGAAGTTCCGCTGACAGGACCCGCGGCCGGGCGGCAGGAGCCAAACCGGCCGGCGCCCCAGGGCACAGCAGCTTGGCGTGCAGGCGCGCACCCCGCTCAAAAAACCCTCAGTCGCCTGACGAGTTGGGCGCAGCAGGGCGCGACGTCGCGGTGACCGGGAAGAGCCGCGGCGCTCCACCCGCGGGGGGCAGGGGAAGCAACTTGCCCGAAGGGCGCGAGTGCAAGGAAGTTCCGCTGACAGGACCCGCGGCCGGGCGGCCGGAGCGCTAGATGACCTCGCCGCCCCCCTCGGAGGGCTCGGCGAGCTGGCGCCACTCGGTGAAGCGGCCGCCCCGGAAGCGGAACCGCACGCGGGCATCGCCATCGCAGCTCTGGGAAGGCCCGGTCCCCGGCCTCAGCCGGAAGGCGGCGACAAAGGAGCCGCCCTGGCGGTCCACGTCGGTCACGTCGGCCCGGCAGGGCAGGCTGCGGCTGAACTCCTCCGCGGCCTTGCGGTCGCGCAGGCTGAACTCACGCACCTGCTCGACGACGGCGCCGCGGGCGAAGAAGCCCGCCGCCTCGTCGTAGTCGCCTCGGTTTACCGCCGCGCTCCAGCCGCGGATGGCCCGCTCCTCGGGCGAGCCCGGCTGGGTCGCATCGAGCTGGGGCTCTGACTCACCGCCGCCGCAGCCCGCCAGGGCGAGCGCCAGCGCGGCCGGCAGGAGGCCCCGCCTCACGACGCCGCGGCGGCGGCGCGCTCGGCGCGGTCGTGATCGACCGCGGAGCGCCAGAAGAAGAAGCCCAGCGCGAACAGCATGATCGCGACGTCGAGGGTCAGCATGAGGCCACCGGCCAGCTGCTGGTCCTCGAGCGGGGTGAGGCCGTGGGAGCGCGCGCGATCACCGTAGAACCCTGCGTAGGCCGGCGCCCTCATGATCAGGAACGCCATGCCCAGCATCATCCCGGCCAGGCGGGCGCCCAGCAGGTGGCCGATCTTCCACAGCTCGCCGTGCAGCCGCCCGCGCTTGGGCTCGAGCACGGGCCACCAGACCAAGAGGCTCGCCGCCACGAAGGACTCGTGCTGGAGAGCGTGCACGAGGTCGTTGTTCAGCGCGCCCTCGAAGGCAAAGGAGAAATGCCAGCCGTAGAGGGTGATCACCCACAGCGAGATCGCCGGGATCGGCCGCCGGACGAAGCGGAAGGCGGCGCGCAGACGCCGGTTGCGCGCCAGCGAGACCAGGGCCGGTCGCGGGAGGAAGTGCACCAGCACGGGGGTGCGCAGCCCCACGAGCAGGAGCGGGGCCGCCAGGTCGGCGATCAGCAGGTGCTGGGCCATGTGGGCGAAGAGGAGCTCCTCCCCCAGACCGTCGACGGGCGACACCAGGCCCACGGCGGTCAGCCCCCAGCCGGCGTGCCAGGCGACCTGCTGCCCGGTTCCCACCCGCCACCCGCGGCGGCGGAGCTTGACCACCGCGTGCACGTAGAGGCCCTCGACCACCAGCAGGCCGAGGATCACGGCGGGGTCGAACGAAAAGCCCACCCCTCGATTGTGCCCGACCGCCCAAAGGCGCCGGCGCCGAGCCGGACCTAGGCGGCCGCGGGCTCCTTCTCGCCCTCGGCGTCGCCCACCGAGGAGCCCTCAGAGGTGCCGGGGGCCTGCTCGAGCACGTGCTCCTCGTCGGCCGCCACGCGCTCGCGGTACTCCTTGCGCTGCATGCGCGAGATGACCAGGCGCTGCACCTGGGCCGTGCCCTCGAACAGCTGGTAGATCTTCGCGTCGCGGAAGAACTTCTCCAGCGGGGAGTCGGTGGTCTGGGCGTAGGGGCCGACCAGATCCATCAGCGTGGTGGTGGCCCACATGGTCACGTCGCCGGCCTTGAGCTTGGACATCGAGCCCTGGCCTCCGGTCATGGCCACGCCGTTGCGACCCATCCAGGCGGCGCGCCACACCAGCATGCGCGAGGCCTCGATCTCGGTGGCCACGTCGGCCAGCGTCTGCTGCACGTGCTGCTGCTCGAGCAGCGGGCCGTGCTCGTCGCCCTTGTCCTCGAGGTACTCGAGCGTCCACTCGTAGGCCGCCTGGGCGATGCCCAGCGCCGAGGCGCCGACCATCGGCCGGGTGATCTCGAAGGTGGCGAGCGCGTTGGAGGCGCCGCCCGACTGTCCGGAGCGGGCGCGCTCGAGCTTGCGCTCCAGCTTCTCCATGCCGCCCAGCAGGTTCTCCAGCGGGATGCGGCAGTCCTCGAGCACGAGCTCGGCCGTCTGCGAGGCGCGGATGCCGATCTTGTCCTCCTTCTTGCCCTGGGACAGCCCGGGCGTGTCCTTGGGGACGATGAACGAGGCTTGGCCGCGGTGGCCGAGGTCGGGGTCGACGGTCGCGACGACCACGTTGACGTCGGCGATGCCGCCGTTCGAGATGAAGACCTTCGAGCCGTTCAGGACCCACTCGTCGCCGTCGAGCTTCGCGGTCGTGCGCAGCGACTTGACGTCGGAGCCCGCGCCCGCCTCGGTGACGGCGTAGGCGCCGAGCTTGATCTCGTCGCCGGTCCCGTAGCACTCGGGGACCCACTTGCCGATCTGATCGGGCGTCCCCGACG
>DATHAQ010000012.1:0-92225 GCA_035296565.1 Thermoleophilaceae bacterium
AGACTGCGATACGCGGTGAAGCTGGCCCTTCTCGCCGCGGTTGGCGTAGCCGCGGTTGAGCTCATACTCGTCTCCGCCTCCGCCACCGCCTCCGCCACCGCGCAGCCGCTCGAGACAGCGGTCGGCGACTATAACGTCGACGCGCGCTCCACCCTTCCGCTCCAGCGCATTCGGCGGAGCGGAGCTTCGAGTGTTCGAGTCGTCGTTACGTGGTCGGAGGTCGCGCCACCAGGAACCGTCAAGCCGGCAGGATTCGACGCCGCTGACCCGGTCGACCCGGGCTACCGCTGGGCGGCAGTCGACGCAAAGGTGAGCACTACGGTCCGGAACGGACTCAAGCCAATTCTGGCGATCCTGGATGCGCCACGCTGGGCGGAGCGGGGCTCCACCGGACGCCCGGGGGCCCGAAGCCCAGACCCCGGCGAGCTCGCGCTATTCGCGCGCGCCGCCGCTCGCCGCTACAGCGGCAGCGTCCTGGGCCTACCCCGGGTCCGCCTGTGGCAGCTGTGGAACGAGCCCAACTACTACCGGTTCCTCATGCCACAGTTCGACTCGAACTTGAACCTGCCGGTCCCGGCCGGCGCCAGAGCACTCTCGCCGGGCCACTACCGGGCCATGCTGAACGCCTTCTCGGCGAGCGTTCACGCCGTCTCCTCGCGCAACCTCGTGATCGCTGGTGGGACGCATCCCTTCGCCAACACCACAGCGAGGAGGCACGTCGTCGGGCCCATGCGATTCTTGCGTGAGCTTCTGTGCCTGACCCCGCGGAATCGGCCGGATCCAGGGTGCAACCACCGAGCGAGCTTCGATGTCTGGTCGCACCATCCCTACACGCCGGGAGGTCCGAACCACCGGGCTGTCGACCCCCAGAACGCGTCGCTCGGCGACCTGCCGAGGATGAGGCGGATCCTTCGGGCCGGGATGCGCGCGCGACGAGTCACCTCGCGCGTCCGTGTGCGTTTCTGGGTCACGGAGTTCAGCTGGGATACCCGTCCCCCCGACCCGGGCGGCGTTCCCGTCAGTACCCACGTCCGCTGGGTATCGGAGGCGATGTACCGGATGTGGCGGAGCGGGGTCAGCTTGGTGACCTGGTTTCAACTGCGCGACGACGCCCGCAACGGAAAGCCGGACTCTCAGGTATTCCAGTCCGGCCTGTACTTCCGATGCGCGTCCGGCCCCCGCTGTGATCGCCCGAAGCCGGTGCTGGCCGCGTTCCGCTTCCCATTCGTCGCGCTGCCCGCGAGGCGGAGCACCGTGGTCTGGGGACGCACTCCGTCGGGACGCACCGGGCGGGTACGGCTAGAGCTGCGACGCGGCCGCCGCTGGCGGCGGGTAAGCGTGCTACGGACCGACCGGTACGGGGTCTTCTCGCGGCGGCTCAAAAGCCCGCGGAGGGGCACGATGCGCTCGGTTGTCGCCGGCCGCCGTTCTCCGGCGTTCCGAATCGCTCGTACTCGCGATCGCCCGGCGTCCCCCTTCGGGATGCCGCGCTGAGGCGCTTCGAGCCTCGTCCTGCTGCGGACCATGGCCCGTGACCATTAGGCCGCGACGTCGACATGGTTGCCCGGGCGGCGCGATCTCATCGCGGGCCATCCCCGGGATGGCCCGGTAGGGTTTTCGTCCCTCTCCAAGAAGTCTCCGGGCGCCCCGAGAGCCCAGGTTCTTCAAGACGCCGTGCCCAGGGTGACCGCAAGGAGGACGTGCCGTCCGAGGACTCCGAGATGGCCCAGCGCTCGGGGCCAGCGGAGCGATCCGCCGCTCGCTTGCTCCCCGCCCCGGCGCCTGCGAAGGTGCACGCCGATGAGGGTCGCCCTGGGCCGCGCCACCATGGCCTCGCTGGCCGCTCTGGGCCTCGCGGCCGCGCCCGCCCTGGGCAACGAGGCCGCTCCCGACGCGGCCAAGCGCCTGTCAGGCGCCACGCCCTTCGCCTCCTGCCCGCTCACGGGCACCCGCTCGCTGAGCTCCGAGGCCGAGCCGCAACTCGCCGTCGCCCCGCGCAACCCGCGGCGCCTGGTGGCGACCTGGCAGCAGGACCGCTTCTCCGACGTGGATGGAGGGGCCGCAGCCAACCTCGTCGCAAGCTCGGGCGACGGGGGTGTGACCTGGCGGGGCACCACGCTGCCAGGCATGTCGCGCTGCACCGGTGGGGAGGACCAGCGGGCCAGCGATCCGTGGGTGTCGATCGGACCCGACCGCTCGATCTACCAGGCCTCGCTCACGTTCACCGTCGTCCCGGCGCTGTCGGGCCTGGCCGGGCCGACCGCCCAGCGCGTCGCCACCTCCACCAACGGCGGCAGGACCTTCTCGCAACCGACGACAGTCGTCGACCAGAACCTGTACGACGACCGCGAGGCCATCACCGCCGACCCGCAGCGCTCCGGGCACGCCTACATGGTCTGGGTGCGCCGGCTCGGTCTGCTCGGCGAGCAGGGGATCGAGTACTTCTCGAAGACCACGGACGGCGGGCGTACCTTCACCGCGCCTCGTCCGATCACGGCGCCGAATCCCGGGACCCTGCCCGACCCCGCCCTGCTCGAGGTCCTGCCCGACGGCTCGCTGCTCAACGTCTACATGGAGGCCAACGCCACGCCGTTCCTGCCGGAGAGCGTGCCGCGCATTCCCTGGGTAGTCCGCGCCCAGCGCTCGACCGATGGCGGCGACCACTGGTCGGCACCGGTCGAAGTGGGCCGCATCGAGCATCCCGGCCCGCCCGAGGACCCCGACTCGGGCGCCGAGGCCCGAGCTTTCAACGTCGTCTCCATCGCCGTGACCCCCAGGGGGACGGCCTACGCGGTTTGGAACGAGATCAAGTCGGAGGGCTCGAGCGTCATCGCGCTGTCGAAGTCGGGCGACGGGGGGCGCAGCTGGAGCGCGCCCGCGACAGCGGCGGCCGTGCCCTCCCAGGCCTTCCTGCCCAACGTGGCGGTGATGCCCGACGGGACGGTGGGCGTGACCTACGACGACTTCCGCGGCGACAGGGAGGGCGACGGCCAGCTCACCACCAACGTCTGGCTCACCCACTCGCACGACGGCGGGGGCAGCTGGCGCGAGCGGCGCCTGGCGGGGCCGTTCGACATGTTGCAGGCACCAGAGACCTCGTCGACCGAGGTCGCCGGCCGCTTCCTCGGCGACTACCAGGGCCTGGTGGGCCTCCATGACGGCTTCGGCGCGCTGTACGCCCAGTCGCGGCCAGCGGCGCAGGAAGGTCCCTCCGACGTCTTCTTCTCCCGCGTGTGCGTGAGCTGTGGGATGCGGCTGGCGGTCAGGCCCCGAAGGGTGCGGGCCGGCCGGCGGACGCGCTTTCGCTTCCTGGTAACCGAGAGCCGGGGCGGGCACAGACGGGCGGTACGCGGCGCGACGGTGCGCTTCGCCGGCCGACGCGTCCGCACCAACCGACGCGGCCGGGCAACGCTGCGGCTTCGGATGGGCGGCCTCGGCGTGCGTCGTGCGCGGGCGTCGAAGGCGGGTCACCGCAGCGCTCGGGCGGCGGTTCGGGTCTTGCCGGGACGCCGCCGGGTTCGTCTCACCGGCTGATTCGCACGGGCGTCCCCAGCGGCGCCAGCCGCCACAGCCGCCGGATCCGGCTGTTGCGCACGCGCACGCAACCGTGCGAGATCCGGCCCGGGATGAGCTCGGGGTGCCCGGTGCCGTGCACGCCGACCACCCCCTCACCCCAGTTGCCACCGCTCAGGGTCGCCGAGAGGGCGCTCGTGCCCAAGGCGAACGGGCCGTAGAGCTCCCTCTCGCGGCCGCGGGGGATCGCCAGGCGCTCGCGGAGGTAGAACCTGCCCCGGGGAGTGGGCCAGCGGCGGGTCCCGACTCCGACGCGCGCCGTCCAGACGCGCCGACCCCCGCGGTAAAGGGTCGCGCGCATGCGAGCGGTGTGGATGACCAGCTGGGTCCGGACCAGTCGCAGGCGCTCGAGCGACTCGCGCGGGACCCAGCCCGTCCGGTTGTTCGGACGCATCGGCAGGCGGACCTGAACCCACAGGTCGCCGTCGGCAAGCCTGCGCTCCCGCAGCGCCAGCACGAGCTCGGGACTGCCGGTGCCCCTCACGTAGGTCAACAGGCGCTTGATGCGACGGGCGCCCTTCCTCGGGGCTTGGCGAGCCCATACCCGGGTGCCCACGTAGGCCCAGTGTGAGCGGGTGGTCTCGTTCGAGAGCCTGGTGGTCTGGCCCGGCCCCGGCGGAGTCGACTCGGCGGAGGCGGCCGGTGCGGCAACCAGCGGCGCCAACAGGAGGATCAGAAGCCACTTGCGCTGCATCACGTGCAGGTTGACGGATGGACGAGCGAGCAGCGAACCGGGCACTTCGACCCCCGGCGTGTTTGGCCCCACGCCCTCCGGGCACCACGCAGACATGGCACTGAATCCCGTGAACATCGCCCTGAACGTCGTGCAAACCCCCTTCCGTCTCGCCCAGAAAGCCGTGGGCGCCGTGCTCGGAGGGGGGCCGGAGGAGAGGAAGAGCTCCTCGAAGCCCAAGGACCTCGATGACGTGACGATCGCGCGCAAGGTCGAGAGCGAGGTCTTCCGCGACCGCCGCATCGCCAAGAGCAAGGTCGATATCAACGTGGTCGACGGAGTGGTGTGGCTGCGCGGCCAGGCGCGCACGCCCCAGCTGGTCAAGCTGGCCGAGCGCCGCGCCTCGTCGGTTCCGGAGGTCGGCAAGGTGGAGAACCTGCTGCACCTGCCAAAGACGCCCGCGCCCTCGCGCACCGACACGCCGGCGCGCCAGCGAAAGACCCAGCGCTCGCCCAAGAAGCCGAGCCGCCGCCGCGAGGCCAGCCGCCCCGCGCCCACCGCGGAGGAGCCCGCCGCCGAGGCCGAGCCCACGCCGGCCGAGCTCTCCGCCCGCGGTGAGGGCCGCCAGCCCTCTCCGCTGGGCCAGGACGAGCGGGCGGGGACGCCGGCCCCCAAGGCCGAGCCCACCCCGGGCGAGCGCGCGGCGAGCGGCGAGGGCCCCCAGCCCACGCCGGCCCAGCCCACGCCCGCCGAGCCCACGCCGGCCGAGCTCTCCGCCCGCGGTGAGGGCCGCCAGCCCTCTCCACTGGGCCAGGGCGAGCCAGCGGAGGCGCCGGCCGCCGAGGCAGCGGAGCCCACGCCGGCCGAGCCCTTCGCCCGCAGTGAGGGCCGCCAGCCCTCTCCGCTGGGCCAGGGGGAGCAGGCGGAGGCGTCCGCCGCCGAGGCAGAGCCCACCCCGGGCGAGCTCGCGGCGCGCGGCGAGGGCCGCAAGCCCTCCCCGCTGGGCCAGGGCGAGCAGGGCAACGGGGGCGGTAGCTCCTCGAGCTAGGGCCGCGCGCGCCGCGTTCGCGCGGGGCGCGCTTCACCCGGCCTTGGCGAGCAGGACGCCCGTCGTGAGACGCAGCGTCCTGAACTCGCTGCTCTACTTCCCGGAGCGCGAGCTGCTCGAGTCCCCGTCCGCGCGAGGGCTCAGCTTCGAAGAGCTCGCCATCGCCACCGACGACGGGGAGCGCCTGCACGGCTGGTGGGTGCCGGCGACCTCGAAGCGGCTGAGCTCGATCCTGCTGTGCCACGGGAACGGAGGCAACGTGGGTGACCGGGTCCGTCACGCGGAGCTCTTGTGCGGCGCGGGGTTCGACGTCCTGCTCTTCGACTACCGCGGCTACGGGCGCAGCACCGGCCGGCCCGACGAGGACGGCACCTACCGCGACGCTCGGGCGGCGCGGGAGGCACTCCTCGCCGAAGCGGGCGAGGAGCCGGTGGTCATGGGGGAGTCGCTGGGAGGAGGGGTCGCGCTGGACCTGGCCCTGGAGCATCCGCCTCGGGGCCTGGTGCTGCAGTCGGCCTTCTCGAGCGTGCGCGACATGGCTCGTCACCACTACCCGTACCTGCCGGGACCCCTCGTCCCCGACGTCTATCCGAGCCTGGGGCGCATCGCCGGCCTGCGCGCCCCGTTGCTCGTGCTCCACGGCGAGCGGGACGAGATCGTGCCATCCTCCCACGGGCGGGCTCTCCACGCGGCGGCGCCGGAGCCCAAGCGTCTGCGGCTCTTCCCCGACGTGGGCCACAACGACTTCGTTGAGGCCGAGGGCTACGCGGAGGCGATCGCCGGCTGGGCCGAGTCCGAGCTCCGCTAGCTCCCGGCGGCCCGTCGCGCCGGTACCTTCCCGCCGTGACCGACGGCTCCGTCGCTCCAGGGTTCGAGTACGTCCGCGAGGAGTTCGAGCGCAACCTCCGCGAGCGGCGGGAGCTGGGCGCAGCCGTTGCCGCTTACGTGGGGGGCGAGAAAGTCGTCGACCTGTGGGGCGGCGTGCGCGACGCCCGCGACGGCTCGCCCTGGCAGCGCGACACCGTCGTGCTCGTCTACTCCACCTCCAAGGGACTCGCGGCCATGACGCTGGCCCTAGCTCACTCGCGCGGCTGGCTTGACTACGACGCCCGCGTGACCGACTACTGGCCCGCGTTCGGCCAGGCAGGCAAGCAGGACGTGACCGTGCGTCAGCTGCTCAAGCACGAGGCCGGAGTGCCCGTGATCGACGAGCCGCTCGACGCCGAGCTGCTCCGGGACTTCGACAGGCTGGCCGAGGTGATCGCCAAGCAGAAGCCGGCCTGGAAGCCCGGCACCAAGCACGGCTACCACGGCGTGAGCCTCGGCTGGTACGAGGGCGAGCTGATTCGCCAGGTCGATCCCGCTCACCGCACGCTGGGCCGGTTCTTCGCTGAGGAGATCGCCCAGCCGCTGGGGCTGGACGTCCACTTCGGCATCGAGGACCTTCCGCGTGACCGGCTGGCGCGCATTGAGCGGGCGAATCCCTTTCGGGCCCTTGCCGAGACCCGTCACCTCCCGGGAGGCATGGTGCTCGGCATGGCCAACCCGCGCTCGCTCACCTACCGCACCTTCGCCAACCCGCGCCTCGGGGGCGCTCCCAACCTCGACCGCGCCGATTACCGCAGGGTGGAGTTCCCCGCAGGCGGAGCGATCGGGAGCGCGCGGGACATCGCCAGGGCGTACAGCGCGCTGCCGCCCAGGGGGGACGGGATCGGGCTCAGCAAGAGCACGCTCGACGAGCTCACCCGCTACCCGGACTTCCCGCCCGGCGGATGGCACGACGAGGTGCTCAAGGCGGACACCGCCTTCTCCCTGGGCTTCTCCCGCCCGCTCGGGAAGTTCCGCTTCGGCTCGAGCCAGCGGGCGCTGGGCCATCCCGGCGCGGGTGGCTCCTTTGCCTTCTGGGATCCCGACCGAGACGTCGCTTTCGCCTATGTCATGAACCGCTTGGGGTTCCACCTCCGCGACGACCCCCGCGAGAAGGCCCTGCGCGACGCGCTCTACGCATCGGTCACGCGCTAGCCGCGGACCGGCGGCGGGGTCGGCGAAGACACGCGAAGGCTGCGGCCCATGACCTCGCGCCCGCCCGTCGGTGCGCGCGTGGCAGCCGCGTTGGGAGGGTTCACGGCTCGTCGCGCCCCGCTAGCGTCGCCCCGTGCCCTCGCTCCAGCGCCGCACCCTCACCGTGCTGGCCGCCGCCCAGGTCTTTGGCGGTATCGGGTTCTTCCTCGGCGTCACCGTCGCGGCGATCCTCGCGCGGGACATTTCGGGCGATGCCGCGCTCAGCGGCATCCCGCTCGCGTTCACCGTCGCCGTTGGCGCCCTCGGCGCTCCTCCGATCGCCCAGTGGATGGCTCGGTCCGGGCGCCGGCCCGGGCTCGCGGCCGGTCACCTCATCGGCGGCGCCGGGGCGGCCGTCGTCGTGCTCTCGGCCGGGGTCGAGAGCTTCCCGCTGCTGTGCTTCGGCATGGCGGCCTTCGGGCTCGGCAACACCTCGAACCTGCTCGCTCGCTTCGCCGCCACCGACCTCGCGCCACCGCAGAAGCGCGCCCGGGCCATCAGCATCGTGCTGCTCGCCACCGCGGCCGGCGCGGTCTTGGGACCCAACTTTGCCTCCGCCTGCGAGCCAATCGGCGACGAGCTGGGCGTGCTCGGCAGCGCGGGGCCGTTCGCGGTCGCGGTTATCGCCAGCTCGATTGCCGCGACGATCCTGCTCGTCTTCCTCCGTCCCGATCCGCTGCTTGCGGCGCAAGAACAGACCGGCGCGGCTCCGCCTCCCGTCGCCAGGCTCACCGCGGCGCTGAGAGATCTCCCCAACTGGCCGCGCCTCGCCCTCGTCGGCGTCACCGCCATGGCCGCCTCGAACCTGGCCATGGTCGCGGTCATGACGACTACGCCGCTGCACATGGAGGACGCGGGGGAGTCGCTGGCCGCCGTCGGCCTGGTGATCTCCCTCCACGTCGGCGGCATGTTCCTTCCCTCGCCCGTCACCGGGGTCCTCGCCGACCGCTTCGGCCGGCTGCCGGTCATCGCCGGCGGCGGCGCCGCGCTGATCGCGGCCGGCGCCCTAGCCGCGGTCTCGCCCGGCGACGAGAACATCCTCATGGCCCTCGCCCTCGTGGCACTCGGCATCGGCTGGAACTTCGGGCTCGTGGGCGGCAGCGCCCTGCTCACCGACGCGGTCGCCCCGGAGCGGCGCGCGCAGTCCCAGGGCGCCGCTGACCTCGTCATGGGGCTGACGGGCGTATCGGGCAACCTCGTCGCCGGCCCGCTGTTCCACGCGGGCGCTTTCGGCGTGCTCGGGCTGGGGGCGGCCGCCGTCGGCCTCCTGCTTATGTTGCTCGCAGCCAGGGCGCGCCCCGCGGTCGTCCCCGCGGGCTGACGCCGGTTTCGCACGCGAGCCGCCGGGAAGATTGGGGGCATGCTCAAGAGACTTCTCGACCAGGTAATGCGCGGCGGCGGGACCCGCGGCGGCTACGGAAGGCGCGGTGGCTACGGCAACCGAGGCGGCGGCTCCACGGGGGCCCGGATCGGATCGATGGTGGAGCGCTACCTGCGCAGTCGCCGGCGCTAGCGCGCCTTCTCGGGCAAGGAAGCCGCGAAGTCCGCGGCTTCGTCAACCCACCTCGCCAGCTCCTCGTCCCCGCTCAGCGTGGCGGCGTCGACCATCGCCCAGCCCTTCATCGCCCGGCCGGTCAGGTCGAACTCCCGGACGTGCGGCTCGCTGAGAGCCTCCGCAGCCGCCTCCTCACCCAGGCGGACGATCAGGTCGGTCTCGATCACCCCGCAGCTCATGTTGCCGTGCAGCAGGAACGCGATGCCGCCGAACATGCGCTTCTCGGCAAAGCCGTCACGACCGCCGATCAGCTCGCGGACCCTGTCGGCCACCCCCTCGTCGAAGGCCATCTAGCCCGCGGCGTCTCGGGGCTGGAGATCGACCATGGCCTGGGCCGGTGCCAC
Source organism: Thermoleophilaceae bacterium (assembly GCA_035296565.1). Classification (GTDB taxonomy): domain Bacteria; phylum Actinomycetota; class Thermoleophilia; order Solirubrobacterales; family Thermoleophilaceae; genus JACCZR01. Next base: position 9,255 of record DATHAQ010000012.1, read on the forward strand.
GGCGTGACCCTAACCTGGCGGCCGAAATCGCAGAGGCTGCCGGCGCGCCGCCGACGCGCTTCCGCTGTCACCCTTCGCCGCGCGAAGAGGGCGGCGATCAGGGAGGACGCGATGGAGATCCAAGAGGCGATGAGCACCGAGGTTCTTACGGTGAATCCCGAACGCACGCTCAAGGAAGTGGCCGAGCTCATGGCCGAGCGCAACTGCGGCTCGGCGGTGGTGGTCGATCCCGAGCAGCCCGGCCCGGGCATCTTCACCGAGCGCGACCTGCTTCATGCTGTGGCGTCGGGCATCGGGCTGTCCTCGGAGTCGGTGGCCGACCACGTGACCACGGGCGGGACGTTCGCGGAGCCGGGCTGGTCGCTCGACGAGGCGGCCAAGACCATGGTGCGGGGCGGCTTTCGCCATCTCGTCGTGCTGGAAAGCGGCGAACCCAAAGGTGTGCTGTCGATGCGCGACATCGTGCGCATCTGGACCTCCGAATAGCGTCCGACTGAAGTTCCTCCTCGCTGCAAGCTCCTTCCCAGGAGTTGCGGCGTCGTGCGCTCAGTGCGCAGGGTTGACGGGTGCGCCGCGCTGGGGTCCTCATAGCGCTGATGCTGGCGACGGCCGGGTTGCTCGGGCATCGGCCCATGGTCGTCGACGGGATTTCCGGGCCCTGGACCAGAAGGGCGGTGCGGCGCTTCCAACGAAAGAAGCGCCTGGAGGTCGACGGCATCGCCGGGCCCAAGACATTGCGCAAGCTCGGTCGCCGCGGGCGACCGCGCTATGGACGGCGGGTGATGCGACGAGGCCAGAGGGGCTTCGACGTCGCCGCCCTGCAGTTCGTCCTCTGGAAGCGCGGGTTCCATCCCGGCGGCTTCGACGGTGGCTTCGGCCGCAACACCCGGAGGGCGGTGAGGCGCTTCCAGCGAGCGGTCGGCCTCCATGCCGACGGCGTCGTCGGCCCGCCCACCTGAGCCGCATCTCGGTCCATCGCGGCCAGCGCGTGGTGGGCGGCACCACCATCGGCCGCGTGGGCTCGACGGGCCACGCCACCGGCCCTCACCTCCACTTCGAGGTCCGCCGCTACGGCACGCCGATCGACCCGCGGCCGAGGCTTTTGCGAGCGGCGGCGGCCCGAAAGCGGAAGGACAAGTACGTCTGCGCGCCCAACGCCGACGTGCGCAGCGCGCGCGACGCCGACCCGCCGCTAGCTCGTCTAAACCGCTGCCCGTAGCGAGCCGTGCGCGGCCGCCGCGGCCGAGATCAGCGAGTGCGCCAGCTCGCCCTGCTCGTCGCTCAGCCGGATGTGCGAGTGCTGCGAGACCGAGCGCCGCATCACGGCGATGTCGGCGATGGTGGGACAATGCTCCAGCCGCGGACCCGCCACCAGCATCGAGGTCTCGACCATCACCCGCCAGCGCTCGTGGGGACTGAGTACAGGGTCGGAGACCACCTCCTCGACCGCGTAGATGCGCGCCTCGCCGAAGCGGCGGTGCGATCCGGCGGCGTAGTCGATCAGCACATCGCCGTCGACGACCCGCGGCCAGCGCGGGAACATCGACACCGAGCCGTAATCGCGCACCCAGCCCCGCCGCCGGGCGGCCCAGTCCCCGTCGAGGAAGGGCGTCTTCGAGGTGCCGGTGATCTTCAGCCAGTAGGCCATGGGGTAAGCCCTGAAGATGCCCATGTTCGTGATCCAGAAGCACGCGGCCACCTCGCTGCACTACGACCTCCGGCTCGAGGTCGATGGCGTGCTCGCCTCGTGGGCGGTGCCCAAGGGCCCCTCGGCCGATCCGCGCGACAAGCGGCTGGCCATGCAAGTGGAGGACCACCCCCTCGACTACGGCGACTTCGAGGGCGTGATCGGCCCGGGGTACGGAGCCGGCGCCGTGATCGTTTGGGACACCGGCGAGTACGACAACCTGCGCGACGAGCCGATGACCGAGGGCATCGAGAACGGCCACGTCTCCTTCGCGCTGAAGGGCCACAAGCTCCAGGGCGACTGGTCGCTCAGGCGGATCAGGGGTGGCGAGAAGCCTCAGTGGCTCCTGGTCAAGCGCCGCGACGACCACGCCGACGCCCGCCGCAACCCCGTGAGCACGCAGCCGGAGTCCGTGCTCAGCGGCAAGACCATCGAAGAGCTGTGAGCCCGCCGCCCAAGGGCAGCGCGGCCATGAAGGCCGTGCTCACCGACGAGCGCTTCTCCGACCCGGACTGGATCTTCGAGCGAAAGCTCGACGGCATCCGCTGCATCGCGGTACGCGACGGCGGCGAGGTGAAGCTCCTGTCACGCAACGACCTGGCGCTGAACGGCCGCTGGCCGCAGCTGGCGACTGCGCTGGAGAAACAGCCGAACAAGCGCTTCGCGATCGACGGGGAGGTGGTGGCCTTCGATCACGGCCAGACCAGCTTCCAGAGGCTGGGCAAGGCGAAGAAGGTCTTCTTCTACGTCTTCGACGTGCTCTGGCTCGACGGGGAGGACGTACGCGGCAAGTCGCTACGCGAGCGCAAGCGCCTCCTCAAGGACGCGATCGACTTCGAGGACCCGATCCGCTTCACGCGCCATCGCAACGCCGAGGGCGAGGCCATGTACGAGGAGGCCTGTCGCAAGAGCTGGGAGGGCGTGATCGCCAAGCGCGCCGACAGCCCTTACGCCACCACCCGCTCCAAGGACTGGCTGAAGTTCAAGTGCGACATGGGCCAGGAGATGGTGGTGGGCGGCTTCACCGCGCCGAAGGGCTCCCGAACCGACCTGGGTGCGCTGCTGGTCGGCCACTACAAGGACGGGGAGCTCCACTACGCGGGCAAGGTCGGCACCGGCTTCGACCGCGAGACGCTGAAGGACCTCGCCGAGCGCCTAAAGCCGCTGAAGCGCGACACCACCCCCTTCAAAGAGGTGACCAAGTTCAAGAACGTCAGCTGGGTCGAGCCCGAGCTGGTGGCCCAGATCGGCTTCAGCGAGTGGACCCAGTACGGCCGCCTGCGCCACCCGCGCTTCCTGGGGCTGCGCTTCGACAAGCCGGCGAGTCAGGTCGTGCGAGAGGGGTAGAGGAACACCATGCCTACCCAGAAGCAGCGCAAGGCCGCCAAGCAGAACGTCAAGAAGGCACAGGCGACCGCAAAGAAGAAGCAGACGCTCAAGCACCTGAACAAGAAGACCCAGACCGCCCTGGGCAAGGAGTCGGCGGCGGTGCAGCGCGGCGACTCGCCCACCCGGGCCGCGCTGGAGAAAGAGGCGCGCCGTCTCAACATCGAAGGCCGCTCGAAGATGGGCAAGGCCGAGCTCAAGCGCGCGGTGGCCAACGCCAAGTGAGCGAGGCTAGTTCGCCCCGATCGGCGAGCCCGAGAAGAAGAAGAACCAGATCTCGAAGGCCGCGAAGGCGATCACGACCAGCGCCACCATGATCCGCTCGAGCATGGTCAGCTGCACCCGCTCGTCGGGCTGCTGCTCGCGCTCGCCGCGCATGCTGCGAAGCCATGGGGCGTGCTGGCGGGCGGTGGGCGTCGCCCCGGTCATGTCGTCGTAGATCCTCCCGAGGCGGCCGAGCAGGAGGGTCAGGCACACGCTGGTCACGCCCAGCACCAGCACCACCAAGCCGACCGCCTCCATCGACGGCGGCCCCGATCCCTGCACCTGGGAGCCCACCCACAGCGCCAGCAGTGGGCTGCCCGTGTAGATGTTCAAGCCCACCACCGTCATCGCCGCGGCGAGACCGAGGCGCTTCACGGCTAGTCCAGGTCGCGCGGGGTTATGGCGCCGCTCTGGAGGGCTCGCTCCACCAGCTTGACCCGCTTCTGGTTCTGCGGCAGGTCCTCGACCCCGAACTTGGTGAAGAGGGCGCGCAGGTGGGTCTTGACGGCATCGACGCTGAGGAAGACCTCGTCGGCGATCTGCTGGTTAGTCGCGGGGGTGGCGTAGGGGCTGCCGTCGCGGAAGGGGCGGCAGAGGCCGACCAGGACGGTCTTCTGCGTCGGGGTGAGGGTGGCGTCGGGCGCGTCGGCCGCCAGCGCGGTCTCGCCGCCCGAGGTGGGCGCAGCCGGCTCCCGGAACACGGCGGTCGTGGTGCCGAAGCGCATCACATCGCCGTTGTGCAGCCGGCGGCGGCCCGTCACGCGCTCGTTGTTCACGTAGGTGCCGTTGCGCGAGAGGCCGTCGTCGCTCAGCGTCCACGTGCCGCCGATCGCCACTAGCTCCGCGTGCACGCGCGAGACCTCGGTGTCCCACTCCAGGGAGAGGTCGGCCTCCTGCGTGCGGCCCACCGTCAGGCGGTCGCCGGAGAGCACGATGAGGCGCTGGCGGTCCTCGCCGTCGCGCATCACCACGAAGGGCTCGCCGGTACGTTCTGCCTCGATCTGCTCTTTGAGCTCAACGGCCGAAGCTCGGTGCATGGCCTGATGGTATGAACGCTGGCGTGGCCGGGCTAGCCGTTGGCTCCGAAGTTGCGGGCTGCCGCATCGACGCGGTGGCCGGTGAGGGCGGGATGGGCGTGGTCTACGTGGCCACCCAGCTCCGCCTCAACCGTCGCGTGGCGCTCAAGGTGATCTCCCCGGAGCTGGCCCGCGAGGCGAACTTCCGCGAGCGCTTCAAGCGCGAATCGCTGCTGGCCGCGTCGATCGAACACCCCAACGTGATCCCCGTCTACGAGGCAGGCGAGAAGGACGGCCTGCTGTACCTGCTCATGCGCTACGTCGGGGGGACCGAACTGCGCGAGCTGCTCGACCGCGAAGGGGCCCTCGGCTCCGGTCGCGCCGCCCGGCTGATGGCCCAGGTGGCAGCGGCCATGGCCGCTGCGCACCGCCAGGGCCTCGTACACCGCGACATCAAGCCGGCCAACGTGCTCGTGGTGAGCGACCCCCAGGACGGTCGCGAGCACGCGTACCTGACCGACTTCGGCATCGCCCGCGAGACCGCGGCCACCGGTGGCATCACCCGCACCGGCGCGGTGGTGGGGACGATCGACTACCTCGCGCCGGAGCGCTTCGAGGGCGACCGCGGCGACGAGCGCACCGATGTCTACGCCTTCGGCTGCATGCTCTACGAGGTGCTCGCGGGGGAGGTGCCTTTCCAGCGCGACTCCGACGTGGCCAAGATGTTCGCCCACGCCAACGCGCCACTGCCCTCGCTGTCCGAGGCGCGGCCCGAGGTGCCGCCGGCCCTGGTCAAGGTGGTCGAGCGCTGCACCGCGAAGGACCCCGCCGAGCGGTTTGCCGACGCCGGCGAGCTGGCCCGCGCGACCGCGGGAGCGGTCACCGGCGCGCCGCCGGCGCCCCCCGAGGCGGCCGCGGTGGCGGAGGAGACGGTGGTCTCGCAGCCGCGGCACGAGCGCGAGCACCGACCCGAGGCGGCCCCTCCCGAGCCGCCGGCTCCGGCACCCGAGCCGCCGGTTCCAGCGCCCGAGCCGCCGGTTCCGGCGCCCGCGCCGGCGCCGCCGGCTGCGCTGCCCACGGCCGACCTCGGCGAGAAGCCGCGGAAGCGCCTGCCCAAGGGCGCCCTGGTGGGACTGCTGGCGGCCGTGGTCGCCGCGGTCGCGCTGATCCTCGTGCTTGGAGGAGGCGGCGGCGGCGAGAAGGGCGGCGGCGGCTCGGCGACGGCAGCGACGATCCCGATCCGTGGCGGCCCCGACGGCCTCACCGTCGTGGGCGGCAAGGCCTGGGTGGCCAGCGCGGCGGCGGGCACGCTGACCCCGATCGACGCTCGCTCGAACGAGGCCGGCCGCGCGATGAAGGTCGGGCGCGACCCCGACAGCGTCACCGCTGCGAACGGCTCGGTGTGGGTGACCAACACCGGCGACGGGACGGTCAGCCGCGTCGACGACAGCTCCGGGGCGCCGCAGGGGGACGAGATTGACGTCGGCGAGAAGCCGGAGGGGATCACCGCTGGGAACGGGGCCGTCTGGGTGGCCAACTCGGGCGAGGCAACGCTGACCGCCATCGACGCGTCGAGCGGCAGGCCGCGCGCCACCGCCAGCGTGGGCGGCTCGCCGATCGGCGTGGCCGCCGGGCCGAGCTCGATCTGGGTGACCGATACCGAGCGCGACACGGTGACGCGCGTCGATCCGGGCAGCGCCAGCCCCAGGGGCGCACCCATACAGGTCGGCTCGCAGCCGCGCGGCATCGCGGTCTCGGGGGGCGACGTGTGGGTGGCCAACAGCGGCGACGGCACGGTCAGCCGCATCGACGAGAGCACGGGCCGCTCGAAGGGGGCGCCGATAAGGGTCGGCGGCGGACCCCGCGAGGTGGCGGCCGCGGGCACGGAGGGGGTGTGGGTGACGCTGTCGGACGCGGGTCAGGTGGTGCGTCTCGATCCCAGCGGCCGTATCGCCGACCGCAAGCGGACCGGGGCCTCGCCGGTGGGCGTGGCGGTGGCGGAGTCCGGCGTGTGGGTCGCCTCCTTCGGCGACGACGCCGTCACGCGCATCCGGCCCTAGCCAGCCCCACCAAGGGTGGGCAAGGACGCCACCTCGGGTGGGCGTACGCCAACCCTTGGCCGCCTAGGCCTCGGGGCGCTTCGAACGGAGACTCGTCTCATCGGATCAGTCACCACGACCAAGGAGCGCCAAATGACTCGCAACGCCACCACCAAGCTCGTCGCCACCGCCCTCGCCATCGCCTCGCTCGGCATCGCCGGTACCGCCCAGGCCGATGAGGGCCAGGGCATCGCCATCGGCGAGCCGACCCCCGGCCAGCCGGTCCCCGCCCAGACGCCCGACCAGGGCGCTCCGGCTCAGGGCCCGACCGACGAGAACGCCGAGGAGGCCGCTCCCGAGAAGACCCAGGAGCAGCAGGACCTCGACCGCTTCAACCGCTACTGCAACATGAAGGACGCCGAGCCCTCGCACTCCGACAAGAAGTTCTGCGAGGACTACCGCAACAGCCACGGCGCCGGCACCTCCAGCACGAGCAAGAGCCCCACGCAGGAGGAGAAGGACCGCTACAACCGCTACTGCAACATGAAGGACGCCGAGCCCTCGCACTCCGACAAGGAGTTCTGCGAGTGGTACCGCAAGCAGTACCCGACGACGACCTCGACCGGCGGCTACGACAAGCCCTCCTACGGGGAGAACGCTCCGAAGCCGGCCGAGCAGGCAGACAAGGCCGACAAGGGCAGCCTGCCCTTCACCGGCCTCGAGATCTGGCAGCTCGGCCTCATCGGGATCGTGCTGGCCGGCGGAGGCATCGGCGCTCGCCGCCTGCTGACCTCCTAGGCGCTCAGCTCACATAGCCGCAGCGCGAGAGGGCGCCCCGCGAGGGGCGCCCTTCTCGCGTGCGCGCCTGCTGACCGGGAGGGATCCACCCGGCCAGCTCCTCCGGCGTGCGCCGGCGCCCGGTGAAGCCGCGCGAGATCAGGGCCACGGGCGGACTCTACGGTCTGCAACGCTGTACGGAGCGATGAAGCTCGAAGGCATCCACCACATAACCGCGATCACCGGCGACGCCCCGCGCAACGTGGACTTCTACGCGCGCGTGATGGGCCTGAGGCTGGTCAAGAAGAGCGTCAACCAGGACGACCCGACCGTCTACCACCTCTTCTACGCCGACGAGGAGGGCGAGCCCGGCTCGGACCTCACCTTCTTCGAGTACCCCGGCGTGCCCGAGGGCCAAGCCGGCGAGGGCATGGTCCACCGCGTGGTCTGGCGCGTCGCCTCCCCCGCCGCCCAGGACTTCTGGGCCGAGCGGCTGGCCGACAACGACATCGAGAGCACGCGCGAGGACGACGCGCTGGTCTTCTTCGACCCCGAGGGCCTCGAGCACGAGCTCGTGGTGTTCGACGGGCCGGACCGGCCGCTGATCGCCGAGCATCCCGAGGTGCCTGCGGAGCACGCGCTGCAGGGCTTCCACGCCGTGCGCGCCTACAACTCGGAGCCCGAGGTCAACGACCGCCTGCTCGAAAGCCTCGGGTTCGAGCGCGTGGACGGCGGTTGGGAGTCACGCGGCGAGGAGCGCGGAGGCTTCTACTGGCCCGAGACCGCGCCGCTGACCCGGCCGCGTCAGGGTGCCGGCTCGGTGCACCACGTCGCCTGGTCGGCCGGCATGGACGAGCAGGAGGCATGGCGCGAGCGCGTGATCGATGCCGGCGGCCAGCCGACCCCGGTGATCGACCGCTTCTACTTCCTGTCGGTCTACTTCCGCACGCCAGGCGGCGTGCTGTTCGAGATCGCCACGCGCGGGCCCGGCTTCGCGGTCGACGAGGACCCGGACAGGCTCGGCGAGCAGGTCGCGCTGCCGCCCTTCCTGGAGGATCGCCGGGCCCAGATCGAGCCCAGGCTCACGCCGCTGCCGAATCCGCGCGCCGTCCGCGACTAGCGGTCCCACTGACCTGGCTCATCGCCCGGCCTTCGCTGAACTGACGACGCGCTAGTCGACGGCGGCGATGAGGATGAGGGCCGCGCTCGGAGGCCCGCAGCCACCGATCTTCGCCCAGTGACGCACCGAGCGTCCCTGCCGCCTCTCCGAGGGACCCCGTGCTGCGGACCGGCAGGCACAGTGGTCGCTGACCTGACCGTACGCAGGTCAGCTCGAACGCGCGCAGGTAGGGCGCGTCGGGGTCGCAGTCGTCGCGGGTGGCGTCGCCGATCACCAGAGAGGAGACGGACGTCACCGGATAGGCGAAGCGCATGGCGCGACGCAGCCAGTCGCCGGCCCAGCGCGCTGAGGAGCCCAGAACGAGCTGTCGTGCTCGCAGCGGGCAGCCATCTTCTCGAGGCTGGGGAGCAGCACCTCCTCGACCGAGCGCTCGAGCGAGCGCATGCCGAGCGCGGACTCCATCGCCTCGTCGGCTGCGCCGGCGTCGAACGACGTGAGGGCGCCGATGAGGGCGTCGCTACCGCCGCGCAGCCCGTCGCGAGCGACGCTGATCGCCGAGGAGATCGACAGTCCCGAGGCCAGCGCGTGGCGCAGCGCGGCGATGTCGGACTCCACGTAGAGCCGGTGCCGGCCAGGGGAGCGCTTCGGGCGCGGATATCCGAAGCGGCGCTCCCAGGAGCGCAGCGTGTTCGGCGAAACGTTCAGGAGTGTGGCCGCTTCGCTCGTTTTGAGCGTGCGCATTGTCCTCCGCTCCCGTTGTCGCCTTGCGTCTCTTGCAGCTAGGGCACGAGCGGGCAGTGCTCGGCCACCGACGCTCGGCCTGCGCTCGGGCGCTACAGAGACGCAGCGGCCTGTTCAGCCGCTTCGAGCTGGCGCTCGATGAGGTCCAGTCCCGAGCTCCAGAAGCCCGGGTCGCCCAGCTCCACCCCGACGATGCGCCCGAGCTCCTCGGGGGGCCTGGACCCGCCGGCGCGCAGCAGGTCGAGGTACTGCGGCACCAGCGCCTCGCCCTCCTCCTCGTAGCGGCGGTAGACCGACAGCGCCAAAAGGTGCCCGTAGGCGTAGGCGTACACGTAGCCGGGCGTGTCGATGAAGTGCGGGACGTAGGACCACCACTTCGCGTAGTCCTCGCCCAGCTCGACCGAGTCGCCCAGCATGTCGGTCTGGGTCTGCAGCCAGAGCTCGTTCAGCCGCTCGATCGACAGCTCTCCTGCCGATCGGCGCTCGGTGTGCACGCCGTGTTCGAAGCGGTTCATCGCGATCTGGCGGAAGATCGCCGCCACCGCGCCGTCCAGCGACTCGGCGAGCAGGGAGAGACGGGCGTCTTGATCGTCGCCGGCACGCTCGAGCAGGCGCTCCAGCACGATCGTCTCGCCGAAGATCGACGCCGTCTCGGCCACTGTCAGCGGGCTGGTGAAGTGGAACAGCCCCTGCGGCCGGGCCATCACCGCGTGCACCCCGTGCCCGAGCTCGTGGGCCATGGTGAGCACGTCGCCGGGACGCGAGGTGTAGTTGAGCAGCACGTAGGGGTGGGCGCTGGGCACGGCATAGGCGCAGAAGGCGCCGCCGCGCTTGCCCGGCTCAGGCGGGCCGTCGATGTAGCCGTCGGCGAAGAAGCCGGCTGCGGCCTCGCCCAGCTCCGCCGAGAACCCGCGGTAGCAGTCGAGCACCAGCTCGCGGGCCTCGCCGTAGGGGATGCGGTCGGCGGACTCGCGCAGCGGGGCCATGCGGTCGTAGTGGGCCAAGCGGTCCAGCCCGAGGATCTTCGCCTTCAGCCGGTACCAGCGCCGCGCCAGCTCGTAGCGCTCCTGCACCGCGTCGATCAGGGCCGCGACGGACTCGTCGCTGGCCTCGTTGGAGAGGTTGCGCGAGGCCAGCCAGTGCTCGTAGTGCCGCAGGCGGTCCTTCGTGGCCTTGTCGGCGGCCAGGGTGTTGGTAACGAAGGCGCGGGTGCGCAGCCCGGGCTCGAGCGCCCCGGTTACTCCCGCGGCCGCCTGGCGCCGGCGCTCGCGGTCGGAGTCCTGGAGATTGGCCAGGGCGGGCATCAGCGCCACCGGCTCGTCCTCCCAGGGCAGCTCCACCCGCAGGGCCGAGACCAACTCGGTGAACAGTCGGCGGAAGGCCGACGGGCCCGTGACGGCCGTCTCGGTGAGCATCTGCTCCTCGGGCTCGGTGAGCTGGTGCGGCCGGTAGCGGCGCAGGGTCCGCAGATGGTGGGCGCAGAAGGAGAGGGCGGGATCGTCGAGCAGCGGCTCGACGTGCGCGTCGGGCAGCCCGTTCCACTCGAGGTCGAAGAACAGGAGCTCGGTCTGCAGTTGGGTGCTGCGCTCGCGGACCTGCTGCATGAGCGCCCCGCGCTCGGGGTCCTCGGTGTCCAGCGAGAAGCGCAGCGAGGCGTAGCTGCCGGCCCGGCCGGCCAGCTCGGAGATCGACTCCAGCCCGTGCATCGCCTCCGCGAGACCGTTCACGTCCAGCTCACCGAGCCGGCCGCGGTAGCGCCCTGCGAAGGCCTTCGCGCGCTCCGCCGCGTCGCTGAGCAGGCTCTCGGTGGTGCCGCCGGCGAGCAGCGGATCGAGGTCCCAGCGAGCGGACTCGAGCGCCTCGTCGCGTGGCGCCTCTGCGATCTCGGTCACCTTTGCGACTCTAGGCGACATGAGATTCGGGGTGTTGGGCACAGGAACGGTCGGTCGGACCTTGGCGGGCAAGCTCGCCGAGCTGGGCCACGAGGTGAGGATCGGCTCGCGCACGGCGGGCGAGGACGCCGTCGAGTTCGCCGAGGCGGCGGCCTTTGGGGAGGTCGTGGTGAACGCGACGGCGGGCGGCGCCTCGGTCGACGCCCTGCGAAGCGCAGGCACCGAGAACCTGGCGGGCAAGCTGCTGATCGACGTCGCCAACCCGCTCGACTCCTCGCAGGGGATGCCGCCTGTCCTCGCGTTTTGCAACGACGACAGCCTCGGCGAGCGCCTCCAGGCCGAGTTCCCCGACGCGCGCGTGGTCAAGACGCTCAACACCGTCAACGCGGAGGTGATGGTCGACCCGTCGCTCGCCGGCGGCGACACCGACATCTTCGTGTCCGGGAACGACGCCGACGCCAAGCGGCAGGTGACCGAGCTGCTGGGTGACTTCGGCTGGAGCCGCGTCCTAGACCTCGGCGACATCACCTCCGCGCGCGGCCCCGAGATGTACCTGGCGCTCTGGCTGCGTCTCTGGCAGACCACCGGCACGGGTCACCTGAACGTCAAGGTGGTCACCGGAGGGTGACCAGGGTCCTGGTGACCGGGTCCACCCGCGGCCTGGGCGAGGAGGTGGCGCGCCGCCTGGAGGATCGTGGCGACGAGGTCGTCCGTCACGGGCGCGCCGACGCCGACCTCTCGTCGTTGGACGAGGTGCGCCGCTACGCGGCTGAGGTCGGTGAGGTGGACCTGCTCGTCAACAACGCGGGGCTCGTCTCCCTGGACAGGCAGCTGAGCGCCGACGGCTACGAGCTCTGCTTCGCCGTCAACTACCTCGCGGGCTTCCTGTTGTGGGACGAGTTGCGCCCTGCGCGGGTGGTCAACGTCGCGTCGGCGGGCCAGCGGGCGATCGACTTCTACGACGTGATGCTCGAGCGCGGCTACGACCCCGGGCGCGCCTACTCGCAGAGCAAGCTCGCCCAGATCCTGTTCACGTTCGAACTGGCCGAGCGCGCCCCGGGCGGCGTGACCTGCGACGCGCTACACCCCGCCACCTTCATGGACACCGACATGGTCCGCCGGATCAGGGGGCCGGGCAGGGCGCAGAGCACGGTGGCCGAGGGCGCCGACGCGGTCATGCACGTCATCGACGCCCCCGGCACCGGCCGCTACTTCGACGGCCTGCGGGAGTCGGCGGCCGACCCGCAGGCCTACGATCCCGAGGCGCGAAGGAGGCTCTGGAGGTTGAGCGAGGAGCTGTGTGGAACCGCGTGAGCTGACGCTGCGGGAGGTGCGCGCGAGCCCCTGGCTCCAGCAGCGCGAGCTCGCGGCGCGGCTGTCCGGGCCGACCGGCCTGGCCGAGTCGACCCTGATCCGCCTCTTCCGGCGCATGGAGGCCGAGGGCGAGCTGCGCTCGGGCCTCGACGGCCGGCGCAAGACCTATGCGCTGCCCGAGCCGACGCGGACGCCCACCCGGCCCCCGGCGCCCGCACCGCCCGCCGCCCAGCCCACGGAGGGCGGGCTGTGGAGCGGCCGGCTCGCTCCGCTGGGCGAGCCCGCGCCCGAGGAGCCCGAGCCCGACGAGCCCGAGTCCGGGCGGGGCGAGCCGGTGGCCACCAAGCCGGCCTGGCCCATGGGCGTGGTCGTGGCGGTGGTCCTCGGACTCTCGGTGCTGGCCGCCATCGTGCTCTCGCCCGAGAAGCACGACCCCCTCACCGGAGCCGACAACGACGAGGACTCAAAGCCCTTGAAGGCTTCGGCCCCTCCGCCTCCGCGCCCGAAGCCGAGGCGGGCGGCCAGCGCCGCCAAGAACGTCCGCGTCGCGGTGCTCAACGGGGTCTCGGAGGCCGGGGTCGCGGCGAAGGAGGCCAAGCGGCTGAAGGCCAAGGGCTTCAGGATCGGCGCGGTGGCCAAGGCGCCCCATCCCGCCGAGCGGTCCGCCGTCCTCTACGCGCGCGGGGAGCGGGCGGCCGCGCGGGCGCTCGCCGAGGAGGCGGGAATCGACTCGGTCGGCGCGGCCGACTCCGAGATCGCCGGAGCCTCCCGAGGGGCGAAGCTGGCGGTCGTGGTCGGCGCCGGCCGCTGATCGGCGATCACCCGAGTGTTGCGCCGGGGGACCACCGTCACATGGCGAAGCCGGGCCCGCTCGTCCGCCGGTGAGGCCGCGCGCAGCCGCACGCGGCGGAACACCTCACGCAGGACGATCCGCATCTCCATCTGCGCGAACGAGGCGCCCAGGCAGCGCCGCACCCCGCCGCCGAACGGCACCCACGTGTAACCGTCACCGACTCCGTCCTCGAGGAAGCGCTCGGGACGGAACGCGTGCGGATCCGGCCAGCGGTCGGGGCGGACGTGGATCGCGCCGAGGGCGGCGAGCACCATCGTCCCGGCGGGCAGCCGGTAGCCCGCCACCTCGTGGTCGCGGGTGAGGGTGCGCCCGATGTCGGTGATCACCGGCCGCACGCGCAGCGTCTCGCGCACCACGGCGTCGAGGTAGGCGTCGTCGTCGAGGTCTCTCTCCAGGCGTTCCATCGCGGCCTGGTTGCGCACCAGACGCTCCACCGCCCACGACAGCGCGGTGGCGGTGGTCTCGTGGCCCGCGGTGAGCAGCGTCATCAGCTCGTCGCGCAGCTCGACGTCGCTCATGGGCGAGCCGTCCTCGTGGCGGGCGGAGAGCAGAAGGGAGAGCACGTCTTCCCGCTCCTCGGCGTCGGGCGCGGCACGGCGCTCGGCGATCTCCGCGTAGATCAGCGCATCGGCCGCGGCACGCGCGGCGAGGAAGCGGCGCATGGGCGAGAGCCGGCCCAGGTTGCGCCGCAGAAGAGGGAAGAACACGAGCAGGCTGCTGCTCTCGCCCAGCTGCGTGATGCGCTCGCGGAACAGGCGCAGCCGGCTCTCCTCGCGAACGCCGAAGACGGTGCGCAGGATCACCTCGAGCGTGACCGCCTGGAAGCGCGGGCGCAGCTCGATCTCCTCGCCGCGTGGCCAGGTGTCGACCTCCCGCGCGGTCAGCTCGGCCATCAGCTCTCCGTAGCGGCGCACGCGCTCGCCGTGGAAGGGCGGCAGCAGGAGCTTGCGCTGGGTCAGGTGGGCGTCCTCGTCGAGCGTGAGCACCGAGTGGCTGCCCAGCACCGGCTCGAGCACGGTGGCCGTCGCTTCGCCCGAGTGCCAGAGCTCCGGGTTGCCGGTCAGCAGCTCCTTCGCGAGCTCGGGCTCGGCGAGGTAGACCACGCGGCCGTAGACGGGAAAGCGCGAGGAGAAGACGTCGCCGAAGCGGCGGTGGCGGGCGTGTAGCCAGCCGTGGGGGTCGAGCATCACGTTGGCGGCCTGAACGAGGGCGGGCCGCCGCGGGCCGGGGGGGAACGTGTACCGGGCGCTCACGCCTCTCCGGCGCCGGCCACGGTGGCCCAGAGCGTCTCGTGGGCGTCATGGCGGGGCCGCCAACCCAGCTGCGCCTTGGCCCGATCGGTCTTCATCAGCGACGGCACGCGGACCGCGTGCACCCACTCGAGCGCGGAGGGCATGAGCGGCACCCGCGAGATCACCTCGGCCGCGCCGGCGACGGCGATGCCCGGCACGGGGATGCGTAGCCAGCCCAGCTCGCGGGCGACGTCGCCCATCGTGATCTGCCCGTCCGCGGCGAGGTTGTAGATCCCGGGCTCGCCCTTGCCCAGCACGGCCGCCGCGACGGCGTCGGCCACGTCATCGTGGTGCACGAGCTGGAAGGGCACGCCGGGGTCGGGCAGCGCGGGCTCGAGCCCCGGAACCACGCGCATGAGCGCGCGCACGGGCGGGATTCGCTCGCCGAGGGCGAAGTTGCGCGCCAGCTCGTCGATGAGCGTCGGGGCATCTTCGCCGGCGACGATGCACGGGCGGAAGACGTAACCCTCGGTGTCCGAGCCCGCCAGCGCGCTCCGGAAGGCGGCCTCGAGGTCCGCCTTCTGGGCCGAGTAATAGAAGGAGTGGGTGCCCTCGGTCTCGAGGTCCTCCGTCAGGTCGTGGGGCCGGCCCGGCTCGAAGCCGTAGGCGGCCACCGAGGACGTGTAGACCAGGCGCTTCGCCCGGGCCTCCACCGTCGCCTCGAAGACGTTGCGCGAGCCGCGCAGGTTGACTTCGCGCGTCTCGGAGTGGGAGCCGAAGATGATGAACGCCAGGTGCACCACCACGTCGGCGCCGTCGACCAGCTCATCGACCGACTCGCGGTCCAGCACGTCGCCCTGCGTGTACTCGACCTTCTTCCAGCCACGCTCGGCCGGCTCGAAGCTGCGGCGAGCCATGCCGCGCACGACGTCCACCTCCGGGCTGCGGTCGAGCGCGCCCATCAGGGCGCGGCCGATGTCTCCGGTGGGCCCGGTGACGGCGACGATCATCAGCGGAGGAGCGCAGGCCGAGCGTTGGTCGGCCGAGCAGCGCTCGCACGTGTCATGTCAGGAATCTACGTGCTGCGGCGTGCGTCTCGCGTGGTGCCTCGAGCTGGGGCACGTGTCCGCAGCTCAACTCGAGGTGCTGCGCGGCGGGAAGCGCCTCCTGCACGTAGCGCATGAAGGCGATCGGCACCAGCGAGTCCTGGCGGCCCCATACGAACAGCGACTCCGCCTGGAGGGTCGCCAGCCGCTTCCAGAAGCCGCGCTCGCCGTCGGGCTCGTCGAGGTAGATGTGGCGCGCCGCGGCGTAGAAGGCCGCGCGGCCGCGTGGTTCGAGAAAGGAGCGCAGGAAGTCGTCGACCCCCGCGGCGGTCCAGCCCTCCTGGGCGCCGGGAATCAGCCTCCGCACGATCTGCTCCACCAGCCCGCGGGGCGCGGGCTGCAGCAGGCCCAGCTCAGGACGCACCAGCCGCAGTAGCGGGGCCCAGGGGCGGTCGCGCAGCCAGGCCAGTGCTGGGCTCAGCAGCACCAGCTTCCCGACGCGATCTGGGTACTGGAAGCCGGTCTCGATGGCGATTCGCCCGCCCATGCTGTTGCCGACCAGGTCGGCGCGATCGAGCTCGAGGGCGTCGAGCGCGGCCACCACCGTGCGGGCGAACCACTTCGCGTTGTAGGGCGCGCCGATGGGCTTGACGGAGTCGCCGAAGCCGGGAATGTCGAGCGCGATGACCCGGAAGTCGTCGCCGGCCAGGTCGGCGATCGTGGTCAGGAACGAGGCCTTCGTGCCGCCCAACCCGTGCAGGCAGATCAGCGGTCGCCCCGTCCCGCCCGAGGCCATGGCCAGCTCACCGCACTCGGTGCGCAGCTCGGAGAACTCGAGGCGGCCGGGCTCGCGGTTGCCGCTGGTGGCGGCGAGGAAGCCCACGCCGAGGTGGAGGTTGCGGCGCACCGACAGCCGCCCCCGCCGGAAGGCGGTCATGCCCGCGCGCACGTCGTGCTCGAGCTTCGCCCATGTGGCGGCGTCTGCGCGCAGCAGGGCATCGGGCTCGGCGGAGGAGGGCGCGCGCAGGGAGGCGCGGCGGTTGCGGATCAGCACGTCGTAGCTGCGCCGGCCGGTCACCTCCAGGCGGATGCGCGCCTTGCCGCCGGGGACGAAGAGCGCGGTCGGGTCGTAGCGCCGGACCAGTGCCTCGAGGGGAGTCTCCGGCGCCGGCGGGCGCGTCGCGGTGGCCATCCCTGCCATGCGGTACCCAAGGTTACCTGGGGTAAGGCTCCGGGAAACCTGATTGTGTGTCCGTCGTGAGGATCGCGCGCCCCGTCCGAGAGCGGCAGATGCTGGCTGTGGCCCAACGGGTCTTCGCCGAGCGGGGGTTCAGGGCGGCCTCGGTGGACGCCATCGCCTCGGGTGCGGAGATCTCCAAGCCCATGCTGTATGCCTACTTCGGCTCCAAGGAGGGCCTCTACCGGGCTTGCATGCAGCGCTCGCGCGCCGCGCTGGTGGAGGCGCTGGACCGCGCGGCGGCCTCGGCCGAACAGCCCGACGCCCGGCTCTGGGCCGGCCTGCTCGCCTTCTTCGCCTTCGTCGAGGAGGAGCCGGACGCCTGGGCCATCCTCGCCGGGGAGGCCGGCGCCGGAGGCGGCGCGCTGGCGACCGACGGGGCGGAGGCCCGGCGCGAGATCGCGGCCACCGTGGGCGGCATGCTCCGCCACGCCGCGGCCGCCGAGGGCGCCGACGAGGCCGCGCTGGCGGCCACCGAGCCGCTGGGCCTGGCGCTGGTCGGCTCCGCGGAGTCGCTTTCGCGCTGGTGGCAACAGGACCCGGACCAGCCGCGCGAGGCGGTGGCCGGTCTGGCTATGAACTTCGCCTGGATGGGCCTCGGCCGCCTGGTGCGCGGCGAGAGCTGGTCACAGGGGATGCAGCTGCCCGGATAGGTGCGGCTTGCCCTTGCGGGCGTCGTGAAGGGCGAAGTCGCGCTCTCCGGAGAAGGCGACCTTCGCCGGTAGCACCACGGGGGTCTTGAAGGTCACCTCGACGCGGTGCGGCTCGCGGGTGAGGTTCTCCAGCGAGGCCAGGCAGCGGGCCTTCAGCCACATTCCGTGGGCGATGGCGCCCGGCATGCCGAACAGCTTGGCCGTCACCCAGTGCATGTGGATCGGGTTCACGTCTCCGGATACCGAGGCGTAGCGGCGGCCGATGTCGCCCGGGACGTCCCAGATCGCGTTCGGCTCCGGGGGCTCGCTGCGCTCTTTCGAGGAGTCCGAGCCCTCGCCGCCGCCCTCGCGCTTGAGGTAGGTGCTCCAGCTCCTCCAGGAGTCGCCGACCTCGGTGACCATGTCGAACTGGCGCCCCTTGGGGTGGTCGCGCAGGTCGGTGGCGCGCACGCGCACGGACACCGTCTCGCGGGCCTGCAGCGGGCGCTCCTGCTCGATCCGGTTCTCGATGTGCACCAGGCCGATCGCCCCGAAGGGAAAGTCGCGGCGGGTCATGAGCTCCATCTGCAGCGGGAAGCCGAGGATGTGGGGGTAGGTGACCGGGGCCTCGTCGCGCAGCCGAAAGCCGCAGACGCGGTCGTAGGCTGCGAGCCGTTCGCGGTCGATCTCGGCCTCTCTGCTCAGCTCGTCCTCCGGCAGCTCCTCGCCGCCGCCGGGGATCAGGGCCTTCAGGTAGAGCGTCTTCACGCGCCGAGGATGCTCTGGCCGTCCACGCGCACCACCTGGCCGTTGAGGCCCGCCGAGGCGGGGCTGGCCAGCCACGAGATGGTCTCGGCCACGTCCACGGGCAGGCCGCCCTGCACCATGCTGTTCATGCGCCGGCCCGCCTCACGCGTGAAGGTGGGCATGGCCGCGGTCATCTCGGTCTCGATGAAGCCCGGAGCCACGGCGTTGGCGGTGGCGGGGACATCTGCGAGCTGGGGCGCCAGCGACTGCACCATCCCGATCACGCCTGCCTTGCTCGTGCCGTAGTTGGTCTGCCCGGCGTTGCCGGCGATGCCGCTCTGGGAGGAGACGGAGACGATCGTCGCGCCGGGGCGCAGGACGTTCTGCTCGAGCAGGGCCTCGTTGATGCGCTCCTGGCTCGACAGGTTGATGTCGAGCACCATGTCCCACTGCTGGTCCTCCATCTTGCCGAGCGTCTTGTCGCGCGTGACGCCGGCGTTGTGGACCACCACGTCCACGCCCCCGTGGCGCTCGAGCAGGTGCTTGGCCAGGGTGTCCGGCGCGCTGCGGTCGGTGATGTCGAGCTGGAGGGTCGAGCCGTCGATGCGGTTGGCCACCTCCGTGAGCGCCTCGCCCGCCTGTGGCACGTCCAGGCACACCACGTGCGCGCCGTCGCGCGCCAGGGTGGTGGCGATCGACTCGCCGATGCCGCGCGAGGCGCCGGTCACGAGAACGACCTTGCCGGCCAGCGGGCGGTCCCAGTCCTCGGGGATGGTTGGCTGGCCCTCGCCGATCCGGATCACCTGGCCCGACACGTAGGCCGACTTCGCGCCCAGCAGGAAGCGCAGTGTGGACTCGACGTTGCCCTCGGCGCCCGGCTTGACGTAGACGAGCTGTACCGCCGAGCCGTGGCGGACCTCCTTGGCCACCGAGCGGGTGAAGCCCTCCAAGGCACGCTGCGCGGTCGCCTCGCGGGCACTGCCGCAGTCCTCGGGCGGGGTCCCGAGGACCACGACTCGACCGTTGGTCTTCAGCTTGCGGATGACCGGGTGGAAGAACTCGTAGAGCGCGTGGAGGCGCTCGGAGCTGTCGATGCCGGTGGCGTCGTAGACGATGGCGCCGAGCTTGCGGTCACCCTCGGCGCTGTCGAGCACCTCGGCACCGATCGAGCGCATGACCGCGTTCACGGCCTCGGTCAGGCGGCTTTCGGCGGCCCCCCCGACCAGCGCGGGGCCGTCGAGAACGGGCTGCCCGGGCTCGAAGCGGCGCAGACGTGGGGGCTGCGGGAGACCGAGCTGCTTGGAGAGGAAGCTGCCCGGGCCGGAGAGGGCGAACGACTGGTAGCGGTCACTCATCGAGCCCGCCAGGCTACCGACAGATAACGTCTGGGCAATGGCGCAGAGCATCAAGCCGGCAGCCGTCCTCGGCGGCAACCGCATCCCGTTCGCCCGCTCGGGCAAGTCCTACGCAGAGGCCTCCAACCAGGACATGCTCACCGCGACGCTCGATGGGCTGGTGGCCCGCTTCGGCCTCCAGGATGAGCGCATGGGGGAGGTGGTGGCCGGCGCCGTGCTCAAGCACGCCCGCGACTTCAACCTCACCCGCGAGTGCGTCCTGGGGAGCGCCCTTTCGCCCGCCACCCCCGCCTACGACGTCCAGCAGGCCTGCGACACGGGCATCGAAGCGGCGGTGCTGGTGGCCAACAAGATCGCCCTCGGCCAGGTCGACGCCGGCGTGGCCGGCGGGGTGGACACCACCTCCGACGCGCCCCTGGGCGTCAACGACGACCTGCGGCGGATCATGATGGCCGCCAACAACACCAAGAGCACAGCGGAGCGGGCCAAGCTCGTGACCAAGATCCGGCCCGGCCACATCGTGCCCGACATGCCGCGCAACGCCGAGCCGCGCACCGGACTGTCGATGGGCGCCCACACCGCGCAGAGCGCCGAACGCTGGGGCATCAGCCGCGAGGAGCAGGACGAGCTGACGGTGCGCAGCCACCGACGCCTTGCCGCCGCGTATGACCGCGGCTTCTTCGACGACCTCGTCACGCCCTACCTCGGGCTCGAGCGCGACGAGACTCTGCGCCCCGACGCCTCCGAGGACAAGCTCGCCAAGCTCGAGCCGGTCTTCGGCGACGACGGCAACGGCACGATGACCGCCGGCAACTCGACGCCGCTGAGCGACGGCGCCTCCACGGTGCTGCTCTCGAGCGACGAGTGGGCCGAGGAGCACTCGCTACCGGTGCTCGCCCACCTGACCCACGTACAGACCGCGGCCGTCGACTACGTGCACGGCGAAGAGGGGCTGCTCATGGCCCCGGCCTACGCCGTCGCGAAGCTGCTCGACAAGGCAGGCCTGTCGCTGCAGGACTTCGACTTCTACGAGCTCCACGAGGCCTTCGCTGCCCAGGTGCTGTTCACGCTCAAGGCCTGGGAGGACCCCGCGTTCTGCGCCGAGCGACTCGGCCTCTCCGAGCCGCTGGGCTCGATCGACCGCGACAAGCTGAACGTGAACGGCTCCTCGCTCGCGGTCGGGCATCCCTTTGCTGCGACCGGCGGGCGGATCATCGCCACGGGGGCCAAGCTGCTCGCCGAGAAGGGCTCAGGCCGCGCGCTGGTCTCCATCTGCGCTGCGGGCGGGCAAGGCGTGGTCGCCATCCTCGAGCGGTAGTGGCGTTCACGCTCGAGCTGACGGGCGCCCAGCACGGTCTGGTCGAGCGCACGCACCGCTTCGCGGCGGAGGTCGTCCGGCCGGTCGCCCAGCAGTACGACCACGACGAGGAGTTCCCCTGGGAGGTCCTCGAGCAGGCGGCTCAGGAGGGGTTCTACAACCCGCTCTTCTACCGCGATCTGATCGGCGACCCGACCGGCCTCTCCCTGCCGCTGTTCATGGAGGAGCTGTTCTGGGGTTGCGCGGGGATAGGGCTGGCGATCGTCATGCCCGCGCTGGCGCTGTCGGCCATGGCCCAGGCGGCCACCCCCGACCAGCTGCTGCGCTGGGCGCCGAACTGCTTCGGGAAGCCGGGCGACCTCAAGCTCGCCGCGCTGTGCATCTCCGAGCCCCAGGGCGGCAGCGACGTCAAGAACCTTCGGACCACAGCCACGCGCGACGGCGACGAGTGGGTGCTCGACGGGCACAAGATCTGGATCGGCAACGGCGGCATCGCGGATGTGCACGTGGTCAACGCGACCGTCGACCCCGAGCTCGGCCACCGCGGGCAGGCGCTGTTCGTGGTGCCGGGCGGGACGCCGGGCCTGGAGATGGTCCGCAAGCTCGAGAAGCTGGGCTGCCGCGCCTCGCACACCGCCGAGCTGCGCTTCGAGGGCTGCCGCATCCCCGGCGACCACCTGCTCGGCGGCTACTCGGCGCTCGAGAACCGCCTGAAGAAGGCCCGCGAGAGCGACGCGAGTAGCTCGCCCACGCTGGGCGCCTTCGAGCAGACCCGGCCGATGGTCGCCGCGCAGGCGCTGGGCATCGCCCGGGCCTCGCTCGAGCTTGCTCGCGACTACGCCGCCGAGCGCGAGGCGTTCGGCGAGCCGATCATCGAGAAGCAGGGGATCTCCTTCCAGCTGGCCGAAGTCGCTGCCGACCTGGACGCTGCGCGGCTTCTCACCTGGCGCGCGGCGTGGATGGCGGCCGAGAAGGTGCCCTGGCAGCACGGCGAGGGCTCGATGTCGAAGCTCAAGGCCTCCGAGACCGCGGTGCGAGCCAGCGAGCTGGCGGTCCAGGTCTGCGGCGGCTACGGCTACGTGCGCGACAAGCCCGCCGAGAAGTGGTACCGCGACGCCAAGCTCTACACGATCTTCGAGGGCACCAGCGAGATCCAGCGGCTGGTGATCGGGCGGGCGCTGCAGGAGGCTGCCGGTTCGGAACCGCTGCACCACCGCTTCCCGGGCCCTCGCAGCGGGATCTCCGCCTCCGTGGGCCGCGGCACCGAGACGCGCTCGAAGGCCGGTGCCCAGCTGACCAAGGGGATCCTGAAGGCGCCCTGGCTGCGTGAGTTCGCCCGCCTCACCCCCAACAACTTCTGGAGTGGCTCGTAGTGGCGGAGGGGCCCGGTTGGCACCCCGACCCGTGGAACGCTGCACAGCAGCGCTGGTGGGACGGGCAGCAGTGGACCGAGCACGTGCAGGGAAGCGCGGCTCCGCCGCCGCCCCCTGCGCGCCGCCGGCGCGGGCCGGTGATAGCGCTGGTGGCGGGCGCCGCCATCTTCGCCGTGCTGGCGCTCGCCCTGATCGTGTTCGTGGCGGCCGGCGCCTCCGGCGACAAGACCTTCGAAGAGCCCGAGTTCAGCATCCGGTTCGACTACCCGAGCGGGTTCTCCCGCCGCGACGTGCCCGAGGGCAACTCCGACGAGAAGATCAGCCTCGCGATCGACGACAAGAACGGCATCGCCGTCTCCAAGTACGAGCAGGAAACGAGCGTCACCGAGGCCAACATCGGCTTCACCAGATCGGTGCTCGACGGAGTCGTGAGGCAGCTGAGCTCCGAGCCCGCCCCCTCCGGCAAGCGCGTGACCGTCGCGGGCCTGCCGGGCTTCGAGTACGAGTTCCCGATCAGGTCACTCTCGGGCGTGCGCAGCCGCTCGATCTTCCTCTTCCAGGGCCGCGACGAGTACCAGATCAACTGTCAGTTCGAACCAGGCCGGCGCAGCACGGTGATGGAGGCCTGCGACCAGGCGCTCGACACGCTCGAGGTGGCGCGACCGGGGCGCTAGCGGGCGCGTTGAGCGCCGACCCCCGCGCCGAACGGCGGTCCCCCCCTCTCGAAAAACCCTCAGCCGCCTGAGCGTTTTTTCGGTCGGGCCCCGCGGTCCCCCCAGCCTGTCGCCGACGGCGCCCCCCTTCCCGCCTCCTGCCGTTCCGGTCGCCTTGGGACAGCCGCCGGCCCCGCGGTTTTCGCTGGCCCGCCGAGCAGCGGTACCCCTCTGGGAAATCGCTCAGCCGCCTGAGCGTTTGTTTCGGCTGGGCCGCGGCCGCCCAGGCGGTTTTCTCCCCCTTTTCACACACGTGACCCACCCATGCGTCGCTGCGGCGGAGCATCGACGCCGTGCGGTGCGAGCGTGGCCAGACGACAATCGAGTGGACCGGGCTGGTGCTCTTCCTCGCCCTGGCGCTGGGCGCGCTCGCCGCCGTCGTCCCGTCGGTCAACGGGCGCTCGTTCGGCGGCTTTCTCACGCACCGCATCGTGTGCGCGATCAAGGGCGGCTGCGACGACGGCGACGCTCAACTCGCGCGCGCATACGGGAAGAGGAACGCGGAGCGGGTGCGCGAGCTGGCGCCGGACGTCGTCTACGAGCCGGGCGAGCCCTCGATCCCGGTCGACTACCGCGAGTGCCGAAGACGGGCCTGCTCGCAGACGCCGAACGACCGGCGGCTGGATGCCCACCGCACGGAGGCCGGCCGGCAAGCCCCCGTCTTCACACACGTCGTGCGCCGCGGCGGGCGTACCTACATCCAGTACTGGTTCTACTACCCGGACTCGAACTCGACGGTCCTGGCTAGCGACAAGCTCTGGAACCTGAGCCCCGCGCTCCGGGCGGCGGGCCGCTACCCCGGCTACCACCACGACGACTGGGAGAGCTACCAAGTGCGGGTAGAGCGCGACGGGCGCACCTTCGTGCGCGCCTCGTCACACCACGGCTACAAGGGCTGCAAGCGCTGCACCAACCGCTGGACGCGCTGGACGGGCTGGACGCGCGTGTCGAGGGGAAGCCACGCCGGTCACATCCCGCTGAACGGAAGCCGGCGCAAGTTGCCCGGGGTGAACCTGCGCGAGCGCACGACGACCGCGGACGGGATCCGGCTGGTGCCGCTCGAGCGCGTGGGCAAGCCTGGCTATCGGCCGCTGGATCCCGGCATCAAGCCGCCCTGGCGCAAGGAAGTCTGGAGGGACCCGTCATCGAACGGCACCTAGTCGCCCGCCTCGCTGGGCTCGGGGACGTCGATCTCGGTCACGGGCACGATGACCAAGTCGTGGACCTTCCAATCGAGGCCGAGCAGGCGGTCGGCGACCTCGTCAAGGCGCTCGACGAGTTCGGTTTCGTCCTCGGGGATCACCTGCACCTCGCCGGCGAACACGTGGCCCTCCTCGCGCAGGCGCACGACGGCCTCTCGCACCCACGGCAGCGACTCGGCCTCCCGCTCCATCTCCTCGGCGATCGGGTGGTACTCGGAGTTGTCGTGACGCCGGGGACGGGCGTCCATCAGATCGTGGGTCGCGGCGCGAACGTTGCGCCAGCCGTCGCGGATGATGTCCTGGGCGATGAACAGCGCGGCCACGGAGTCCGCCCACCACAGGCCCAGGCCGATACCGATCACTCCGAGCATCGCCGCCGCCACGGTCATCCAGTCGGCCCGGTTCATCTCGGCGTCGGCGTAGAGGACCTTGTCGTGGAGCTGGTCGGCGAGCTTGCGCTTGCGGATGCCCAGGAACACCGGCGGGACGCCGCTCCAGGCCAGCGCGACGAGCATGATCCAGCCCAGCCACACCTCGTGGCCGAAGAGCGGGATCACGCCGATGGGAGCGTGCTCGAGGTAGACCAGCTTGATGGCCGAGTCCAAGAAGACGTAGAGGCCCATGAAGAGCAGGGCGACGGCCGCCGCGAGGTACGCGATCGAGACCGCGCGGTGCTGTCCCCAGGGGAACTTGCCGTTCGCGGTCCGCTCGCGGAACCGCGAGGCGATCAGGAAGGCGGCCGGCGGCAGGAAGCCGAGCAGGTCGTCGATCCACGCAGCCTTCATCGCCTGCGACTGGCCGAGCGTGAGGCCGACGAAGATGACCGCCGACAGCATGTAGACGAGCGTCAGCCATTCCAGGCGCTTGGCCTGCTTCATCACCGGTTGCAGCTGCTCGGGGAGCTCGAACGTTCGGGACGCGCCGCCGCCGCTCACGGTTTGCCCTCCTCGTCGACCAGCCGGCGGGCTTCGCCCTCGCGGTTCAGCAGGAACCGCTCGAGCCTCACCAGCAGCTCGTTCTCGCCGTTTTTGACCGCCATCACGTGTTTGTCCTTCTTGAGCACGGTCAGGGGCATGAGCCGGAGGTCACCGAGCAGCCAGTCGCCGACGGCCGCCGGGCCGCCGGGCTTCAGCTCGTCGACCGGGGCCACCAGGGCGTTCGTCTTGCGCTCGGCCAGGCCGACCGCCTCGTTGCCCTCCTCCGCGGAGACGCGCACGTTGGCGAGGTCCGTGGGGTACGAGGCGCCTACAGGCACGCCCACCACCGTCTCGGTGGTCAGGTACGGACGGGTGAAGGCCACCTCCTTCTTCCAGCGCGACTTGCTGGTCAGCCCGGCGGCCATGACGTCGATCGAGCCCTCCCTGAGGGCATCGACGTGCTCTTCCTCCGAGCCCTCGATCCACTCCACGCGCGCGCCCAGCGTGCGAGCGAAACGCTCCAAGAGCCGCACCTCGGCGCCCGCGGGGGGTTTGCCCGGTTCGAGGACCACGAACGGGTCGCTCTCCGAGATGCCGGCGCGCAGGACGCCGTCGCGGCGGATTCGATCGGTGGTGCCGTCCGTGTCCTGAGGGATCCGACAACCAGTGAGCACCAAGGCGGCCAAAGCGAGGGCGGCGAGTGCCTTCACGCCAGCCGCTTTACCCCGAAATGGGGACCTGACACGGCGGCCCGGATGTGTTGACCGCCGGTAACCTGGGCAGTTGATGCTGGGCTGATGAAGGTAGGACTCGTTCTCGGAGCGGGTGGCGTGCTAGGTGGGGCGTGGCTCACCGGCGGCCTCGAGGCCGTCGCCCGCCATACCGGCTGGGACCCCGGCAGTGCCGACCGCATCGTCGGCACCTCGGCGGGGTCGGTGATCGGCGCCTTCGCCGCGGCGGGCGTGCCGCCGTGGTTCATGGTCGCCCACTCGGCGGGCGAGACCTTCGAGGGGCTCGAGGGCCCCGACGGGCGCCCTGCCGCGGACGCCGATCGCTCCGGCGGCGCGGTCTTCCGGCTCCACAGGGGGCTTCCCCGCCCGGGTCCCAGCTCGCTGCGGATGGCGATGACCACGCTGCGCCGCCCCATGCGCCACACCCCGCTGCAGCTGATCACGGGCTGGCTGCCGGCCGGGGTCATCTCGACCGAGCACCTCGAGGAGGTCGTCGGCCGGGCTGTGCCGGGCGGCTGGGTGGAGCACCCCTCCTTCTGGGTCGTAGCCACCGACACCCGGACCGGAAGGCGCGTCGCCTTCGGCCGCGACGGCGCCCCGGAGGCCGAGCTCAGCAAGGCCGTGGCGGCCTCCTGCGCCATCCCGGGCTTCTACCGCCCGGTGAGGATCGGCGACCGCTGCTATGTGGACGGCGGGGTCTGCTCGGGGTCCAACCTCGACCTGCTCAAGGGCGAGGGCCTCGACCTCGTGATCTGTCTGAACCCGACTTCTTCGCTGGCGCGCGCGGCGGCCCGCACGCCGGCTGCGCTGGTCGCGGGTCGAGCCCGCGGCCTGTCGGGGCGGCGACTCGGCAGCGAGGCCAAGAAGGTCAGGGCCGGTGGAGCGGAGGTGCTCCTGATCCAGCCCGACGCCGACGACCTCGCTGTGATGGGCAGCAACCTGATGAGCGGGCGCCGGCGCCACGAGATGGTCGAGACGGCGATCGAGACGGTGGGCCGCCAGCTGGAGGCGCCCGAGGCCCAGGAGCTGCTCGCGGGGCTCCCGCAGGGCGAGCCCCACAAGCTGAGCCGCCCGACGGGCCCGCCCACCGCCTGGCCGCCGATCGTGTCGGCCTCCCAGCGGAAGGCCGCGTGAGACACTTCCTCCTGCAAACGGAGGGAACGTCTTGAGCGAAGCACGCAGGCGAACGCAGCGCGTCCCGGCCAGCAGCAACGGCGCGAGCGCGGACGGGTCGAGCCCGAACGGGGGCGGTCCGCCCACGTCGCCGAAGGGCCTGGCGTCGATGGTCTCCGGCGTGATCGCGTCGATCGCCAAGGAGGCGCAGGCCCGAGTGCCCAAGGGCGACCTCGACGAACGCGACCCCGACTACATCCGCGAGCAGCTGCCGGGCCTGTGGCTGTTCGCGAGCCTCTACTTCCGCGCCGAGGTGCGCGGGCTCAAGAACATCCCCGCGAAGGGCCCCGTGCTGCTGGTGGGCAACCACTCAGGCGGCAACATGACCCCCGACACGACGGTCTTCACGCTGGCGTTCAACACCTACTTCGGCGTGGAGCGCCACTTCTACCAGCTGGCCCACAACCTCGTGCTCAGCATGCCCGGGCTGGGGCGTCTGCGGAAGTTCGGCACGGTCGCGGCCAATCCCGACAACGCCAACCGGGCGCTGGACGACGGGGCGGCGTTGCTCGTCTACCCGGGCGGCGACTACGAGGTGCACCGCCCCAGCTGGGATGCGGGGCGGGTCGACTTCGGCGGCCGCAAGGGCTTCATCCGCCTGGCGCTGGAGAAGGACGTGCCCCTCGTGCCCGTGGTCTCTGCGGGCGGCCAGGAAACCGCGCTGTTTCTCAGCCGCGGCGAGCGCCTGGCCAAGCTGCTTGCGCTCGACAAGGCCTTCCGGCTGAAGGTGCTGCCGATCTCGCTGGCGATCCCCTGGGGTCTCAACATCGGCGACATGCTCGGCCACTGGCCGCTGCCGGCCAAGATCACCCAGCAGGTGCTCGAGCCCATGCACCTGCGCGAGAGCTACGGGAACGACCCCGACGTCGACGAGGTCTACGACGACATCATGGAGAAGATGCAGCGCGCCCTCGACGGGCTCCAGAGCGAGCGCAGGCTCCCGGTAATCGGTTGAGGATCGAGGAGAAGATCGACGTCGACGCGCCGCGCGACGCGGTGTGGGAGCTGGTGCACGACCCGAGCAACTACCCGCGCCTGATGTCGGGCATCACGCGCTTCGAGGCCGAGGGCGGCGACGAGGACGAGCCGGGACGGGGCAGCCGCTACGAGATGCGCATGCACGTGGGCTCGGCCGACGTCGGCGGCCTCGTCGAGCTGGTCGAGTTCGAGCCCCGGCGCGACCTCGCGTGGACGAGTGTGACCGGCATCGACCAGCGCGGCCGCTGGCGCCTGCGTGAGAACGACGACGGCACCACCCGGGTGACCCTTCGCCTTCAGTACGGGGCGCCCGGCGGGCTGCTGGCCGCCGTATCCGACCGCCTGTCGGCACCGATCGTCTCGGGGCACCTGAAGCGGTCGCTGGAGAAGCTGAAAAGAGAACTGGAAGGGGGAGGGGGCGTGACCGACGATCTCAAGCGGGGCCCGATCGACCTCGTGACCTACAACCTCGGCAGTCTCGGCGTGCTGATCCAGGCCGGGATCGTCAAACCGATCCGCCCGGACCGGCTGCTGCGCGTGGCCACCGCGCTCGCGCGCTGGGGACGCAGCCCGGCGGCGGGCTACCTCTCCGGCGTCGCTCGTTATCCCGACCGCACGAGCATCATCGACGAGCTGGGGTCGCTGACCTTCAAGGAGGTCAACGAGCGCACGAACCGGCTGGCGTCGGCGCTCGCGGACGCCGGCATCGGCGAGGGCGATGGCGTGGCGATCATGGCTCGCAACCATCGCTACTTCATCGAGGCGACCGTCGCCGTGTCCAAGCTGGGCGCCGACTCGCTGTACATGAATACCGCCTTCTCCGGTCCCCAGCTCGCCGAGGTGGCTGACCGCGAGAAGCCGAGGGCGATCATCTACGACGAGGAGTTCGCCGAGCTGATCGAGGATGCGGGCCGGCGCCGCAAGCGCTTCGTGGCCTGGAGCGACACCGACGACCCCGCAGACCCGACCCTGGAGGACCTGATCGCCGAGGGCGACCCGGAGGAACCGGTGCCGCCTGAGCGCGAGGGCCGGGCGATCATCCTCACCTCGGGCACCACGGGGACGCCAAAGGGCGCCTCACGCGGCAACGCGGAGTCGCTGGACCCGGCGGTCTCCCTCTTCGCCAAGATCCCGCTCAAGGCCGAGCAGACCACGCACATTGCTGCCCCCCTCTTCCACTCCTGGGGCTTCGCTCACTTCACGCTCGGGCTCTTCCTTGGCTCCACTTACGTGCTGCGGCGCAAGTTCGACCCCGAGGCGTGCCTGGCCGAGGTCAGCAAGCATCAGTGCTACTCGCTGGCGGTGGTGCCGGTGATGCTGCAGCGCATACTCGACCTGCCCGAGGAGACGCTGCGCAAGTACGACGTGAGCTCGCTGAACGTGGTCGCCGCGAGCGGCTCGGCGCTGCCGGGTGACCTCGCCGTTTCGTGGATGGACACCTTCGGCGACAACCTCTACAACCTCTACGGCTCTACCGAGGTGGCCTGGGCCACGATCGCCACGCCGGCCGACATGCGCGCGGCGCCGGGCACGTCGGGACGCCCGCCGCGGGGCACCCTGGTCAAGCTCTTCGACGAGGAGAGCCGCGAGGTGCCGACGGGGGAGACCGGCCGCATCTTCGTGGGCAACGAGATGCTGTTCGAGGGCTACACGGGCGGCGGCTCGAAGGACGAGATCGACGGTCTGATGGCGACCGGCGACGTGGGCCGCTTCGACGAGAGCGGGCGCCTGTTCGTCGAGGGCCGCGACGACGAGATGATCGTCTCGGGCGGCGAGAACGTCTTCCCGAAGGAGGTCGAGGACATGCTCTCGCGCCACCAGGGCGTAGCCGACGTGGCCGCGATCGGCGTCGACGACGACGAATTCGGCCAGCGCCTGCGGGCCTTCGTGGTGGCCGAGGGCTCCAAGAAGCCCTCCGAGCAGGACCTCAAGGGCTACGTCAAGAAGAACCTCGCCGGCTACAAGGTCCCGCGCGAGATCGTCTTTCTGGACGAGCTCCCCCGTAACGCCACCGGCAAGGTGCTCAAGCGGGAATTGGCCGAGATGGAGGGGGAGGAAGTATCGAACGACTAGCGAGCGGGTAACCAGCCCGCAGAGGGAAGGAGACCCGAGATGTCCATAGGAGTAATCATCGCGATCGTCGTCGTGGCGATCGTCATCATCGCCTTGGTTGCGTTCCTCGGTAAGAAGCAGAGGGAGCGCAAGCACGAGCAGCGTCGGGGCGAGGCCAAGGAGATCCGTCGCGAGGCCGCCGTGCACACGGCCAAGGCCGAGGAGCAGGCCGCCGAAGCCGACGAGCGCGCCGCGCGCGCCCGCCGGGAGCAGGCGTCAGCCGAGCAGGCGAAGGCCCAGGCCGAGACCGTCAGCCGCGAGGCGCGCGAGCGCCATGAGGAGGCCAACCGTGTAGACCCGGACGCCGACGAGGACGCCGAGGTGAACGTCCCGCAGCCCGGCGGCGGGCATGACCGCGGTCAGGGCGAACACCAAGGCGCGGACCAGCCCGGCGACCGCGGCCGAGCCAACCGCCCGGAGGGCGGCGACGACCGCGGCCGCCACGACGAACGCGCGGAGCGCGAGCGCGGGTAGGGCTCTCGACCTACCCGCCGCACACGGGCCACTGGCCCGCGCCGCCCTGAGAGAGCAGCTGGGAGGCCCGCTTGTCCTGTTCGGCCTCGGAGGCCGCGGCCGGATCGCCGCTACCACCGACGGACGCCCAGGTCTCGCGCGAGAACTGGTACTTGCCGCGGTACTGACCGCCGCCACCGACGGCGCTCGGATCACCGCCCGACTCGCAGGCGGCGATTGACTCGAGCTGCGGGCTTGCGGCACCGCCGGCGGCGCCGCCGGCGGTCTGAGTGGCAGAGCCCTCCTGGGCGGCCCCGGGCGTCGGAGCGGTCATTCGCTTGAGCACGCGTACCGACTCCTTGACGTCGCGCGCGTTGGCGAGGCGGACGTCGCCGTCGCGCTCCTTGACGCCGTCCTTGATGACGTTGCGGCCCGGCTTGACGCCGTCCTCGCGGGCCTCCTTGTGCAGCTCGAGGTAGTGGTCCTGCAGGCCCTTGGTGGGCCGGCCGGACGGCGGCACGAGCTGCTCGTCGACCACCGGGACCAGCGCTTCGACAACGGGTCCCTCGGCAGGGTCCTTCTTCTGGTTTTCGGCCGCGAGCGCAGCAGAGGCGCCGGCACCGGCGCCGAGCGTGCACGCACATACGGCAAGGGTTCGCTTGGGAATCAGATGAATCAACCTCCAGACAGAGGCTCCGTGCGGCGAACCACCGAGACTTCGGGGGCGGTCCGCAGCCCCGCTTCGACTAGGCGCGCAGGGCTCTACGCAAGGGCCAGATTGCGACTACTTGACTTACGGTAGCCAGGTCCGGCCCATCTCAAACCCTCTGTGACGGAGATCACAGAGCGCTTTCTTGCCTGCTAAGTGGCGCTTTTCGCCACTTCCACCAGCAGGCGCACGCCGAAGCCCGACGCACCCTTGCCGACGTAGGGCCGTCCGAGGCCCCAGGCGGTGCCGGCGATGTCGAGGTGCACCCACGGGGTGTCGTCGACGAACTGGCGCAGGAACTCCGCGGCGTAGGAGGACATGGCCTTGCGCTCGGCGGCGGCGTTGGTGAGATCGGCGTACTGGCCCTTGGTGATCTCGAAGATCTCGGGGTGCAGGGGGAGGCGCCAGCCCAGCTCGCCGGTCGCGCCCATCGCCTCCTCCACCTGAGCGCACCACTCGTCGTCGTTGGAGAAGACTCCGGCGAAGGTCGAGCCGAGCGCGACGATGATCGCGCCGGTGAGTGTGGCCAGGTCGACGATCCGCTCTGCGCCCTGCTCCACGGCGTAAGCGAGGGCGTCGGCGAGGATCAGGCGGCCCTCGGCGTCGGTGTTGTTGACCTCGATCGTCTTGCCGTTCATCGCGGTGACGATGTCGCCGGGCTTGACCGAGCGCCCGCTCGGCATGTTCTCGGTGGCCGGCACGACGGCCGTGATGCGCACCGGAAGCCCGAGCTCGGCGATGGCGGCTACCGACTCCAGCACGGCCGCCCCGCCGGACATGTCGAACTTCATCTCGTGCATCTTCGCCGCGGGCTTGATCGAGATCCCGCCGGTGTCGAAGGTCACGGCCTTGCCCACGAAGCCGAGGTGCGGGCCCGAACCGCCGCCCTCATAGCGCAGGACGATCAGCCGCGGCTCGGCGTAGGTGCCCTGGGCCACGCAGGCGAAGGCGCCCATGCCGCGCGAGATGATGGCCTCGCCGTCCATGAGCTCGACCTCCAGCGACTCGTGCTCCTCGGCGATCTCCCCCGCCCGCTCGGCCAGGAAGGTCGGCGTGGCCACGTTGGAGGGCAGGTTCTGTAGGTCGCGGGCGCGGTTCTGCGCCTCGGCGGTGACCCGCGCGGCTGAGACCTCGCCCTCGTCGCCGTTGACCTCCAGAGAGGCGATGCCGTCGTCGTCAGCGTCGTCGTTCGAGGTCTTGAAGCGGTCGAACCTGTAGAGCGCCAGCAGCGTGCCCTCGACCACGGCGGCGGCCGTGCCCTCGGGGGCGTCCCAGGACAGAGACGCGGCGCCCAGCTCCCTCGCGCGGCCGGCCACGGCCGCCGCGGCCACACGGGCCTTCTCGGGATCGAGCTCGTCGCGCTTGCCCAGGCCGACGACGATCACCCGGCGGTCGTCCTCGTGGGTGACCGCGAGCTTGCGAAGGGCGGCCTTTGCCTCGCCCGACTCGACCAGCGCCTGGAGGTCGCCCGGGAGGGACTCGCCCTCGAACAGGGGCACCACGCGGGTGTCGGCCGAGGTCTCTTCGGGGGCGCCGCTGCGGGCGCGGACGGCAGTGGGCATGAGGCGCGGCAGTGTATGGGTAGCCTCTCGGCCATGCCCAAGACCGTCATCCTCGGCACCGCCCGCACCCCCTTCGGCAAGCTCGGCGGAGGCCTCTCATCGCTCGACGCCACCGAACTCGGCGGGAAGGTCATCGAGGCCGCTCTCGAGCGCGCCGAGGTAAAGCCCGACGAGGTGCAGCACGTCGCCTTCGGACAGGTGCTCCAGGCCGGACAGGGGCAGATCCCCTCTCGCCAGGCCCAGATCAAGGGCGGCATCCCGAAAGAGGTCTCGAGCGAGACCGTGAACAAGGTGTGCGCCTCGGGACTCCGCTCGGCCGGGATGCTCGACCAGTCGGTGCGCGCGGGCGACCTCGACGTGGGTGTCGCGGGCGGCATGGAGTCCATGTCCCAGGCCCCGTATCTGCTGCCGAACGCTCGTTTCGGCTATCGCATGGGCGACGTCAAGGCGCTCGACGCGATGACCCACGACGGGCTCACCAACCCCTTCACCGGCAAGCAGATGGCGCTGGAGGCCACCGAGGTCGGCGACGAGCTCGAGATGACCCGCGCGGACCTCGACAAGTACGCGCTGAGCAGCCACGAGCGCGCCGTCGAGGCCACCGACGAGGGGCGTCTCGCCGAGGAGATCGTCCCGGTCACGGTGAAGTCCAAGAAGTCCGAGGAGGTGGTCGACGTCGACGAGGCGCCGCGGCGGGAGGGCTCGCTGGAAACCCTCGCCAAGCTCCCCGGTATCGCCAGCAAGGAGGGGACCCACACCGCGGGCAACTCGCCCGGCGTAAACGACGGCGCCGGGGCGCTGGTGCTCTCCAGCGACGAGTGGGCCAAGGCCAACGGCAAGCAGGTGCTCGCCACGATCATCGCCCAGGCCGCCGTCGCCGACGACTTCCCCTACCTCGCGCGCACGCCGGCCAACGCCACCAAGCTCGCGCTCGAGAAAGCCGGCCTGAGCGTCGACGACATCGACCTCTTCGAGATCAACGAGGCCTTCGCCTCAGTGGCCGTCAACTCCATGCGCATGCTCGGCATCGACGACAGCAAGGTGAACGTCAACGGCGGGGCGATCGCGCTCGGGCACCCGATAGGCGCCAGCGGCGCGCGCATCCTCGGTGCGCTCACGCACGAGCTGCGCCGCCGCGGCGGCGGGCTCGGCGTCGCGGCCATCTGCTCGGGCGGCGGCCAGGGCGACGCGGTGATCGTCGAAGTGAATGGCGCGTAGCTCGCGCCGCGACGGCCAAGCAGGACCAGGATGCAGGGAGCGAAGCCTGCGCGGCAGGTGAGCGACGGAGGAGGAGGCGCTGCGCCGGCCGCTCGCGCGGCCGCCTTCTTCGATCTCGACAAGACCCTGATCGAGGGCTCGAGCGCCCTCCACTTCGCCCGTGCCGCGTACCGCAACGGCTTGATCTCGCGCCGTCAGATGGCGCGCGACGTGTTGGCCAACATCCGTTTCCGGCTGGAGGGGTCCACCGACGAGAGCACCGACGTCCTGCGCGAGCGGATCGCGGAGGCGATTACCGGGCAGCGCCAAGTGGACCTCATGCGCATGGGCCAGCAGGTGCTGGCCGGCGTGCTGCCGGCGGTCTACCCGCAGGTGCTGCAGGAGGCCCACGACCACCAGGACGCCGGGCGGCTGGCCTACGTGGTCACTGCCGCCTCGCACGAGCTGGCCGAGACCCTGGCCGACGTGCTGGTCCTCGACGGCGGGATCGGCAACCGCTCCGAGGTCCGCGACGGTGTCTACACCGGCCGCCCCGAGGGCCACTTCACCTACCGCGAGGGCAAGGCGGCCGCGATCCGCGAGCTGGCCGAGCAGCAGGGCATCGACCTCGCGGCGTCCTACGCCTACTCGGACTCCGAGTCCGATCTGCCCATGCTGCGGGCCGTCGGGAACCCGGTGGCGGTCAACCCCGACCGCGCGCTGGAGGAGGTGGCGCGGGCCGAGGGCTGGCGCATCATGCGCTTCGACAAGCTGGGCCGGCGGCTGCGCATCGCCGGCGCGGCGGCCGGGGTGGCGCTGCTCGGGGGCGGGGGCGGCTATCTGGCCGCCCGCCTGCGTCCCAGGCGGCGGTTCAGCCTCCTGGGCTGGGGGTAGACGAGCGCCATGAGCGAGCGCGAGCACGACACCGAGGACGGCAAGGGAAAGGGCGCGCAGGCCGAGCGCGGCGAGGAGCAGGAGCCCGTCCAGGCCGACGAGGAGGAGAGCTCCAGCATGTGGGACACCGAGCAGCACTCCGACGCCCCGGGCCCGTTCGGCACCGGCGAGCAGCAGACCGTCGAGGAGGCTGCGGGCAACCCGCTTGCCGACGAGGACTCCGAGGACGAGTAGGCATTCACATTCCTGGGCCACGTAGCCCGGGTATTGACAAGCGACACGGCGCAGGCTCTTCGACGAAGCGGTCCGAGTGCCGCGCGGTGCGCGGGTGCGCGGGGGGCTTCTTCGGCACCGACGGCGACCCTGATGACGACGACGATTGATCGCGGACGGGGCGGGGTAGAGGCCGAGACGATGCTCGACAGGGCCTACCTCTCGCTGAGCGGAGCGGCGATCCTCATCGCCCAGAACCAACCGGAGGCTCCCGGCGGTCGCGGGGACGATCCCGGTGGCGGGGCGATCGGGGTCATCATCGGCATCGCCCTCGCCTTTCTGGTGGTGCTCGCGGTGCTGTTCTTCGTGGTCCGCTCGCGCGCCGGCAAGCGCGGCAACCCGCGGAGCTCGCCCAAGAGCCCGCGCGGGCGCACGGGCGTCTGAGACTCGGCTTCGCCGTCAAGGTGCTGGGCGAGGGCGGCCTGCCCTCGCACGACACTCGCCGCTGGCAATCCGGGCCGCACCTGAGCGTCTCGCTCGATCGGTTGAACGCGGTCTTCGACTACCTCGACCGCAACGACCTGCGGATGTACCGCATGGCCAGCTCGCTGGCGCCCTACGCGAGCCACCCGGACCTGCCGCAGTTCCACGGCCAGATCGAGGAGTGCGCCGAGCGGCTCGCCGCCACGGGCGCCCGCGCTCGCCAGCTGGGCATCCGCCTCTCCACCCACCCGGGCCAGTACACCGTCCTCAACTCCGAGAACCCGGACACGGTGTCCGTGGCGGTGGCCGAGCTGGAGGTCCACGCGGGCCTGATGGAGGCGATGGAGCTGCCGCCCGAGTCGGTGATCGTGCTGCACGTGGGCGGCCGGGCGGGCGGGAACGAGGCGGGCGCCGAGCGCTTCGCGGCGGGCTTCGAGCGCCTGTCACAGGCCGCACGACGGCGCCTGGTGATCGAGAACGACGACCGGACGTACGCGCTCGTCGACGTGCTGCCGTTGGCGCGGCGGCTCGGCGTGCCGGTGGTCTGGGACATCCTTCACCACCACTGCCACGACCCCGAGGGGGTCCCCGACCGAGAGGCGCTCGAGCTGGCCCTGGCCACCTGGCCGGAGGGCATGCGTCCGAAGATTCACTTCTCCTCGCCGCGCCTGGACGTGACCGAGCGCAAGAAGAAGGTCGGCCGGCGGGTCGAGCGCAAGCTCGTACTGCCCGACCTGCGCAACCACGCCGACCTGGTCGATCCGCTGGCCTTCGAGGGCTTCCTGCGCAACACCGCGCGGGGGCTCGAGTTCGACGCGATGTTCGAGGCCAAGGCCAAGGACCTCGCCGTGCTGCGCCTGCGGGAGCAGCTGGCCGCCCGGGGCGTGCATGCCTGACCCCGTGCTGATCGCCGGGCTCGACGAGCGCCTGGCGGCGGCGGCTGGACGAGACCTACCCTGGGCAGGGTCTGAGCCTTACGCTGTAGCTCGCATGGCAACCCCGGTCCGGCCCACCACAGATGTCGACCGCTGGCGCGAGGAGACCTACGGCCGCAAGCCCGAGCGCGACGCTCTCTTCTCCACGATCTCCGGCGAGCCGGTCGAGCCGCTCTACACCGCCGACGACCTGCCCGACCCCGACGAGATCGGGCTCCCCGGCGAGTACCCCTACACGCGCGGGGTCTACCCGTCGATGTACCGCGGCCGGCTGTGGACGATGCGCCAGTTCGCCGGCTTCGGCACCGCCGAGGAGACCAACGAGCGCTTCCACTACCTGCTCAAGCACGGCCAGGGGGGCCTCTCGACGGCGTTCGACATGCCATCGTTGATGGGACACGACTCCGACCACCCCAAGAGCGAGGGCGAGGTCGGCCGCGAGGGCGTGGCCGTGGACACCCTCGACGACATGGAGACGCTCTTTGGGGGCATCGACCTCGGCGAGGTCACCACCTCGATGACCATCAACGCTCCCGCCGCGCTGATGCTCGCCTTCTACGTCGTCGCGGCCGAGAAGAAGGAGATCCCACCCGAGGCCCTCGGCGGCACGATCCAGACGGACATCCTCAAGGAGTACATCGCCCAGAAGGAGTGGTGCTTCCCGGTCGACCCCGCCATGCGGATGGTCACCGACATGGTCGAGTACTGCTCGCAGAACATGCCGCGCTGGCACCCGATCTCGATCTCGGGCTACCACATCCGCGAGGCCGGCTCGACCGCCCAGCAGGAGCTCGCCTTCACGCTCAAGGACGGCTTCACCTACGTGGAGGAGGCGATGGCCCGCGGCATCGACGTCGACGCCTTCGCGCCCCGCCTGTCTTTCTTCTTCAACGCCCACATCGACTTCTTCGAAGAGATCGCCAAGTACCGCGCGGCCCGGCGAATCTGGGCGCGCGAGATGCGCGAGACCTACGGCGCCACGGACGAGCGCTCGCTGCTCATGCGCTGCCACGCCCAGACCGCCGGCGTATCGCTCACCGCCCAGCAGCCCTTCAACAACGTGGTGCGCACCGCGCTGGAGGCCCTGTCGGCGGTGCTCGGCGGCACGCAGTCGCTGCACACCAACTCCTACGACGAGGCGCTGGCCCTGCCCACCGAGGAGGCGGTGCGCATCGCGCTGCGCACCCAGCAGATCCTGGCGCACGAGTCGGGCGTGGCCAACACCATCGACCCGCTCGGCGGCTCCTACTTCGTCGAGGCGCTGACCGACCGCATGGAGGCGGCCGCCTACGACTACTTCCGCCGCATCGACGAGCTCGGCGGCATGGTCGAGGCGGTCAAGCAGGACTTCCCGCAGCGCGAGATCGCCGACGCCTCGTTTCGGTACCAGACCGAGGTGGACAAGGGCGAGCGGATCATCGTCGGGGTCAACGAGTTCCACGACACCGACGAGGAGGGCATCCCGATCCTCCGCATCGACCCGGCGCTCGAGCGCAAGCAGATCGGTCGCGTGGAGGCCGTGCGGGCGCGCCGCGACACCGAGGCGGTCGAGTGGGCGCTCGCCGAGCTGCGCGACGTGGCCGGGGGCGAGGGCAACCTGATGTACCCGCTGCTCGAGTGCGCCCGTGCGCACTGCACCGAGGGGGAGATCATCGAGTCGCTCCAGCAGGTCTTCGGCAGCTACACCGAGACCCCGGTCTTCTAGCTCACGAGGCGGAGCGGCGGCCGGGGCAAGGGCCGCTGCGCGGCGCCGACAGGTTCAGCGGCCGGCCCTCGCGCCCGGGCCAAACGAGGTCGGCAGCGAGGCGCTACGCCCCCAGCGCAGCCGGTAGGTGCCCGGCTGCATGCCCGGCCGGCGCACGACGCCGTCGGCGTCCGTGGTGGTGCGCGCGATCGCCGACCACGCTCCGCCCTGCACGCGCCGCTCGATGGCCACCTCGCGCCGCCCGCGCCCCGGGCGCACCAGGCCCAGCCCGGTGCCGCGCCGGACTGCGAAAGACACGGGAAAGCTGAACAGGGACGGCTTGGGCCGGCCGTCGGGTAGCTCCAGACCCGTCTGGTAGAGGCCGTCGTCGCCGAGGTCGCGCAGCAGGAACTGCGCGTGCATGCGCACGTCGGGTCGGGCCAGCGCCTCGCCCACGGCCTGCTGCAGATAGGCGGCCTGCTGCGGCGGCGAGACGCCGCGGCGCGGGTCCGGCGGGTCGGTCTCGTAGCCGAACTCCGTGACGTAGACGGGCAGCCGGCCCTCGATGCGTCCGCGCGCGGCGAGCGCGGCCAGCAGCCGCGACAGGCGGCCGAGGTCGGCGATGCCGACGTCGTCGGGGTTCGGGAGGGGCTCGGTTGGCGGCTCGCGGTGCACATAGGGGTGCATGGCGAAGCCGTCGGCCTTGAGCGGGCGGAAGTCCTCGCACTGCGGGCGGCGAAGGGGTCGCAGGCGGGAGTCCACGCAGGCCATCTCGCGCAGGAAGCGCAGCGGAGCGACGGCCCCGCGCCCGTCGCCGCCCATGGAGGTCAGCCCGCCCAGCAGGACGTGGTTGTTCTCCGACACGCCCCTGATGACCTCGGAGGCCAGCTCGTGCATGCGCCGGTAGGTGTGGGCGGCCACCGGCACGCCGTCCCGCCATTGCGGCTGCATGAAGAACGGGTGGTTCGGCTCGTTCCAGACGGTCCACAGCCGCACCTGCGGATAGCGCCTGGCCAGCGCCTCGGCGAAGCCGGCCAGCTCCTCGGGGTCGGGCGACCTGCTCCCGCCGGCCCAGCGCGGCGCGTAGAAGCCGACGTCGACCATCGGCCGCAGCCCCCCGGCGGTCACGGCCTTCACCGCCCGGTCGAGGTTGAGCCAGGCCTTGGGCGAGTAGTCGTCGGGATCGGTGGCGTCGAAGTCGGGGCGCCGCGCGCTCTCGGGCTTCGGGGCGATCTGGGACCAGGTGGCGTTGATACGCACGCGGTCCACCCCGAGGGTCCTCAACGTGCTGATGGTCCGCGAGAGCTCGGTGGGGCGGTGGAGCAGCAGGGCGTCGTCCTGCACCACGGTCTCGAATCCGGCGGGCAGGGCATCCGAGCCGCCGCAGCCGGCCAGCGCCGCGGCCAGTAGGGCGACCAGGGCGGCGCGGCGGGGCACGCCCGCGACGTTAGGGCGCGGGTATCCTGCTCGCCGCAATGGCGGACTCCAGGAAGATCCGTGTGGTGGTGGCCAAGCCCGGCCTCGACGGCCACGACCGCGGGGCGAAGATCATCGCCCGCGCCCTGCGCGACGCCGGCATGGAGGTCATCTACACCGGCCTGCACCAGACGCCCGAGCAGATCGTGGAGACGGTTCTGCAGGAGGACGCCAACGCCGTCGGGCTCTCGATCCTCTCTGGCGCCCACATGACCCTGGTGCCGAAGATCGCCCGCCTGCTTGAGGAGCAGAACGCCGAGGACGTGGTGCTGGTGGTCGGCGGCACGATCCCGAGCGACGACATACCCGAGCTCAAGGAGCTCGGCGTGGCCGAGGTCTTCACCCCGGGCTCCTCGGTCCAGGAGATCGTGGATTACATCGAGGGCGCCGTACCCGCCTAGCGAAGCAGCAGGCCGAGCGCTGGCCGGCCGAGCACCGCTCGCCTGAAGATCTAAGCGGGTACGCGCTCGTCGGTCACGGCCTCGAGCACCTCGCGCAGCGTCGCCACGGCGTCCTCGCCGTGGCGCTCGGCCCACTCGGCCTCGATCTCGCCCATGATCCGCACCGCGGTCGCGCGTGAGCGAGCGCCGCGGTCGGTCAGGCGGATCAGCTTGGCGCGGCCGTCCAGCGGGTCGGCCAAGCGTTCCACGTAGCCGAGCCGCTCGAGGTCGTCGGCCACCTCGCCGACGGCCTGCTTGGTGAGGCCCGACTGCTCGGCGAGCACGGTTAGCCTCGTGCCGGTCGGCTCGATGAAGCGAAAGACGCACCCGTGCGCGGGCCGTATCTCGTCGTAGCCCTGCTCGTGCAAACGCCTGTGGAGGTCGTTGACCACGAGCTCCTTGGCTTCGGCGAGGAGGGGGAGTAGGGGACGCTGGTCAGCCAAGAGACAGAATTATTCAGGTAGCCTTACGATCTGGTAAGGTGCCTTGACAGTATAGCCCCCGACGTAAGGAAACGTTCGATGGCCCGGAAGTGGTGGACCCTCATGGCGGTGAGCGTGGCGACGATCATGCTCCTGCTCGACATCACCGTCGTGAACACGGCGCTGCCCGAGATTCAGCGCGACCTCGAATCGTCCTTCACCGACCTGCAGTGGGTGGTCGACGCCTACGCCCTGACGCTGGCGGCCGTCGTGCTCACGGCCGGCTCGCTGGCCGACCGCCTGGGCCGCCGGCGCGTCTTCGCCTTCGGCCTGATCGTGTTCTCGGTCGCGTCGCTGCTGTGCGGACTGGCCCCTGACCCGACCGCGCTGAACCTCGCGCGTGCGCTCCAGGGCGTCGGGGGAGCGATCATGTTCGCCGTCTCGCTGGCGCTGATCGCCCAGGAGTTCGCGGCCGGACGCGACCGGGGCGTGGCCATGGGCATCTACGGCGGCTCGATCGGCGTGGCCGTCGCGGTCGGCCCACTGGTCGGAGGGGCCATCACCGACGGCCTGGGCTGGGAGTGGATCTTCTTCATCAACGTGCCCATCGGCGCGGCCGCGT
The DNA here is from genome assembly GCA_035296565.1 of Thermoleophilaceae bacterium. Classification (GTDB taxonomy): domain Bacteria; phylum Actinomycetota; class Thermoleophilia; order Solirubrobacterales; family Thermoleophilaceae; genus JACCZR01. The sequence continues at coordinate 50,200 of DATHAQ010000012.1, forward strand.
TGGCGATCACCCAGCTCAAGCTGCGCGAGTCCCGCGACCCCGACGCCGATCGCATCGACTGGGCCGGCCTGGTTGCCTTCAGCAGCTCGCTGTTCCTGCTCGTGCTCGCACTGCTGCGCGGCAACGACGAGGGCTGGGGCAGCACCCTGATCGTGGGCCTGCTGGTGGGCGCCGCGCTGCTGATGGCGGCCTTCATAGCCATCGAGCGCCGCGTCGAGCAGCCGATGCTCCCGCTGGACCTCTTCCGCCGGCGCGCCTTCACCGGCGTGCAGCTGGCGGCCTTCGCCCTGTCGGGCTCGATGTTCGCGATATTCCTCTACCTGACCCTGTTCATGCAGGGCTTCTTGGGGCTGGACCCGCTGGAGGCGGGCATCCGCTACCTGCCGATCACGGTCCTCTCCTTCCTGGCCGCGCCGGTGGCCGGGGCGCTGCTGAGCAAGGTGCAGGCGCGCTACATGCTGGGCGCCGGGCTGACGCTGACGGGCGTGGGCCTGCTGCTCATGGGCGGCCTGAGCAACGGCTCGGAGTGGACCACCCTCCTGCCGGGCTTCCTGCTCGCGGGCTTCGGGGTGGGGCTGCTGAACCCGGTGATCGCCGACGTCGCGCTGTCGGTGGTGCCGAAGGAGCGCAGCGGGATGGCCTCGGGGATTAACGACACCTTCCGCCAGGTCGGCGTCGCGGTGGGCATCGCCGCCTGGGGGGCGATCTTCCTCGGGCGTGGTGCCGCCAAGGTCGAGGAGCTGGCCGCGGGCACGCCCGCCGCCGCCGGGGAGCGTCCACGGCAACTGGTGGAGGCGGTGTCGTCCGGGAACCTCGACTCCGCGCTGGGCGCTGTGCCCGAGCAGGCGCGAGGTGCCGTGGCCAACGCCGCGCGGGAGGGCTTCCTCGCCGGGATGAACGAGATCCTGATCGTCGCGGCGGTGCTGTCGCTGGCGGGCGCGGTGCTGTCGCTGGTCCTGGTCCGCGAGCGCGAGATCGAGCGCGGCGCCTTCCAGCCCGAGGCCGTTCCGGAGCCCGCTCCGGCCTAGGCCTGGCCGCGCGGGGCACGGCGTCGCCGTGCCCTCGCGCAGCCAGCGGATACGGCGCGCCGCGCGCGAGAGCTTCGACTTCCAGCGTCTGCGGGCCGGCCAGAAACGGGGTCTGCTCCAGCCCGCCGACTGATTCGTCAGTCAACCCGGTAGGATTGCCGGCGCTCGCAACGGGCAGCCCGCCCGCAAGAGAACCCCGAAGGAGCTCACTTGAAGATCTGTGTCCTCGTCAAAGAGGTGCCTGACGCGGCCGTCGAGAAGCGCATGGACGAAGGCTCCATGCGAATCGACCGCTCGGGCGAGAAGAACCTGAACCCGTTCGACACCCACGCCATCGAGGCCGCCATGCAGGTCAAGGAGGGCGGCGAGGTGGACGTCGAGGAGGTCGTGGCGGTGACCATGGGCCCCGAGTCGGCCTTCCGCGCGCTCCACAAGGCCGTCTCCCTCGGCGCCGACCGCTCGGTACACCTGACCGACGAGGCGCTGGCGGGCTCCGACGTGTGCGCCACCGGCTACGCCCTGTCCAAGGTGCTCGAGGCCGAGTCGCCCGACCTGGTCCTGCTGGGCCAGCAGTCGGACGACGGCGAGTGCTACACGATCGGCGCGGTGGTGGCCGACCACCTGAAGATGCCCTCGCTCACGCAGGTCATCAAGATGGACGTGGCCGAGGGCAAGCTCACCTGCGAGCGCCAGGCCGAGTACGGCTACGACACCGTCGAGGTGGAGCTCCCCGCGGTCATCTCGGTCGGCGACGCCATCAACGAGCCCCGCTACCCGTCGCTCAAGGCCATCATGGGCGCGAAGAAGAAGCCGCTCGAGACCAAGGCCACCGGCGACGCCGGCATCGAGGGCGACCGCGTCGGCGATGATGGCTCGCGCACGAAGGTCCTCGCGATCAACCCGCCGCCCCAGAAGGAGGCCGGCGAGATCATCGAGGACGAGGACACCGATGAGACGGTCCAGAAGATCGTCGCCTGGATGGACGAGAGGAAGCTCCTGGCATGAGCGGCATCCTGACCTACGCGCTCCACTACGAGGGCGCCTTCAACAAGAACTCGCTGGGCGCCGTCTCCGAGGGCGCCAAGCTGGCCAAGGAGATCGGGGGCGAAGCCGCGGTCGTCGTGGTCGGCGACCCCTCCGAGCTGAGCGACGAGCTCTGCGGCTCGCTGGGCAAGTACGGGGCGGCCAAGGTCTACCGGGCCAACGCCCCGGAGGGCCTCGGCGCGCCGGTGGTCGACGTGATGGCCAAGGTCATCCAGGACGAGGGCTACTCCTACGCCCTCTTCGGCGGGGGCCTGCTCGGCTTCGAGATCGGTGCGGGGCTCACCGCCCGGCTGAACGTCGGCGTGACCATGGAGGTCACCGAGGTGGACGCCCAGGACGGCAAGCTCGTGGCCAAGCGCCCGATCCTCCAGGACTCCGCCGTGGTCGACGTCGACTACGTCGGCGAGCCCGGGGTGATCATCGGCCGCCTGAACGCCTTCGACGCCGAGGAGTCCGGCGACGCCACCGCCGAAGTCGTCGACGTCGACGTCCAGCTCGAGGAGCACTCGACCAAGGCGACGATGGTCCAGCGGGGCGAGCAGCGCGGCGCCGACGTGAACATCGAGGACGCCGAGATCCTTGTGGCCGGCGGCCGCGGGCTCGGCAAGGCCGAGGGCTTCGAGATGTGCGAGAGCCTGGCCGAGGCCATGGGCGGGGCCGTCGCGGCCACCCGCGCGGTGGTCGACGCCGGCTGGTACCCCTACGCCGCGCAGATCGGGCAGACCGGCAAGACGGTCGCGCCGAAGCTCTACCTCGCCGCCGGCATCTCGGGCGCCATCCAGCACAAGGTCGGCATGCAGGCCTCGGAGAACATCGTGGCGATCAACAAGGACCCGAACGCCCCGATCTTCGAGTTCTCCGACCTCGGCGTCGTGGGCGACCTGAACAAGATCGTCCCCAAGCTGGCCGAGGCCGTGAAGGAAAAGAAGGGCGGCTGAGGCGATGGCCTTCGGGAACGGCAAGGTCGCGCCCGCAGAGTTCCCTCCGCCGGTCGACCCCCAAGGGGAGTTCATCAAGCGGGGTCTGGACGACCCCGACGAGCTGATCGAGGTCGGCGTCGCGATCGTCGGTGGCGGCACCGCGGGCCTGGCCTGCGCCAACCGCCTGCTGCAGCTGCTGGCCGACGACCCCGAGCTCATGGAGGAGCTGGGCGAGGTGCCCGTCGCGGTGGTCGAGAAGGCCAAGACCTGTGGCGGCCACAACCTCTCCGGCGCGGTCATGCGCCCGGACCCGCTGAAGAAGCTGTTCCCGGACATGAGCCGCGAGGACTGGCGCAAGGAGGGCTTTGCCTTCGGCGAGGTCACCAAGGAGGCCGTCTACCTGACGCCCACCTCCAAGCGCTCGATCCGCATCCCCCCGCCGCCGCCGTTCAAGAACCATGGCAACGAGGTGGTCTCGGTATCCGCGCTGGCTCGCTACCAGCAGCGGATGGCCGAGGACGCCGGCGCGTACATCCTCACCGAGACCTCCGCCACGCAACTGATCGTGGAGGACGGCGAGGTCGTAGGCGTGCGCTCGGGCGACAAGGGCCGCGGCAAGGAGGGCGAGGAGCTCGGCAACTTCGAGCCCGGAGCCGACATCAAGGCCCGGGCCACCGTGCTGGCCGAGGGCTGCTGGGGCCACCTCACCGGGCCCGCCATCCGTGAGTTCGACCTCGGCGAGGACCGCGAGCCCCAGACCTGGGAGCTCGGCGTCAAGGAGGTCTGGAAGGTCCCCGAGCCCCTGGACCGCGTGATCCACACGATCGGCCCCTGGCCGGTCAGCCCGTTCGCCAAGAACCACCAGATCGGCGGCACCTGGCTGTATCCGATGAAAGATGAGAAGACGGGCGACGACCTGGTCTCGATCGGCTTCGTGATCGACCTCGAGTACACCGACGCGACCACTTCCTGCCACGACCTGCTGCAGACCTTCAAGACCCATCCGCTGGTCAAGAAGATCCTCGAGGGCGGCGAGCGCGTGTCCTGGGGGGCCAAGGCGCTGCCGGGCGGCGGCTATTGGTCGATGCCCAAGCTCTCGATGCCCGGCGCCGTGCTCGCGGGCGACTCGGGCGGCATGGTCGACACCGTGGCGCTCAAGGGCGTTCACCACTCGATCAACTCCGGCCACCTCGCCGCCGAGGCGATCTACAAGGGGCTGAAGGCGAACTCCACGGACTTCTCGTCCTACGAGGACGCGATCGAGGAGTCGGTGACCGGCAAGGAGCTCTACGAGGTGCGCAATACGCGCCAGCCGTTCTCGAAGGGCTTCATCTTCGGCTCACCGCTGGTGAACCTGTTCATCGCCACCAAGGGCAAGATCCCGGTGCGCCTGCCCTGGCACCGCCAGGACGAGAAGGGCATGTTCATCGGCAAGACCAAGGACAAGTACCCCAAGCCCGACGGCAAGTACATCTTCGACAAGCTCTCGAGCGTGTACATCTCGGGCAACGCGACGCGCGACGATGCGCCCAACCACATCCGGGTGCAGACCGACGTGCCGCGCGAGATCGCCGAGACCTGGCGGTGGATGTGCCCGGCCGGTGTTTACGAGATCCCCGAGGACGCGCCCGAAGAGGGCAACGTCGACGTGATCGTCAACTACACGAACTGCGTGCAGTGCGGGGCGATCACGGCCAAGGGCGGTCGGTTGACGACGCCCGAGGGCGGCGACGGGCCGCTTTACCAGAACACCTAGGGCTCCCTTCGCGGTGTCGGGGGCCGGGCCGGTGCGGCCTTACCCCTTGCTCGCCGGGACTGCGGCTCCCTCGGGGCAAGGCCGCCCCTCCCGGCCCCCTCCGACTTCAGATAGGGGCTCATCCGCCCGATAGGAGTGCATGAGCCGATTCGCGAGGCTGTTCCTCTGCCTCCTCGTTCCCACCGTTCTCCTCATGGCTTGTGGCAAGGAGGAGCAGAAAGGCCCCGCCCCCGGGCACCAAGGGGGGTCCGCTGCGAATCGACGTGGCGGAGGACCACATCCTCCTGTGCGGCTTCTGTTTGAAGAACGACCGCATGTGCCAGCCCCACTAGCTGGCGAGACGCTGCAGGTCCTCCTCCGACAGCTCCAGTTCTAGCGCCGCCAGGTTCTCCTTTGCGTGATCCAGGGAGAGTGTGCCCGGGATCGGCAGAATCGCCGGCGAGCGGTGCAGCAGCCAGGCGATGATCACCTGGTTCGGGGTTGCCCCCGTGCTCCGGGCCACCTCGCCGACCGCGTCCGTGTCCGCTGTTCGCAGCGGGAAGAAGGGGACGAAGGCGATGCTCTCGCTCTCGCAGTGGTCCACGACTTCGTCGTGTTTCCTCTCCGAGAGGCTGAACTCGTTCTGGACCGCGGCGATGGGCAGCGTCCGGCGCGCCTCCTCGATCTGGTCGACGGTCACCTCGGACAGCCCGACGTGCTCGATGCGGCCCTCGTTCACGTACTCGGCGAGCAGCTCCATCGTCTCGGTGATCGGGACCTCGGCATGGAGGCGGTGCACGTAGTAGAGGTCGATGCGGTCGGTCTGGAGGCGCTCGAAGCTCAGCTCCAGCTCGGTGCGCAGTTCGTCGGTGGTGGCGCCCGAGCCGGAGCCGAAGCCGCCCTTGGTGGCGACCACGACCGAGTCGGGGATCGACCCGCGGGTGTTGCCGATCGTCGTCTCGCTGTCACCCTCGGCGTAGAGGTGCGCGGTGTCGATCATCTCGATGCCGGCTTCGACGGCCCCCCTTAGGAAGGTGCGGTTGTCGTCGGTGTCCGTGAGCCGGTTGGTACCGAGCCCGACGCGGGTGACCTCGCGTCCGCCGAGCGTGACCTTGGATCGATTCGAAGACATGGGTTCCGTCTACCCACTCCGGCCGACGCGCCAGCCGTTCTCCAAAGGGTTTCATCCTGGGCTCACCACTGGTGAACCTGTTCATCGCCACCAAGGGCAAGATCCCCGTGCGGCTGCCCTGGGGGGCACCGCCAGGACGAAAAGGCCGAGCAGTGCGGGCGGATCACGGCCAAGGGCGGCCAGCTGACCATGCCTGAACGCGGCGACGGCCCCCTTCACCAGAACACCTGAGAGGCACCCTCCCCGGGAAGGACGCACCCGCTCTGAGAAATCCCTCAGTCGCCTGAGGGATTTTTTGGCGGCCGTGCCGGCGCCGGCCGCGGCGTTGCCGGCGCGCTTCGGCCCGGCCGACGCCGCATGCCCCCGGCCGTGGTGTAGGGGCGGCCGGTGCGGCCTCACTCCTCGGGGGCCGGGACTGCGGCCCCCTCGGAGCAAGGCCGCCCCGTCGCCCCGCTCAGCGGGGGCCGGGAACTGGGGCCGCTCGAGGAGCAGGGCGCCCGTCCGCCCCTCCGGCGGTAGCTTCCCCGCATTCGATTGCCGACTCGATATCGGCCGGCGTCCGACGGGGTCCGCCGGGCGACCGTGGTGGGCGGGGGCTCGTTCGGCACCGCCGTGGCCGTCCTGCTCGTGCGCGCGCGGGTGCGCACGACGCTGCTCTGTCGCACCGAGGAGCAGACCGACGCGCTCTGCGCGGCGCGGGAGAACGAGCGCTACCTCGACGGCGTTGAGCTCCCCGGGGAGCTCAAGATCCGCACGCTGGGCGCTCGCGAGGACCAGTTCAGCCGGCCCGACCTGATCTTCCTCGCCGTGCCCTCCAAGGGGCTGGCGGACGCGATCGTGGAGATTGGGGCGCTCGGGATCAGCGACGGCGCCGGCCTGGTGTCGCTGGCCAAGGGCCTGGTGGCGCCCGACGGCAACGTGCCCACCGTGGAGCTCGAGCATGCCTTCGGGCCCGAGCGGGTGGCCTGCGTCGGCGGGCCGGCGCACGCCAAGGAGATGGTCGAGTCCGGGGCGGGCCTGGTGTGCGCCTCGCACTCCGAGGTGCTCGTCCACCGCGTGGCCGAGACCTTCCAGCGCTCGGGGGTGGTGTGCGAGGTCTCCGACGACCCGGTGGGCGCCGAGCTGGCCGGCGTGGCCAAGAACGCCGCCGCGGTGGCGGTGGGGGCCACCCAGTCCCAGGGCCTCAACGCTGCGGGCATGGCGGCCGCGGACATCTTCCTCGAGGTGCTCGCGCTGGCCGAGGTCGGCGGAGGGCGCGCGCGGACCTTCGTCGGCCGGGCGGGGACAGGTGACCTGGTGGCCACCGCCCTGGCCCCCGAGTCGCGCAACCGCAGCGCGGGCGAGCTGCTCGCTGAGGGCGTGCCGGCCGCCGAGATCCCCGACCGGCTGGGCCAGGCGGTCGAGGCGCTGGAAACGGTCCGCCTGCTCGCGCGGGCCATCGAGCGCGGCGGCCTGGAGGCGCCGGTCACCTCCGCCCTGGCCCACCTGATCGACGGCGAGTTGCCGCTCGAGCGCTGGATCGAGATGGTGCGGGCCAAGCAGCCGGCCCCGGCGCGATTCGGCCCTGCCACGGTGTGGGCGCGGATCCGCGCATGGTTCCGTCGGCGCCGCGAAAGGCGAGACACGCGCGGCTAGAATCGAGTACGTGAAGCAGCAGATCCATCCCGAGTACGTCCCGTCCCACGTCCGTTGCACCTGCGGCAACGAGTTCTGGACGCGTTCCACCCAGGGCGAGATGCACGTGGAGATCTGCTCGAACTGCCACCCGTTCTACACGGGGAAGCAGAAGCTGGTCGACACCGGCGGGCGCGTCGAGCGCTTCCGCCGCCGGGCCGCCCGCAGCCGGTCCTGACACGGGCTACATAACCCTGCGCAACTCGCGCGGCCGTGCTCTGTTTGTCAGGAAGGATGCGCGCCTACGCAACCTTCATCGTCGCCGTTCTCTGCGCCACGTGCGTGGGCGCCGCCGTGGCCTCGCAGCCACTGAGCACGGCTGGGGCCAAGCGGGCCGCCGTCCGTGTGCTGAGCTGCGATCGCAGCGACCAGGAGGCCCTCTTTCGCGGCTCGATGCGCCGCGTCGGCGGGACGGGCCGCATGTCCATGCGCTTCACGCTGCTCCAGCGCGACCCGGGTGAGCGCTTTCGCCGCGTCCGCGCGCCGCGCCTGAGCCGCTGGAAGCGCTCGCGCTACGGGGTTCTCCGCTTCGCCCACCGCCAGCGCGTGCGTGGCCTGCGCGAAGGGTCCGACTATCGCATGAGGGTGGACTTCCGCTGGTACGACGGCGACGGCGACCTCATCCGCCGCCGCCGGCTTACCTCGCGGACCTGCTCCCTGGCCGAGCCGCTGCCCGACCTGCGGGTCACGTCGATCACCGGCGTGCCCGAGGGCTTGGGCGAGCGGTACTTCCTGAGCGTCAAGAACGCGGGCGAGATGGACGCGCCCGAGTCGGGACTGCGGCTCGGGGTCGACGGGAATGCGCCGCGGTTCGCCTCGGTCCCCGGCCTGGCGCCGGGCGAGACGGCGACCGTGAGCGTTGTCGGCGCGCGCTGCGTCTATCGCGTTCGCGCCGCCGCCGACCCCGAGCAGCAGATCCCCGAGTCCCGCGAGGGCGACAACACCCTTGCCCACGGCTGCCCGTAGGGCGGCGACCTACAGGCCAGAGCGGCGTTCGCCGATACGATGGGCCAGGTGAGCGCGTCCGCTGAGACTTCGCCCAACGGCGCGCCGCCCGCGCCGGAAGGGGCCCGCGAGGCCGCTCGCGACGCTCCAATCGGCGGCCAGGCCGTGCTCGAGGGGGTCATGATGCGCGGCGTCTCCACCTGGGCGGTGGCCGTGCGCAAGCCCACCAAGCTGCAGCTCCTCGCCGGCGGGCCTGATCCCAAGGAGGGCGCGAAGGGCGAGATCGAGGTGATCTCCGAGCCGCTGGTGGCGTGGTCGAAGCGCTCGAAGTTGCTGCGCCTGCCGGTGGTACGCGGCGTCGTCGCACTGGGCGAGTCGCTGAAGATCGGCTTCCGCGCGCTCGCCATCTCGGCGAACGCCCAGGTACCGCCGGACGAGGAGGGCGAGGACCAGGAGATCGGCGGCGGCACCTGGGCGGGCACCGTCGTGTTCGCGCTGCTGTTCGCCATCGGCCTGTTCTTCCTGCTGCCGGCGGGCCTGACCAACATCTTCCAGGACTCGATCCCCAATTCGGTGGCCTTCGTGGTGATCGAGAAGCTGTTGCGGATCACGATCTTCCTCGGCTACCTGGCCCTCATCTCGCGACTGGCCGGCCTGCAGCGCGTGTTCGAGTACCACGGCGCCGAGCACAAGACGATCTCCTGCTACGAGGCCGGCAAGCCGCTCACGCCCGAGAACGCGCGCGAGTACTCGCGCTTCCACCCCCGCTGCGGCACGAGCTTCCTGCTCATCGTGATGATCGTCGCCATCTTCGTGTTCGCCCCGCTGGGCAAGCTGGACTGGCACTGGCTGTTCATCTCGCGTGTGGTGGGGATACCGCTGGTCGCGGGCCTGGCCTTCGAGGTGATCAAGCTGTTCGGCCGCCATCGCACCAAGCTCTGGGCGCGCGTCCTGATGTGGCCGGGCATCCAGCTGCAACGCCTCACCACCCGCGAGCCCGACCTCTCGCAGCTCGCCGTGGCGATCGCCGCCCTGGAGGCGGTGCTGGCCGTGGAGGATCCCCGTGAGGCGCCCGACGAGGAGAAGGTCGGCATGGAGGTCGTCGCTTAGAGACGCCGCCGAGCGGCGCTGCTCGGCCGGCCAACGTCCGGCCGGCGCTCCGGGGGTAGAGCCGTAACCTTGCTCGGACGATGATCGAGCAGTTGGTGGAGCAGATCGAGGGCCGCTTCGCGGAGCTCTCGGAGCAGATGTCGGACCCCGCCGTGCTCGGGGACCAGCGCCGCCTGGCCGAGGTGGGTCGTGCCTACCACTCGCTGCAGCCCGCGCACGAGCTGGCACAGGAGTGGCGCACCAAGACGTCCGACGCCGAGGGTGCGCGCGAGCTGCTGGCCGAGGACGGCGACGATCCGGACATGCGCGGCGAGCTCGACCGCGCGGAGGGCCGCCTGGCCGAGCTGGAGGACGAGATCCGGCTCGCGATGGTCGAGGCCGACCCCAACGACGACAAGAACGTGATCATCGAGGTGCGCGGCGGTGCCGGCGGGGAGGAGGCCGGGCTCTTCGCCGGGGACCTCTACCGCATGCTCAGTCGTTACGCCGAGCGCCGCGGCTTTCGCCCCGAGGCGCTGTCGGTCGCCGACGGCGACTACACCTTCGAGGTCAAGGGCCAGGGCGCCTACTCGGTGTTCAAGCACGAGGGCGGCACACACCGGGTGCAGCGGGTGCCCGAGACCGAGTCGCAGGGGCGCATCCACACATCCACGGCCACGGTGGCCGTGCTGCCGGAGGCCGAGGAGGTCGAGGTCGCGATCGACCCCAACGACCTGCAGATCGACGTCTACCGCTCATCGGGCCCCGGCGGCCAGTCGGTGAACACGACCGACTCCGCCGTGCGGATCACGCACAAGCCCACCGGGCTCGTGGTCTCGATGCAGGACGAGAAGTCACAGCTGCAGAACCGTGAGAAGGCGATGCGCGTGCTGCGAGCCCGGCTGCTCGAGGCCGAGCGTGCAGCCCAGCAGGCCTCCGAGGCGGCCGACCGGCGCGCCCAGGTGGGCACGGGAGAGCGCTCGGAGAAGATCCGCACCTACAACTTCCCGCAGGACCGCGTGACCGACCACCGCGTGAAGCTCACTAAGGGCGACGTCGAGCGCGTGCTCGCCGGCGAGCTGGAGGAGTTCACCGCGAGCCTCGAGGCCGACGAGAAGCGCCGGGCGCTCGAGGCCACGGCGTCCTGAAAGTCCGGGACGCGCTGGGGGGCGCGGTTCCGGCGCTCCAGGCGGCGGGCTGCGAGACCCCGGGCCTCGACGCCGAGCTGCTGGTGGCCGAGGCCGTCGGGGTCGACCGGGCGGCGCTGGTGGCCGACCCCGGGCGTGACCTGCCGCCGGGCGCTGCGCGGCTGATCGGCGAGTGGGTCCGCCGCCGCCGCGAGCGTGAGCCGGTGGCCTACATCCTGGGGCGCAAGGGATTCCGCCGCATCGACCTCGCGGTGGACAACCGCGTCCTGATCCCGCGCCCGGAGACCGAGCTGCTCGTCGAGCTGGCCCTGGAGCTGCCGGCGGGCGCCCGTGTGCACGACGTGGGGACGGGCTCGGGCGCGATCGCCCTGGCGCTGCGCGACGAGCGACCCGACCTCGCCGTCACGGCCTCCGACACCTCGGCGCCGGCGGCGGAGGTGGCGCGGCTGAACGGCCTCGAGGCGGCCGTGGCCGAAGGCCTCCCGCCCGGCGAGTATGACCTCGTGGTCGCCAACCTCCCCTACGTGCGCGAGGACGAGTGGCCCGGGCTCGAGCCCGACATACGGCTGTACGAGCCGCGTTCGGCGCTGGTCGCGGGCGAGGACGGCCTGGACGCGATCACGGCGCTCGCCGCGCAGGCGCCGGCCGGCACCTGCCTGGCGCTCGAGCACGCCCCGGAACAGGCGGCCGCCGTGAGCGGGCTGCTGGCCGGCTCCGAGACCCATCGCGACCTCACCGGCCGCGAACGAGTCACGATCGGGCGGGCATGGGGCTGAGCGCGGGCGACGTCGCCACCTTCGAGCGCTGCATCGCCGTGGGCGGTGTGGCGCTGTTTCCGGCCGACACGGTCTACGGGCTCGCCACCGAGCCGGAGTCCAAGGAGGGATTCCGGCGCCTGAACGCGATGAAGGGCCGGGTCCCGGACAAGCCTTCAGCGATCATGTTCTTCTCGGTCGACCTGGCGCTGGCCGCCCTGCCGGAGCTGGGCGAGCGGACGCAGGACGCGCTCGAGCGTCTGCTGCCCGGCCCGCTGACGCTGGTGCTCCCCAACCCCGCCCGCCGCTATCCGCTGGCCTGCGGGCCGGCGCCCGACCGCATCGGTCTGCGCGTGCCGGACGTGCCGGCGCTGGCCGAGGCGCGCTGGCCCGTGCTGCAGTCGAGTGCCAACCCGGCCGGCGGGCCGGACGCGCGGCGACTGGAGGACGTCGATGAGCGCATTCGCCGGGCGGTCGACCTCCAGCTGGACGGCGGTGAGCTGCCCGGGACGCCGTCCACGGTCGTGGATCTGAGCGGCTATGAGGACGGGGGGGCCTACGTCGTGCTTCGCGAGGGTGCGCTGTCGGCAGGGGAGCTGGCCGGCAGGCTCTGAGCGCCCAGGCGCCCGGCGGCGCACCCGGTCTAGCCGGTGTCGCGGAGGGCGCCCCCGGGGCCGCTGGTACCTTGGCTTGACGTGACCGAGCTCTCATCCGACTACTTCACGCGCCCCGTCTCCGAGGTCGATCCGGAGATCGCCGAGGTCCTAGATGACGAGGCCCGCCGGCAGGAGACCACCCTCGAGATGGTCGCCTCGGAGAACTTCGCGCCCCAGGCGATCCTCGAGTGCCAGGGCTCCGTGCTCACCAACAAGTACGCCGAGGGCTACCCCGGCAAGCGCTATTACGGGGGCTGCGAGTACGTGGACGTGGCCGAGGAGCTTGCCATCGCGCGCGCCAAGGAGGTCTTCGGCGCCGACCACGCCAACGTGCAGCCCCACTCGGGCGCCCAGGCCAACGCCGCCGCCTATCACGCTCTGCTCCAGCCCGGCGACCGCATCCTGGGCATGAAGCTCGACCACGGCGGCCACCTCACGCACGGGATGAAGCTCAACTTCTCGGGGCGCCTGTACGACGTAGTCGCCTACGGCGTGCGCGAGTCGGACTCGCGCCTCGACATGGAGGAGCTGGCCAAGCTCGCCGAGGAGACGAAGCCCAAGCTCATCCTCGCCGGCTGGTCGGCCTACCCGCGCCAGCTGGACTTCGTCCGTTTCCGGGAGATCGCCGACTCGGTGGGCGCGCTGCTGATGGTGGACATGGCGCACTTCGCCGGCCTGGTGGCTGCGGGCGAGCATCCCTCGCCGGTGCCCTACGCCGACGTGGTGACCACGACCATCCACAAGACCATCGGCGGAGCCCGCGGCGGCATGGTCCTCTGCCGCGAGGACTGGGCCAAGAAGATCGATTCGGCGCTGTTCCCGGGCCAACAGGGCGGCCCTCTGATGCACGTCGTGGCCGGAAAGGCGGTGTCCCTCAAGATCGCCCAGAGCGACCTGTTCCGCGAGCGCCAGAAGCGCACCCGCGCGGGAGCCGCGGCGCTGGCCGAGGAGCTCATCGGCGCCGGGGTGGACGTGCTTACCTCCGGCACCGACGTGCACCTCGCCCTGGTCGACCTGCGCGACTCCGAGTTGGACGGCCAGCAGGCCGAGGATCGCCTCGCCGACATCGGCATCACCGTCAATCGCAACGCGGTGCCCTTCGATCCGCGGCCGCCCGCGGTGTCGAGCGGAGTCCGCGTGGGCACGCCGGCCCTGGCCACGCGCGGCTTCACCGTCGAGGACTTCCGCGAGGTGGGCCGGACCATCGGCGAGGCCCTGACCACAGCCGACTTCGACTCCGTGCGCGGTGAGCTGGCTGAGCGCAACCGGGCCCTGGCCGAGCGCTACCCGCTCTACCCGCAGCTCGCGCCCACCGCGGCCTGAGCGAGGCGCCGCAGCCAGGAACGCAGGCCGATCGTCGATCGGTCGAGCACGGCAGCAATGAACTGTTCGAGCTCGAGGGCGTCGCGCTGCTGCGCGGCGGTGAGCCGGTCCTCTCCGACGTCGGCCTGACCCTCGGCGCCGGGGTTACCGCCGTGCTCGGTCCCTCGGGAGCCGGGAAGTCGTCGCTGCTGCGGCTGCTCTGCCGCCTGTCGGACGCCGACGAGGGCGTCGTGCGCTTCGAGGGCGCAGACGTCCGCGACCTAGACCCGCTCGAGCTGCGCCGCCGCGCCTGCCTGGTCCCGCAGCTGCCCGCACCGGTCGAGGGCACGGTGGCGGACAACGTCTCGCTCGGCCCGCGGCTGGGTGGCCGCGAGGCGGACGTGGAGCGCGCCCTGCAGGGGGCCGGGTTGGACCCCTCGTTCGCCGACCGGCATCCCGAGCGCCTTTCGGTGGGAGAGCAGCAGCGGGTGATGCTGGCGCGAGCGTTGGCGCTCGAGCCCGAGGTGCTGCTGCTTGACGAGCCCACGGCGGCGCTGGACGAGGGCTCTCGCGACGGCGTGGAACGCACGCTGGCCGAGCTGGCGCGCGCAGGCCAGACCTCGATGGTGCTGGTGACCCACGAGCGGGCCCAGGCCGAACGCCTGGCCGACCGCGTCGTGACCATCGCCGACGGGCGGGTGTGGGGGTGAACGCGGTGCATGTCTCGCTCGGGGAGGTGGCGCTCTCCCTGGTCCTGGTGGCGGTGGCCGTGGCCGTCTCGCGCTGGCGCAGGGCCGACATGGAGGCCGACCTGGGCATCGCGGTCCTGCGCTCCTTCGTGCAGCTGACGGCGGTCGGCTACGTGATCCAGGCCGTGTTCGACTCCGACAGCCTCTGGGTGGTCGTGGCGCTGCTGAGCGCCATGGTGGCGCTGGCCACCTTCACCGCCCGGGCTCGGGCCCGGGCCGTGCCGGGCGCCCTCGTGCCGCTCGGGATCGCCCTGGGAACGGCGGGCGCCGTGACGCTCGGTCTGGTCTTGGCGCTGGGGGTGTTCGAGCCCGAGCCGCGCTACCTGGTCCCCGTTGGCGGCATGGTCATCGGCAACGCGATGACCGCGGCCGCGGTGGCGCTCAACCGGCTCGGCGACGAGGTGAGCTCGCGGCGTCGCGAGGTGGAGGCCACGCTGGCGCTGGGCGCGACCTCGCGCCAGGCCGGCGCCGGCCTGGTGAGCCGCAGCCTGCGCTCGGCGATGATCCCGTTGGTCGACCAGACCAAGACCACGGGCCTGATCGCCTTCCCCGGGATCATGGTCGGGATGCTCTTGGGCGGGGCCGAGCCGCTCGACGCTGTGCGTCTCCAGCTGGTGATCCTGTGGATCCTGCTCGGCGCCGTGGCCCTCGCCGCGCTGATCGCCACGACCCTCGGCGTGCGCGGCTTTTTCACCTCTGCCCACCAGCTGCGCGAGACCTCTTAGCCTGGGGGGCCATGAACGAGGTCGCCCCGCCTCCACTGTTCTCCAAACCGCGCCTGCGCGGCGTCTCGCACCAGTGGGCCTTCTTCGTCTCCGTGGTGATCGGCGCCCTGCTGGTGGTGTTCGCCCCCGGCGGCCAGCCGAAGCTGGCCGCGGCCATCTACGCGGTCAGCGTCGCCGGGCTGTTCGGTGCCAGCGCGCTGTACCACCGCGTGAACTGGTCATCCCTGAGCGCCCGGCGCTGGATGCGGCGCCTGGACCATTCGATGATCTTCGTCCTGATCGCGGGCACCTACACGCCCTTCGCGCTCCTGGTGCTGCACGGGACGCTCGCCACCGTGATCCTGCTCGTGGTCTGGGGCGGCGCCGTCGGCGGGGTGATCCTCAAGCTGCTCTGGATCGACGCGCCCAAAGCGCTGATCGCGACCGTCTACGTGATGCTCGGGTGGGTGGCGGTGGCCGCCTTCCCGCAACTGGTGGAGGAGATGGGCGTGGGCGGCACCACGCTGGTCGCCGCCGGCGGCGTGCTCTACACGGCCGGAGCGGTCGTCTATGCCCGGCAGCGCCCCGACCCGGCGCCCACCGTCTTCGGCTATCACGAGGTCTTCCACCTGCTCGTCATCGCCGCGGCGGCACTGCAGTACGCCGCGGTCGCCTTCTTCGCGCTGCCGCACGGTTGAGCCTCACCTACTCCGCCTTCTCGCACGCGAGCCCGGCCCAGGCCTGGGCGCTGATCTCCGAGCCCGAGCGCTGGTCGGAGTGGGCTCCTCACCTGCGCGGCGCCTGGGGCCTAGGCCGGCCCGAGGTCGAGCCCGGACGCAGCGGGGCAGCGCGCCTGCTCGGCGTGGTCCCGGTGCCGGTCACGATCATCGACAAGCGGCCCAGCCGCTCGTGGACCTGGCGCGTGGGCCCGGTCACGATGGACCACGTCGTGCGCGCAGCGCCCGGCGGCTGCGAGGTGGCCGTGGAGATGCGCGCCCCGGCGCCGCTCGAGGCCGGCCTGCGGGCCTCATACGGCCCTCTCGTGGCGGTGCTCGTGCGCAACCTGGCGCGCGTGGCCGAGCGGCAGCAGCGCGGCTAACCTCGTCGCGCCGATGGGTGAGGCAAACGGGACGGGGCACTCCGCGGTGGTGTGGTTGCTGGTGGCCTCCGCCGTGCTGGCGGCAGCCATCGGCGTACGCGCCGCGATCGTCGACGACAACGGCTCGGGCAGCTACGACAGCGCCGTCCGCCAGGACGTCAAGCGCGGCGCGGGCGTGATCGAAAGCCTGCGCTTCATCTACTCCGAGGAGGGCCCGACGGCCTTCCAGGTGGCCGAGGCGAAGATCCGCGGCGACGAGCTGCGGCGTGCGGCACGGGGCAAGTCCGGGGTGGTCGCCGACTACCTGAAGGCCGAGGCCGGGGCGCAGGAGCAGGCCGTCAAGACGCTCGAGCCCACCGTCGAGCTCACCTCGGAGGACAAGTACTCCGGACCTGGCGACTCCTACGACCTCTTCAGGCGCATAGCCGACGAGGGCAAGGAACACCCTCACCTGCTGCGCGTGAACCCCGAAGCCACCGAGCAGGAGGGAGCCGACAGCTCGAAAGCGGCGACGATGCTAACCGCCGCCGCCATCCCCGTCGGTTTCGCTTTCCTCTTCGGCTCGCTCACCGAGGGCTTCCCGCGCCGCCGCAGGCCGCTGTTGATCGCGGGCTGGGTGTGCCTGGGGATCGGGCTGGTGTTCGCGGTCGTCGTGGAGGTGGTCCTGTGAGCGACATCGAGGCCGCCGCCAAGTCCTCCGAGCTGCCCCGAGGCCGGCGCCGCTGGCTCGCGGTGCTGGTCGGCGTGGCGGCGATCCTGGCCGCCCTCTTCACGTGGGCCGAGCGCGACGCCGGCCGACTCGAGCAGCAGGCGCTGCAGGACGGCACGCGCGGATCGCTCGAGATCTTCGTGGCCATCGCCGGTAGCCAGGCCCGCAGCCAGTTCACGGCAGACAACGCGCGCCGGTCGCTGCTGGTCGGGACCGAGGGCCTGGCCCGCGTGGTCAAGGCGAAGGGCGAGGCCTTCCGGCTGGCCACAGCCCGCTCGGGCGCCGACACGCGCACGCAGAAGCGCCTGCTCGAGGTGGCCCAGGAGATGGACAACGCCAAGGGACGCGACACGCCGGTCGACGGCTTCACCGCGCAGGTGATCAGCACCGACGAGAAGCGCCTGCGGCGGCTGCTGGCCGCCCAGAACCAGGCGGTGGACGACGCCAACACCTATGGCAGCCGCGGCCAGCGGGCCACCTATGCGCTGGGCCTCACGGCGATCTCCGCCGCCCTGCTCGCGCTGGCCGGCCTGATGGGCGCGGCGCGCAGCGGGCGCATCGCGCTCGTCACCGCCGGCGCGGCGCTGCTGTTCGCCGCCGTGTGGGGCAGCTCGGGCTTCCTGCTCTAGCGCCGCGCGTGAGGCCCCGGGGCTTCGTGCCGAGAATGCGCCGAGGCCGCCGCTAGGCTCTTTCGGTCGCCCGTCCGCCGCCGGGCGGACGCCTCTCCATGCGGATCTGGATGGACATGACCGCTCCGGCCCACGTGCTGGTGTTCCGGCCGATCATCGAGCGCCTGCGGGCCCGCGGCCACGAAGTGGCGCTCACCGCCCGCGAGTACGCGCAGACCGTGGAGCTGCTCGAGCTGCACGGCGTGGACGCCGAGGTGTTCGGCAGGCACGGCGGTGCCTCGCGGCCCCGAAAGGCTGCTGCTCTAGTCTCGAGGGCTACCGCCGCCCGGCGGTACGCGCGCCGCGGCCACTTCGACCTCGCGGTCGCGCACGGTTCGAACGATCTCGCCATTGCCGCCGCATCCTTGGGCGTGCCCGCCGTCAACACCTTCGACTATGAGTTCGCGACCGTGCAGCACCACGTCGGCTGTCGGCTCGCGCGCCGGGTCATGGTTCCCGAGCGGATTCCTCCCGAGCGCCTGGCCCGCTACGGTGCCGGCGCGGCCAAGCTTGCGCGGTACCCGGGCCTCAAGGAGGAGTACTACCTCTCGGACTTCGAGCCTGATCCTGCGGTCATGAGGAGCCTCGGCGTGAACGAGAGCAGGGTCACGGTGGTGATCCGGCCGCCTCCCGACGTCTCCCTGTATCACCGCAAGTCGAACCAGCTCTTCCCCCAGGTGCTCGCACACCTCGGGCGACACGAGGGCGTCCACGCCATCGTAATCCCCCGTACCGGCGAGCAGCGCGAGTACGTGCGGAGCCTGAACCTGCCGTCCGTCATCCTCGCCGAGAGGGCCGTGGACGCCCAGAGCCTCGTCGCGCTGGCGGACCTCGTGGTCTCGGCCGGCGGCACCATGAACCGAGAGGCCGTGGCGCTCGGCACCCCCGTGTACACCACCTACGGCGGGCGCCTCGGCGGGGTCGACGAGGCGCTGATCAACGAGGGCAGGCTTCGGCCGCTCACGAGCCCCCACGCGCTCGAGATCACCAAGCGCGAACCGGGTATGGACCGCGAACGACGTGACCCCGACGTACTTGTCGACATGATGCTGGGAGCCGCCGATGGCGGTCGTTGATCGCCTGCGGGAGCGGGTTCCCACCAGGCGCTTCAGCTCTCGGGTCGCGCCGGCGCCGGAGGCCCGCCCGCACGAGGGGGAGAGGCTCGCCGACCACTATCGGCGCATGGCTCAGGAGAGTTATCAGCCGCGCCCGGTGGACGCGGTGTTGCGAACCCTCGACGTCGCCATCGCCGGCACCGCGCTCTGCGTGCTCTCCCCGATCCTGACCGCGGTGGCGGCGGCGGTTCGCCTCGACTCCGAGGGGCCGGCGCTCTACCGGGGGCTGAGGGTGGGGCGTGCCGGCTCGCTGTTCACGATGTTCAAGTTTCGGACGCTCACCACAGACGCCGAGCACCGGCTCGGGCCGTACCTGGGCGAGACGCTCACGCGCATGACCGCCGACGAGGTGACGCGCGTCGGGCGCCTTCTTCGGGCGACCCACCTGGACGAGCTGCCTCAGCTGCTGAACGTGCTCGCTGGCGACATGAGCCTGGTGGGCCCCCGGCCCATCCGACCGGCGTTCTTCGAGGAGCTGTGTGAGGGGATACCGCAGTACTGGCAGCGGCTGGTTGTCGCCCCCGGCATGACCGGCTTCGCCCAGCTTCGCATCACTCGAGAGGACACCTGGTCGGACAAGCTCGGCCACGACCTCGAGTACATCGCCGACCGGTCGGTCGCGCTCTACCTCAGCATCATCCTGGTGACGGCGCGGGACATCCCGCGGCGCGCTCGGGCGGGCTGAGGTGTGCGGGATCTGCGGCATCTTCGCGCCGGAGGGGCCAGATGCCGACTCCCTGGGCCACATGGCGGCCGCCCTTGTCCACCGCGGCCCCGATGACCACGGCGCCGTGGTCGACGGCCCGGCGGCACTGGCCGCGCGTCGTCTCTCGATAATCGACCTCGAGGGGGGCCACCAGCCGATAGCGAACGAGGACCGGACGGTTCACGTGGTACAGAACGGCGAGATCTACAACCACGCCGCCCTTCGCCGAGAGCTCGAGCGATCGGGGCACCGGTTTCGCACCCGCTGCGACACGGAGGCCATCGTCCACCTCTACGAGGAGGAGGGTCTGGACTTCGCCGAGCGGCTGCGTGGCATGTTCGCGGTGGCCATCTGGGATTCCCGGCGGCGACGTTTGGTGCTGGCTCGCGACCGCTTCGGGATCAAGCCGCTGTACTTCAGCGAGCGAACCGGTTCGCTGGCCTTCGCCTCGGAGCTGAAGGCGCTGCGCCGGTGGCCGGGCTTCTCGGCGGAGGTGGACCTGGACGCGCTGGAATCCTTCCTGACCTTCAACTCGATCCCCGGGCCGCTCACGATCTTTCGCGGCACCCACAAGCTGCTGCCCGGCCACCTCCTCGTCGCCGACGAGCGGGGAACGGAGCTGATGACCTACGCTGTGCCGCGCCCCCGGCCGGCAGGGGAGCTGCGTGACGAGCCGCTCGAGCTGCTCGAGGAGGAGCTGCGAGCCCGGCTGCGCGACTCGGTGAGGGCGCACCTGGTCTCGGACGTGCCCGTCGGTGTCCTGCTCTCCGGAGGCGTCGACTCAGCTGCGCTCACCGCGCTGGCCGCGGAGGAGAGCGAGAGCCGGGTGAGCACGTTTTCCATAGGTTTCGAGGAGCAGTCTTTCGACGAGCTCGAGCACGCGCGACTCGTCGCCCGCCGATACGACACCGACCATCACGAGCTGACGTTGCGACCGGACGCGGCCGCGCTCCTGCCCCGCCTGGCCGACGTGTTCGACGAGCCGCTGGCCGACTCGTCGGCGCTCCCGACTTTCCTGGTCTCGGAGCTGGCCTCGCGCCATGTCAAGGTGGCGCTGTCAGGCGAGGGCGGCGACGAGCTCTTCGGGGGTTACTACACCTACGTCGCCGATCTTCTCGCGCCCCGGCTCAGCCCCCTGGCGAGGCTGGCCCGCCCGGTCGTCGAACGCCTGCCGAGCTCGGACCGCCGGGTGAGCTTCGACTACAAGGCCAAGCGCTTCGTCGGTGGTGCGGGGCTGGCGCCGCTGGAGCGCCACCATGCCTGGAAGGAGATCTTCGGAGAGGAGGCGCGCGCCGAGCTGATGCGCCGGCGCGCCGCGAATCCCGACCCGCTGGCTGTGTGGCGTGAGCGCTTCGCGGAGTCCGGCGGCGCCGAGACGCTCGCTCGACTGCAGGACGTCGACCTGGGCATCTACCTGGTCGACGACCTGCTGGTCAAGACCGACCGCGCGAGCATGGCGAACTCGCTCGAGACCCGGGTGCCCTTCCTCGACACCGAGGTTTCGGAGCTGGCCCTCGGGCTTCCCACCTCCGCCAAGGTGCGCGGGCTGCGAAAGAAGGTCCTGCTTCGGCGCGCCGTCGCTCCGCTCGTCCCCCGCGAGATCCACACCGGCAAGAAGCGGGGCTTCTCGATCCCGGCGGCCGCCTGGCTGCGGGGCGAGCTCGAGCCGTTCGCGCGCGAGGTCCTGTCACCGGCGAACGTGGGTCGCCAGGGCTTCCTCGATCCCGCGGCGGTCACGAGGGTCCTCGATCGCCACATTTCGCGCCGCGCGGACCTCTCTCGCCAGCTGTGGGGACTGATCTCCTTCACCCTGTGGTTCGAGCGGTGGGGACGCGCAGAGAAGGGGCCGCCGGTGCGGCGCTGAATCTAGGGTAGGTCCCGTGCACGATCTCGACGCCGCCTTTGGGGCCTTCGCCCTCGCACTGGCGACGGTATGGGTCGCCACGCCGATCGCCGGCCGTATCGCCTGGCGCATCGGCGCGATCGACCTCCCGCGCGAGCGCGGCCTTCACATGCTGCCCACTCCGCGCCTGGGCGGGCTGGCGCTGCTTGTCGGCATAGTGGCATCCGGGCTGGTCTTCCTGGAGCCCGGCAAGGAGACGTACGCGATCCTCGGAGGAGCGGTCGTCATCGCGCTCGTGGGCGCTGCCGACGACGTGCTCGAGCTGGGAGCCGACGTCAAGCTCGCCGGTCAGGGCCTCGCCGCCCTGGTGCCCGTGTTGAGCGGTGTCCGGGTGGAGACGTTCACGCTTCCGTTCCTCGGCCACATCGAGCTCGGCACGTTTCTCCCGTACGTCGTGACCGTGCTCGGGATCGTCGCGGTGATGAACATGGTCAACTTCATCGACGGGGTGGACGGGCTGGCGGCGGGCGTCTGCACCATCGCGGGCCTGGCCCTCGGGGTGATAGCCCTGTCCCTGGACCGCACGGGCGCGGGCCTACTTGCCGTCATCACGGCGGGCGGCGCCCTGGGCTACCTCCGACACGGCTTTCACCCGGCCACGATCTTCCTCGGAGACTCGGGCTCGAATCTGCTCGGTTACCTGCTGGCGACGGTCGCCGTCGGGGGGGCCCTCAAGACCAACGCGGTGGTCGCGCTGGTGTTCCCCCTGGTGATCCTGGCCGTGCCGATCCTGGACTCGGGCTTCGTGATCGCCAAGCGGGTCAAGTACCGCAAGCCCGTGCACCGGGCCGACAGTGAGCACTTCCACCATCGGTTCGCCCGCATCGGCTTCTCCCAGAAGCGCACGGTGCTCTACCTGTACGCGTGGACGCTCTCGCTGGCGGCCCTCGCCTTGGCGCTTCGGTTCGTGCCCTACTCGCAGGACGACGGGACGCTGAATCCTGAATGGGCGGCCGTGATCGGCGGCTTCTTCCTTGCTGCGTTCGCGGCGAGCATCTACCTCGTGCTGGTGCTGGAGATCCTCAAGTTCCGCCGCTTCCGCGAGCGCCAGCTGCGCCGTCAGGCGGACACTGGGGAGATCGAGGCGCTTAGCGACTCCGAGATCGAGGCCGAGATCGAGCGCGAGGTGGAGACCGGGGAGTTCGAGGCCGTGTAGTTGCTAGCAGCCGGCTTGCCGGCTGCGCGCCCGAACCCTCAGAAGAGCTGCTCCTGCCGCGGAGCGGGACGCGGTCGAGGAGTGAGCACCGGGTCGGCGTCGGGCGGCATGAGCCGCTCGGTCCTGCCGCGAGCACGCCGTGAGTCGCGCTGCCGGCGCTCCCTGGGAGCGTAGGCGCCGCGCCGGTAGAGGGCCTCGTACTTCGGCACCAGGTGCGGCCGCTTGTCCCGCAGCCAGTCGAAGAACAGCCCCCGGACCTCGCCGCGGAGGTGCAGGGTTATGCCCCCGACGTCGGTCGCGCCGGCCTCCTCGGCGCGCTCGAGGATCTCCTCCACCTGTCCCGGCGCGTCGTTGATCCCGGGCATGATCGGCGCGATCAGGACGCCGCAGGGGATGCCGGCGTCGTTCAGCGTCCGCACCGCCTCGAGCCGCGCCCGGGGGTTGGGCGTGTGGGGCTCGGTCTCGCGCCACGCCCTCTCCTCGAGCGTGGGGATCGAGAGGTTCGCGCTGATGCCGCCGCGCTCTCCCACCTGCTTCATCAGCTCGAGGTCGCGCAGCAGCAGCGGTGACTTGGTGAGGATCGAGGCCGGCGTGCCCGTGTCGCGCATCGCCTCCCAGATGCCGGGCATCAGCTCGTAGCGCCCCTCGACCCACTGGTAGGGGTCGGTGTTGGTCCCCATAGCCACGTGCTCGCGCCCCCAGCGCGGCTTCGACAGCTCGGCCCGCGCCACCTCCGGCGTGTTCACCTTGACCACGATCTCGCGCTCGAAGTCTCGCCCGGCGCCGAAGTCGAGGTAGGTGTGCGTGGGGCGGGCGAAGCAGTAGGTACAGGCGTGGCTGCAGCCGCGGTAGGGGTTGATCGTCCAGCGAAAGGGGACCTGCGACTGCTTGGGCACGCGGTTGAGGACCGACTTCGCGCGGACCTCGTAGAAGCGGATGTCCATCGCCTCCGGCGCGTCGAAGGTGCGCACCGTGGCCGGGTCGCGGTAGCCGGGGAGCACCTTGCCCTCGTCCTCACCGACCTTCAGCCCGTCCCAGCGCACGAACACATGTTCGCACACGCCGAGGACGGTTGGCGCGGTTCCCCTCCCGGGAAACGTCAGGCGGCTGAGCGTCTTTCGGGGGCGCGCGCGGATCGCACGCGCCCGCACCCCCTTCACTCGCCGTTGAGGGTGACCACCAGCCGTCGCGAGCCGCCGTGGTCGCGGTGCTCGCAGAGGTAGATGCCCTGCCAGGTGCCCAGCGCGAAGGCGCCTTCGCGCACCGCCAGGGTCAGGTCCTGGCCGGTCAGCGAGGCCTTGATGTGGGCCGGCATGTCGTCCGGGCCCTCCAGCGTGTGCGTCCAGAGGGGGGCGTCCTCGGGCACCGCGTCGTCCATCCACGAGCGAAAGTCGTCGCGCACGGCGGGCGACGCGTTCTCGTTCACGGTCAGCGAGGCGGAGGTGTGCTGGATCATCAGATGGGCCAGCCCGATGCGCAGGGAGGGAAGCTCGGGCAACCCCGCCTCGACCTCGCGGGTGATCAGGTGAAAGCCCCGTGGCCGCGCCTCGAGCGAGATTTCGTGCTGCGCCCACACAAATCGACCTTATGCTGGACCGGGAACCCGCGAAGAGGAGTGGCATGGATCCGCCCCTCCGCGAGCGCATTAGCTGGCGGACATCGATGGGTACAGGGGTCGACGTTCCCGCCAGCGCGGCGTCGATGGCCCGTGCCGGCGCCGCGTTGGCGCTGGGTGGCGCGGCCGTGGCCCTGCTGGGGGCAGCTCTGCCCCACGGCAGCCAGTTCGACGGGGGACTGTCGCTGGGCGTGGGCGTCGTCGCCCTGGCCTTCGCCGCCCTGCTGATGGTCGCCTACGACCGCATACCTCCGTGGGGTTTCCACCTGATCGTGCTGGGCGGGACGGTCTGTGCCGCCGCCGGCTCGTATGCGTGGGGCACGGATTCGGCCTACGCCCCGCTGCCCTACCTGTGGATCGTGGTCTACGCGTCCTGGTTCTTCCGGCCGCCCGCCGCGGCCCTGCATGTGCTGGCCGTGGCGCTCAGCTATGCCGTCGTGCTGGTGATCGAGGACGTCGATCGCTACGCGATCAGCGGCTACGCCGCGAGCGTGGTCACCCTCGCCGTCGCCGGTTACCTGATCTCGTGCGGTCGTGAGCGGGTGGCCCACCTGCTGCGCAACCTCACCGACGCCGTCCGTCGGGACCCGCTCACCGGCCTGCTCAACCGCCGCGGGTTCGACGAGGCCTTCGACCTCGAGATCGAGCGCTGCCGCCGGGCCGACACGCCGCTCAGCCTGGTGGTGGCCGACATCGACCGCTTCAAGAGCGTCAACGACTCGCATGGCCACGGCGCCGGCAACGCGGCGCTCCGCAACGTCAGCGAGCTCATCTGCGGCGCCAAGCGCCTCTTCGACAGCGCGGCGCGGGTGGGCGGCGAGGAGTTCGCGGTGGTGGTCCCGGACACCGACGAGCACGGCGCCTACATGCTGGCCGAGCGCATCCGCACCAGCGTCGACCGCGAGGCCAAGCTCACGCTGTCCCTCGGGGTGGCCTGCTCGCCGTTGCACGGCACCACTTCCGACGCCCTGCTTCAGGCCGCCGACCACGCTCTCTACGCCGCCAAGCGCCTAGGCCGCAACCGCTCCGTGATCTCCAGCGCCGAGGTGCCGGGCATCCTCGCCCGCGGCGCGTCCGCGGGCCGCGACCACGGCTACGTCGAGGTCGGCGCGCTGGTGAGCCTGGCCGAGTCGCTCGACGTGCGCGACTCGGGCCACTCCGCGCACTGCCACCGCGTGGGGCGCTTCTCCGAGCTGATCGCCCGCGAGCTGGGGCTGGCGCCCGACGAGGTCGAGCGCCTGCGCCTGGCCGGCATCCTCCACGACGTCGGCCGGGTTGCGGTACCCGAGAGCGTGGTGGAGAAGAGCGGCCCGCTCAACCAGGAGGAGTGGGACTGGGTCAGGGCCCACCCGTCGACCGGCGCTCGCCTGCTGGAGACGACCGACTTCGCAGAGGGGCGCGACTGGGTCCGCCTGCACCACGAGCGCCCCGACGGCACCGGATACCCCGAGGGCCTGAGCGGCGACGAGGTGCCGCTCGAGGCCAGCATCCTGGCCGTGGCCGACGCCTACGAGGCCATGACCAGCGACCGGCCCTACCGCGTGGCGCTGAGCGCCGACGAGGCCGCCGAGGAGCTACGCCAGGGCGCCGGGACACAGTTCGACGAGCGGGTGGTGGAGGCGCTGCTGCGGGTGGTCTAGCCCTTTCGAGTGACGGGCGCCACGAAGTAGTCACTTTCTCCTTCTCCCAGGTAGAGTGCTCGACCCCTTGTCGACGCACGCTCTAGGGAGCTCAGAGAGCAGTGCGGGCATGACCGTCCTGCGATACCTAGATCTGGTTCTGCTGGCCGTGGCACTGCCCGTCTTCGTGCTCGCCGGACTGCCGCTGGCCGGCTACGCCGCGGCTGCCGTCGCCTGGCTGCTCCAGCGCGCGATCCAGCACCAGGCCGAGAAGCGCGCCCGGGCCAGCGACGACCCGCGCACGGTGGCCGGGCTTCTGGCCGGTAGCATGCTCGTGCGCGGTTGGCTCGTCGCGCTGGCGGTCTTCGGCGTCGGGATGGCGGCAGACCGTGAGGACGGCCTCGCCGCCGCAGTGTTGGCCATCTCACTGTTCACTGCGTACTTCAGTGCGACGATGATGACCCGACCGTTTGAGAGGCCGAGGCCATGACCGCAGCGCTCTCGCGCATGAGCTGGAAGCAGCAGGCTCTGCTCGGCGGCTTGGTCCTCGTCGCGCTGATGATCGCCCTGTTCGGCATCTTCGGCAGCGCCGGCCGCAACAGCGAGTTCCAGCCCCAGAACGAGTTCATGCTCACGCCGTGGGTGGAGATCCACATCGGCGGTCTCGACCTCAGCGTCACCAAGGGCGTCTTCTACGTATTCCTGGCCTGCGCGATCACCTGCGGGCTGATGGTCTACATCGCCAAGCGCATGGAGGACCGCCCAAACCGCGTGCAGACCGCGGTCGAGGCCGCGTACGACCTCACGTTCAACCAGATCGTGCGCTCGAACATGCAGGCCGGCATGGCCCGCAAGTGGTTCCCGTTCATCGGGGCGACCTTCCTCTTCATCCTCGTCTCGAACCTGATCGGCTACATCCCGCTGCCGACCAACACCGAGCACAAGATCATGATCGCGGGCCTCGAGCTGCCGTCCTTCGCGATCTACGCGGCCACCGCGAACATCTCCATCCCGCTCGTGCTCACCGTCCTCGTCTGGTGCTCGTACCACGTCGAGGGCATCCGGGCCAAGGGCCTCGTCGGCTACGTGAAGGGCTGGATCCCCGCCGGCGTCGGGGGCATCGCCGCCGTCCCGATCTTCTTCATCGAGGCGCTCTCGCAGTTCGTCCGGCTGATCTCGCTGTCGGTGCGATTGTTCGCCAACCTGCTCGCCGGGCACCTGTTGATCCTGTTCATGGGCGGCGGCCTCGTGGTCATCCTCGGCATCGCCGCTCTCGGTCCGCTGACCCTGATCGTGGCGATCCTCTTCTTCATGTTCGAGGTCGTCCTGATCGCCGGCCTGCAGGCCTTCATCTTTTCGACCTTGACCGCCATCTACCTCGGTGAAGCCACCGAGGGTCACTAAGGAGGACCCATGGAAGACGTACTCAGCCTCGTCATAGCCCAGGGGAGCCCGAAAGGGCTCGCGTCGATCGCCCTCGGCGTCGGCGCAGGCCTGGGGACCATCGGCCCGGGCATCGGCGTGGGCTACATCTTCGGCAAGGTGATCGAGTCCGTCACCCGCCAGCCCGAGATGCGAGAGGAGATCACCTCGATTCAGTGGCTGGGCTTCGCCCTCACCGAGGCGATCGTCTTCTACGCCTTCATCTTCGGCCTGATCGCGTTCTTCCTCGGCGGCTCCGGATGAGCGGGGGCGCCTCGCTGCCCCTCGCGGCGGAGGGGAACTTCCTCGTCACCCCCAGCGTGGGGTTGATGATCTGGACCCTCCTCGCCTTCGGGATCAGCTTCCTGATCCTGCGCAAGCTGGCGTTCCCGCGCATCGCGGACGCCCTCGACAAGCGCCGGCGGGCGATCGAGGAGTCGATCGACCACGCCGACCGCACCAAGCGCGAGGCCGATCTCCTGCTCGAGGAGTACCGCGCACGCCTGCGCGAGGCCCGCGAGCAGGCGGACGACATCACGGCGCGCGCTCAGAGGGCGGCCCAGCACCGCGAGGAGCAGGCGAAGATCGAGGCCAAGAAGCTGCGCGACGAGCTCATGGAGTCCACCCGCAGGGACATCCAGAACGAGACCCGGCGGGCGCTCGACGACATCCGCAGGGAGGTCGCCGACCTCACGGTGCTGGCCACCGAGAAGGTCACCCGCAAGACGCTCGACGACGCGGACCACCGCCGGCTGATCGAGGAGGCCCTCGGCGAGGTCGACTTCTCGCAGCTGGCCGGCGACGAGGGGAACGGCAAGCACTAGTGGAGGAGATCGCCGAGGTCTACTCGCGATCCCTGTTCGAGGTCGCCCAGGAGCACGGCGTGCTCGATCGCGTGCACGACGAGCTCGACGAGTTCGCCGACGCCCTGGACGAGAGCCGCGACCTGCAGGTCTTCTTCTTCTCGCCTTACTTCTCCGCACAGGAGAAGAAGGAGGGCATCGACCAGGCGGTGACCGACGCGGACGAGCGCTTCCTCCACTTCCTGGAGCTGCTGGCCGAGCGCCACCGCCTGCCGGCCATCTTCCGCATTCGGCGCGAGTACGACCGGATGTGGGCGGAGGAGAACAGGCTCCTGCCCGTGTCGGTGACCAGCGCGGTCAAGCTCGACGAGCAGATCGTGAATGACATCGGCAGGCGGATCGAGGAGCAGACAGGCCGCCGCAT
Organism: Thermoleophilaceae bacterium; assembly: GCA_035296565.1. Taxonomy (GTDB): domain Bacteria; phylum Actinomycetota; class Thermoleophilia; order Solirubrobacterales; family Thermoleophilaceae; genus JACCZR01. The sequence continues at coordinate 78,320 of DATHAQ010000012.1, forward strand.
CGAGCTCTCGAGCACCGTGGACCCCGGCATCGTCGGCGGTCTGGTGCTGCGGGTCGGCAACATGATCATGGACGCAAGCCTCAAGGCCCGCCTCGAGCGGTTGAGAAAGCAAGTAGCCCGAGGCGCCTAGGCCTCAGAAGGAGAAGCTCAGACAGTGCAGATCAAGCCCGACGAGATCACCAGCATCCTCAAGAGCCGCATCGAGGGGCTCGACGACGGCGAGGGCGGCGACCTGTCCGAGGTCGGCACCGTGCTGTCCATCGCCGACGGCATCTCGCGCGTCCACGGTCTGGACAACTGCATGTCGCTCGAGATGCTCGAGTTCCCCCACGACGTGACCGGCCTCGCCCTCAACCTCGAATCCGACAACGTCGGCACCGTGCTGTTCGGCGACTGGGACAAGATCGAGGAGGGCGACACTGTCAAGCGGACCAAGCGCCTGCTCGAGATCCCGGTGGGAGAGGGCCTGCTCGGCCGCATCGTCAACCCGCTGGGCGAGCCGCTCGACGGCAAGGGCGACATCGAGTTCGAGGGCACCCGGCCCGCGGAGTGGAAAGCGCCGGGCGTGGTGCAGCGCCAGCCGGTGGAGGAGCCGATGCTGACGGGCCTGAAGGCCGTCGACTCGATGACCGCCATCGGCCGTGGCCAGCGCGAGCTGATCATCGGCGACCGCCAGACCGGCAAGTCCGCGGTGGCGATCGACACGATCATCAACAACGCCGAGTCCGACCTGATCTCGATCTACGTGGCCATCGGCCAGCGCATGTCGACCGTGGTGGGCGTGGCCGAGACCCTCGAGGAGCACAACGCGCTGGACAGCACGATCATCGTGGCCGCGCCGGCCGACGAGGCGGCGCCGATCAAGTTCATGGCCCCCTACGCGGGGTGCGCCATGGGCGAGCACTTGCTCTACAACGGCAAGCACGCGCTGTGCGTGTACGACGACCTCACCAAGCACGCCTACGCGTACCGGCAGATGTCGCTGCTGCTGCGCCGCCCGCCGGGTCGCGAGGCCTACCCGGGCGACGTCTTCTACCTGCACTCGCGCCTGTTGGAGCGAGCGGTGAAGCTCAGCGACGACCTCGGCGGCGGCTCGCTCACCGCGCTGCCGATCATCGAGACACAGGCCGGCGACGTCTCGGCCTACGTGCCGACCAACGTCATCTCGATCACCGACGGGCAGATCTTCCTCGAGGGTGACCTGTTCCGCTCGGGCGTGCGGCCGGCGATCAACGTGGGCATCTCGGTGTCACGGGTGGGCGGCAACGCGCAGCCCAAGCCGATGAAGAAGGTGGCCGGCCAGCTGCGGCTGGACCTCTCGCAGTACCGCGAGCTCGAGTCCTTCGCTCAGTTCGGCTCCGAGCTCGACGCCGACACCCAGGCGACGCTGAACCGCGGCGAGCGCTTGGTCGAAACGCTCAACCAGGACGAGCTCAAGCCCTGGAAGATCCAACATCAGGTCGCTGCGATCTACTCCGGGACGGGGGGCTACCTCGACCGGATCAAGAAGGAGCGGGTGCCGGAGTTCCACGAGTCACTCCTGCAGCGGCTGGACTCCGAGGAGTCGGAGTTGATGGAGAAGATCGCCGACGGCGACTGGGACGACGACATGCAGGAGCAGCTCGGCGAGGCGATCCGCGAGGCCATCGACGACTTCGGTCCCGACTTCGATGAGGAGGGCAACGAGCTCGACGAGGGCGAGTCCGACCGCGTGAAGTCCGAGGAGGAGCGCGAGAAGGGGGGCCGCACCGAGGGCGCCGGCGACTCCGACGAGGACGACGACTCAGACTCCGACGACGACTCGGACTCCGACGACGACTCGGACTCCCACGGCGACTCGGGAGATACGGAGTCGAAGTCCGACGACGGCTCCGGCGACGACTCCGACGAGGACGAGGAATCCGACCAGGACAAGTCCTGATCACCGGGCACTGATCACTCGCGATGGCCTCCCAAAAGGACACCAAGGACCGGATCAACTCGGTCAAGAACATCCAGAAGGTCACCCGAGCCATGGAGATGGTGGCCGCGGCGAGGCTGCGACGGGCCGAACAGCGGATCGAGGCCATGCGGCCCTACGCCGACGCCATCCGCCGCATGACCGGGCGGGTGGTGGAGGCCGTGGAGCGCATCCCCGACATGCCTCTGCTCGAGGAGCACGACCAGACCAAGCGCGTGGGCATCCTGCTGATCACCGGTGACCGCGGCCTCGCCGGTCCCTTCAACTCGCAGATCATGCGCGCCGGGATGCGCCGCGAGCGCGAGCTGCGCAACGAGGGCCAGGAGGTCGTCTGGTTTGCCTCGGGCAAGCGCGGCATCTCCTCGCTGTCCTTCCGCGGCAAGGACGTGGTCGTTAGCCGTCAGGGCTTCACCGATCGGCCGGCCTACTCCGACGCCCGCAACCTCGCCAACGACATCGAGAGCGAGTACGAGGAGAGCAACGTCGATCGAGTGGAGATGATCTACAACCACTACGTCTCGGCTATGACGCAGGAGGTCCAGAACGACGTCCTGCTCCCCCTCCAGCAGATCGAGCACCTCGTCACCGACGAGGAGGGCGAGGACACCCGCGAGGACCCCGAGGAGACGAAGCGCCGGGGGCTCTGGATCTACGAGCCCGACCCGGAGGAGATGCTCAAGCGGCTGGTGCCCGACTACATCGAGATCTCCATCTACCGGGCCCTGCTCGAGTCGACTGCCTCAGAGCACGGTGCGCGCATGACCGCCATGCGCAGCGCCCAGGAGAACGCGACCGAGATGATCGATGACCTGGAGCTTCAGATGAACCGTCAGCGCCAGGCCGAGATCACGCAGGAGATCATGGAGGTCGTGGCCGGGGCCGAGGGCCTCACGTAGAGTCGCCAGTCGCCAGAAACAGCAAGGAGAACCTTGGAAGCCAGCACAGAACAGAAGTCGGAGACCTCAGACTCGAACGGCTCGGGCGACGGCCAGAACGTCGGACACGTCGCGGAGATCGCCGGTGTGGTGATCGAAGCCGTGTTCCCCGACGACCTGCCCGAGATCAACACAGCGCTCGAGGCCGACCTGGACGTGCAGGGCGGGACCGATTCCGACGAGGACGACGACGACGAGGGCGAGCTCGCAGGAACAGAGGCTCAGCCTGGCGGCGGAGGCAACACCCACACCGTGATCTTCGAGGTCCAGCAGCATCTCGGCGACGACCGGGTGCGCGCGGTGGCCATGGACGCCACCGACGGCCTTCAGCGCGGGGCCGAGGTCCGGGACACCGGCGGACCCATCACCGTGCCCGTCGGCGACGTGACCCTGGGCCGCATCTTCAACCTGCTCGGCGAGACCATCGACGAGGGGGACGAGGTCGAGGTCGAGGAGCGCTGGCCGATCCACCGCAGCGCCCCGAACGTCGAGGATCTCACCCCGACGCGCGAGATCTTCGAGACCGGCATCAAGGTCGTCGACCTGCTGGCTCCCTACGCCAAGGGCGGCAAGGTCGGGCTGTTCGGCGGCGCCGGCGTGGGCAAGACGGTGCTGATCCAGGAGCTGATCCGCAACATCGGCGAGGAGCACGAGGGCCTCTCGGCCTTCTGCGGGGTCGGCGAGCGCTCACGCGAGGGCAACGACCTCTGGCTGGAGATGAAGGAGTCGGGCGTCATCGACAAGACGATGCTCGTGTTCGGACAGATGAACGAGCCGCCGGGCGCGCGCATGCGGGTGGCCCTGACCGGCCTCACGATGGCCGAGTACTTCCGCGAGCAGGGCGGCCAGGACGTGCTGCTGTTCATCGACAACATCTTCCGGTTCGTGCAGGCAGGCCAAGAGGTCTCGGCGCTGCTCGGCCGCATGCCCTCGCAGGTCGGCTACCAGCCCACGCTGGAGACCGAGATGGGCCAGCTGCAGGAGCGGATCACCTCGACGCGCGAGGGATCGGTCACGTCGGTGCAGGCCATCTACGTGCCGGCCGACGACCTCACCGACCCGGCGCCGGCCTCTGTGTTTGCCCACCTCAACGCGACCACGACACTGTCGCGGTCGATCGCCGAGAAGGGCATCTACCCGGCCGTCGACCCTCTCGACTCGACCTCGACCATCCTCAAGCCAGACATCGTCGGCCAGGAGCACTACGACGTCGCCACGCAGGTCAAGGAGACGCTGCAGCGTTACAAGGAGCTGCAGGACATCATCGCGATCCTCGGCATCGACGAGCTCTCCGACGACGACCGCCAGCTCGTCCAGCGCGCGCGCAAGATGGAGCGCTTCCTCTCCCAGCCGTTCTTCGTGGCCGAGCAGTTCACCGGCTCGGAGGGCAAGTACGTGTCCATCGAGGACACCGTGCGCTCCTTCAAGGAGATCGTCGAGGGCAAGCACGACGATGTCCCCGAGCGCGCCTTCTACATGAAGGGCTCGATCGACGAGGTCGTCGAGGACACGGGCGGCTCGGACGAGGACGACGAGTCCCAGGACTCGGACGAGGACAGCTCGGACGAGGACAGCTCGGACGGCGACAGCTCGGACGGCGACAGCTCGGAGGGCGATGGCGAGGAGTAACTTCCCGGTCGAGGTCCTCACTCCCGAGGGGAAGATCTTCGACGACGAGGTGGAGATGGTCTCCACCCGCTCGGAGACCGGCGGCCTCGGCATCCTGGCCCACCATGCGCCCCTGATGGCGATGCTCGAGCCCACCGAGCTGCGCCTCTACAAGTCGGAGTCCGACGTGGTCTCCTTCGCCCAGGGCGAGGGCTACCTGCAGGTGATCGACAACTCGGCGCTGCTGATCCTCGAGGACGCCACCCAGCCGGACGACCTGGACCGCTCCGAGCTCGAGTCCAAGCTCAAGGAGGCCGAGCAGTCGCGCGACGAGGCCGAGGAGGGCACCGAGGAGCACCAGCGCTGCGTGCGCGAGGTCAGGCGGCTGAATGCCTTCCTCGAGATCGGCCAGGGCGGCAGTTCCTGAGGGCCCACGGCGTCTCGCGAGGGCGTCGCTCGGTCACCCCGCGAAAAAACGCTCAGCCGGCTGACGAATCTGCCAGGGCCCTGCGGGCGGTTTCGCGCGCTGGAACGGGCCGCGGACCGAGCTAGCCCCGGCGCGCCGCCCGCAGCGCCGCCAGCTGGCGGCGCTCGCGCTCGGCCGGGCGGCCCAGCGCGGTCTTGAGGGCGATCCGGCTCGCGAAGGTCACAGCCTGGGCCGCATCGTCGCGGCGCCGGCGCGAAGGGCCCAGCCGCCGCTCCACCACCTCGCGGCGCCGACGTGCCAGCAGCTCGAAGCGCTCGCCCTGGCGGCGGGTTGCGTGGCCATGGTGGTGCAGCACGCGCGCGTGGGGCCAGAACCACGTCTGGACTCCCCGTTCGGCGGCCCGCAGGCCCAGGTCGAGGTCCTCTGCGAACAGGAAGATGTCCTCGCCGAAGGGCCCCAGGCGGCGCAGCAGCTCGGTGGGCGCGACCAGGCACGCGCCGACCGCCCAGCCCACCGGCCGTGGCGTGCGCGCGCGCCAGGGGTCGGCGGCCAGGCGGGCCGGGCCGGGCAGCGCGGCCGGTGGGACCAGGCTCGCCGCCAGCTCCGCAGCCGAGGAGGGGAGGGGGTGGACCGAGTCCTGGCGCGTGCCCTCGGGACGCAGCAGCGCGGGGGCCAGCAAGCGGTCGGGACCACGGCGGGCCTCGGCCACCAGCGCGGCCAGCGAGCCGTCCACCAGCTCGATGTCGGGGTTGGCCACGACCGTCACCGGGCGCGTCGCGTGGGCGAGGCCGGCGTTGACCGCTCGCCCGTAGCCCACGTTCTCGCCGAGCTCAACCACCCGAGCGCCGGCGGCGCGGGCCGCCTCCGCGCCGCCGTCCGACGAGCCGGAGTCGGCCACGATCAGCTCCAGGCCGGTCAGCTGGGCCGCGACGGAGGCCAGCAGCGCGCGCAGCTGCGGCTCGGAGTCGTGGATCACCGTGACCAGGGACGCGTCGGCGCGCGGTTGTGGCCGCGACGGCACCAGCTCGCGGTAGCGGCGGCGGGTCAGCTCGAGGTCCACGGTCTGCTCGGCGCGCGCGCGGGCGCCCCGGGCCAGCCGCGGGCGGTCGGCCAGCACCTCGCGGAGCGAGGCGGCAGCCGCCGCGGCGTCGCCGGGACGGAAGAGGCGGCCGCAGCTGTCGTCGACCAGCTCCACCGGGCCCCCGGCCGCGGGGGCGACGACGGGCAGGCCGCAGGCGAGCGCCTCGGCGACCACGCGCCCGAAGGGCTCGGCGTCGGCGCAGTGCAGCAGGCAGTATGCGCCGGCCAGCTCGGCCGCCGTGCTCTCCGTCGGCCCCGCGAACTCGACCCGGCCGGCCAGGTCGGGACGCTCGGCGCGCCGGCGAAGGTCCTCCAGCAGGCGCCGACCGCCGGACAGAAAGGCTTCGCCCACCACGCGCAGGCGCGCCTCGGGAAGGGCGGCCAGCGCCTCCAGGGCCAGGTCGGGGCGTTTCCAGCCCACTATCGCGCCCAGCAGCAGGACGGGCCCTTCGGCGGCGGGCGGGTCGGGCGGGCGCAGGCGCTCGAGGTCGACGCCCGGGTGGACCACCTCCATGCGCCCCACCGGCGCGAGCTCGCGGGCGATCGCCTCGGACGCGCAGATCGTGAGCGACGCCTGCCCACAGGCGGCGCGCATCGCCCTGGCGACCGCCGGGTTCGGCGCGAGGTCGCCGTGGCGCACCACCAGGCGGGTGCCAGAGCCCGCCAGTGCGGGCACCGCCGCGATCGCGCTGCGCATCCCCCAGGCGACAACCGTGTCCGGCTCGAGCTCGCGGGCGAGACGGCGGAGGTCGCGGGTGTGGGCGGCCAGTCCCCGAGCCGCGGCGCCCCGGCCGCCGCGCACCTCGAGCGGCCGCTCGGGGAGGGCGATCACCGCGGCCCCGCGTGCCCGGGCCCAGGCGGCCACCGGCCCCTCCGGGACAGCGAGCAGCGGCCGGGGACTAATCGCGTCGAGGAAGTCGAGCAGACTGCGCCCGGCGCCGCCGGCCTGCGCGGTGTAGGAGACCACGAGCACGCTCCCGCGGACTGTAGGTGCGGGGCCGACCTCCGGTGCTTGCCCGACCGATGCTCGGGCTGCGCTCCTCGGTATGGTCGCGCCTCGATGGGTGAGCGAACGGAGTACGCGCCCGGCACCTTCTCGTGGGTCGACCTGGCGACGCCTGACCCCGGAAAGGCCAAGAGCTTCTACTCGCGCATGTTCGGCTGGGAGGCCGAGGACTCGCCGGCCGGGGAGGGGCGCCTCTACACCATGCTGCGCCAGGGCGGCAAGGACGTTGCCGGGCTGTTCGAGACGCCCACCGAGGGCATGCCGCCCGCTTGGACCTGTTACGTGACCACCGACGACGTCGAGGCCACGGCCGAGCGGGCACGGTCGCTGGGCGCCAACGTGCTGCAGGGGCCCTTCGACGTGATGGAGGCGGGGCGGATGGCCGTGGTCTCCGACCCGCAGGGCGCGGTGTTCGCGCTGTGGCAGCCCGGGCGGAGCATTGGCGCCGAGCTCGTCAACGAGCACGGCGCGCTGACCATGACCCAGCTCAGCAGCTCGGACACAGACGGCGCCCAGCGCTTCTACGGTGAGCTGTTCGGCTGGCGCTTCGACGCGCTCGACACCGGCGGCGGGCCGCCCTTCTGGAGCGTCGTCAACGCCGAGAGGCTCAACGCGGGCATGATGCCGCTCCCCGACGGCGCCCCTCTGCCCTCCCACTGGCTGGCCTACTTCGCCTTCGACGACCTCGACAGCGCGCCGGGGCTGATCGGCGAGGGCGGCGGCCAGGTGGTCGTGCCGGCGACCTCCATCCCGGCGGGTCGCTTCCTCGTGGCGCAGGATCCCGCCGGCGCGTACTTCGCCCTCTTCGAAGGAGAGCTCGACCCTTGAGAATCCTCGTCACCTCGTCACGCATGCCCTTCGCCCTGGGCATGGTCCGAAAGCTCGCCTCGGAGGGCCACGAGGTCTACGCGGCCGACGACTACTCGCTGTCGCCCGGCAGCCACTCGAAGTACCTGGCCGGCCACTTCGTCTACCCCTCCCCCCGAAGCGACACCGCGGGCTTCATCGGGGAGCTGGAGCGGCTGGCCCAGGACCACCAGATCGACGTGATCGTCCCGGCCTTCGAGGAGGTCTTCTACCTCTCGACCCAGCTCGACCGGGTGAGCCGCTTCGCCAAGGTGTTCGCCTCGCCCTTCTCGACGCTGGCCCAGCTACACGACAAGGGTGCCTTCGAGCAACTGGTCACCAGGCTCGGCCTGCCCATCCCGCAGACGGTCATCGCCTCCAGCGACGACGAGCTCAAGGACGCCACGGACACCATGGGCAAGTACTTCGCCCGCGCGGCCTTCTCGCGCGGCGGGGTCAGCTGCTTGACCAACACCGGCCCGCTCGCCGGCGCCTTGAAGATCGAGGAGATCCACCCGACGCCCGAGTCGCCCTGGCTGGTGCAGCCCTTCGTGGATGGGGAGACTGTCTGCTCCTACAGCACCGCCCACGAGGGCAAGGTCACCTCGCACCTGCTCTACCGGATCCCGCGCCAGTGGAAGCATGCCACCGGGATCGGGTTCGAGTCGATCGACGCCACCGAGGCGCTGCGGCTGATCGAGCCGGTGATCGCCGAGCTGAGCTACACCGGCCAGATCTCCTTCGACTTCATCATCACCGACGAGGGGCTCAGCTACGTGGAGTGCAACCCGCGGCCCACCGACGGCGTGCTCCTCATGCCCCGCGACGAGCTGTCCAAGGGGATCCTCGAGCCCGGCGGCGAAACCTACGTGCTCGACGCCGGCGGCCACGTGCAGCTGGACCTGGCCGTCCTGGCCGACGGCTTTGCCGACCACCTCAAGCGCTTGCCCGACACGATCCAGGACCTGGCCCAGGTCAAGGACGCCGGCAAGGGCTGGCACGACCCCATGCCCACGCTCTACTCCGCGCTGGCGGCGGCCCATTTCGCCGGCCAGAGCCTGCGCGAGCACAAGGGCCTGTTCGAGGCCATGGCGGGCGACATGAACTGGGACGGCGAGCCCATCGACGGGATGTCGGAGGTCGATGCCAAGCTGCTGACCGGCCTACGTCCCGGCTAGCCCTTCGCGTCGCCGTAGGGCTCGTCGCGGCCGCGCAGCGCCTCCTTGAAGCCCTCCTCCATGGCCTTGCGCTGGAACGCGTAGCCCTCCGGCGTGTGCCGGGCGATGCCGTCGAAGAAGACGCTCAGGGTCTGGGTTGCGTCCAGCGCCTGGGCCTTCACCGCCTGGTTGACCGCCAGCTTGTGCATCACGAGCTGGTTGACGGGCGTCAGCGCAATCCGCTGCACCAGCTCCTCGAAGCGCTGGTCGAGCTCCTCCGGTGGATGGGACTCCAGCGCGAGGCCCCAGTCCGCCGCCTGGCTGCCGCTCAGCAGGTCACCCGTGAACAGCAGCCGCTTGGCGCGCTCGGCCCCGATCCGGTGCGCCCACAGCATCGACGTGGGCACGCCCCACACCCGGGCAGGCGGGTAGCCGATGCGGGCGTCGCCTGCGATCAGCAGGAGGTCGGAGCAGAGGGCCATGTCGGTCCCGCCCGCCACGCAGAAGCCGTGGACCTTGCAGAGCGTGGGCTTGTCGGAGTGGAACAGGGACATGAAGCCGCGCAGGTTGCGGCTCATGAACTGCCAGTCCAGCACGGGGTCCCAGGTCTCCGAGGGGTCGTGGTTGGCGATCTGGCGCTCGGCGAACTCGCGCAGGTCGTAGCCGCCGCAGAAGCCCTTGCCCTTGCCGCTGAGCGCGATCACGTGCACCGTGGGGTCGAGGTTGGCCTGCTCCACGCACTCGGCCAGCTCGCGCGGCGTGTCGAGGGTTATGCCGTTGCCGCGCTCGGGCCGGTCGAGGACGATGCGGGCGACCCGGCCGTCGACCTCGTAGGTGAGGGTGTTCACGCGGTGGTCCGCAGCCGCTAGGCGGCCAGGGCGCGCTCGACGATCGCTTCGGCGTCGACCTGGGTGGGCAGCGTGCCGAACGCGCGGCCGCTGTGGCCGTGCAGGCGCGAGGCGCAGAAGGCGTGCGCGACCTCCGGCGGCGCGTGGCGCACCAGGAGGCTGCCCTGCAGCCCCAGGGCGAGGTCCTCGACCAGCCGGCGAGCTTCCCACTGGGGGTCGGTGACCGGCGAGCCACGGAGCTTGTCGAGGTGCCCGTCGAAGCGGAGGTCGCCGCCGCGGGCCTGCTCCAGCTCGGCCATGAAGGCGGGCAACGCGTCGGGCTCCTTGCTCATGACGCGCAGGACATCCAGCGCCGCCACGTTGCCCGAGCCCTCCCAGATGGAGTTCAGCGGCGAGTCGCGGAGCAGCCGCGGCATGCCGGATTCCTCAACGTAGCCGTTGCCGCCCAGGCACTCCAGCGCCTCGGCGGCGTGCACCGGGGCGCGCTTGCAGACCCAGTACTTGCTGACGGCGGTGGCCAGGCGGCGGAAGGGCGCATCGGCCTCGTCGTAGGCCCGGGCCACGCGCATGGCGGTGGCGGTGGCAGCCTCGGACTCGATCGCCAGGTCGGCAAGGACGTTGCGCATCAGCGGTTGCTCGGCGAGCGGCGCCCCGAAGGCCGACCGGTGGCGGGCGTGGTGGACGGCCTGAGCCGTTCCCCAGCGCATCCCGGCCGCCGAGCCGATCAGGCAGTCCAAACGGGTGTGGTTGACCATGCGCGTGATCGCTGCGACGCCGCGGCCCGCCTCGCCGACCAGGTGCCCCTTGACGCCGTGGAACTCGACCTCGGATGAAGGCAGCGAGCGGGTGCCCAGCTTGTCCTTGAGGCGCTGCACGCGGAAGCCGGGGTCCTCGCCCTCGATGAGGAAGCAGGACAGCCCCTCGGGGCCCTGGGCGAGCGTGAGGAAGATGTCGCACGGCGGATAGGAGCAGAACCACTTGTGGCCGGTGATCTCGTACATGCCATCGCCCGCCGGCTCGGCCGACGTGGTGTTGGCCCGCACGTCCGAGCCGCCCTGCTTCTCGGTCATGGCCATGCCCGCCAGCGCGCCGTCGTCGAGCGAGGGGAGGGTCAGGCGCGGCTCCCACTCGGCCGCCAGCTCCTCGTTGAGGCGCAGCGCGGGGATCACCGAGTAGGTCATCGACACCGGGCACATCACGCCCGCGTTGGCCTGGCTCCACAGGAACATCAGGCCCGCACGCACCACGTGGGCGCCCTCGCGGGGGTCGCGCCAGGGCAGCGAGTGGATCTCGCGCTCGACGGCCTGGCGCAGCAGCCAGTCCCAGGAGGGATCGAGCTCGACCTCGTCGATGCGGTTGCCGTAGCGGTCGTGCGTCCGGAGCCGGGGCTCGTTGCGCTCGGCGCGCTCGGAGTGCTCGATGGTCTCGGGCGTGCCGGCCAAGGCGCCGGTGTCGCGCAGGCGGTGCTCGCCCCAGGCACCGCCCTCGCGGGCCACGCCCTCGCTCAGCGCGAGGTCGGCGTCGAAGACGTTGTAGGGGGCCAGCGGCGGGGGCTGGTTGAGCACCTCGTGGGTTTCAGGCGACTGGCGCCAGGCGACGGCCATGGGCGATCTCCTCTCGGGGGACGGCGTCGGTGCAGAGCTTGACCAAGGTGGCCACGAGCCGGTCGTGCTCGGGCGGCGAGGCCTCGGACAAGGGGCCGACGAGCGCCTCGCCCAGGGCGCCGACCAGCGCGGCGGCCACTGTGGAGGTGTCGTGGGGAGGGAGCTCGCCGGCGGCGACTCCCTCGTCGAGGGTGCGGGCGAAGGCGTCGCGGTAGCCCTTGCGCAGCACGAGGCGCTCGGCCTCGACCGCGGGGTCCACCGGCTCGGCGAGCTGCGACCAGGCCAGCCGCTTGCCCGCCAGCGCCCGGCGGGCGAAGGCCTCGGCCGCGGCGGCGATCCTCTCGAGCGTGCTGCCGCCGGTCTCGGCCACGGTGCGCTCCACCACGGCGAGCTCGCGGTGCGCCGCGCGGCGGAAGACCTCGGCGAACAGCTCGGCCTTGGAGCCGAAGTGGCGGTAGACGCTCCCGGTGGCCACGCCGGCCCGGGTCGCGACGGCCTGCACGCCCGCCGAGGCGTACCCGCCCTCGGCCACCTGGGCGAGAGCGGCGTCGACGATCGCCGCGCGCGTCTGCGCCTGGCGGCGCTGGGTCTTCTCGGTCGGCCGGTACGGCATTGCGCGGTCAAGAAGTGAACCACGATTCACGACTTCGCGCAAGCCGCTCTCGCCCGAGCCTTCCGAACAGGGAGCCCCGAGCTATCGCGTCAAGGGGTAAGCGTCCCGTCGACGGCGTCGGTGGCCTCGCAGACCGTCGCGGGGGACTCGTGCTCCTAGGCGTATCGCGGGGCGGCCGACGGCGTAGTAGCTGACGATCGACAGGAGGAGTGAGATCGCAAAGCTCGCGAAGAGCCAGGCCATACGACCGGGGGAGTGCAGCCAGCCCGCATTCTGGAGGTAGAGCATCACCGGCAGGTGCCATAAGAAGAACCCGTAGGACACCGTCGCGAAAGACGTAAGCGCGCGATTTCCCAGCGCTCGCCGACTCCAGCCCCGCTTGGTGTCTCCGAAGACGGCGGGCAGCAGTAAGGCGACCGCCGCGGCCAGGGTCAGCTCTTTGTACGCAATGTAAGCGACCGTCCCCCTTGGCGAGTACGTTCCCCCTCCGATGGCAGCAACCCAGAACAGGCACACGCCCACCAGCACCGGCAACCAGGGCTGACGGTCGATCAGACCCAGCAGCTTCGACTCCCGCCCTGCTTCGGCCACGACAACGCTCAAGACGGCTAGCGCCATTCCCGCCGCAAACACGTCGAGGAAGGCCGGCAGCATGTAAAGCTGCGCGGTCGAGGTCGCGAGCCCCAGGCCCGGCACCTTCGGCGCGGACGCGAAGAAGTAGGCCTTCCACACGATCGCTCCCACGGCTAGGCCTCCCAGCGGCAAGAGCTCGGAAGCAAGGAACGATGCCCCGCCGAGGGAGCCCAGACGCCGAAGGAGCCAAGCCCAAATTGGAAGCAGCGCGTAGAAGCTGAGCTCGACGCAAAGGCTCCACGCAGGACCGATGCCCCTCTGGATGTTCGACGAGTCATAGATCTGAAGGAACCCGAAGTAGGTGATGAGGCCCTTAGGGGCGAACACGTAGTCCAACCCCAACGCCAGGGCAGCGACCGGGAGAACGAGCCAGTACTGCGGCACGATCCGAAGCAGACGGCGAATGGCGTAAGGCGCGGTGGCGGGCGGGACCGAGCCGCTGAGCCGGGCTTGAACGAAAGGGCGGTAGAGCAGGAAGCCGGAGAGCAGTAGAAAGATCTCGAGTGGCAGCTCAAGTCGATCGAGCAGGGCCTTCGGGGTAAGTCCCGTGCTCGCGAGGATTAGGAGCGCATGGGCCGCAAAGACGCCGAGCGCGGCTACCCCTCGCGCCGAGTGAAGTAGCGGGAAGGAGGGGGTAGCGAGGTTTGCCGGGGCCTCGGTGCCTACGGGCCGCGACTGCCCCACGATGCTGGTCACCGCTGGAACTCCCTGGTCACAGGCAGACGGCGTCCACGCGGAGAGACCTCGCGCGCGAGCAGCGCAACCCAGCAGGACCACACGGCCAGCGCCGCGGCGTAGTATGCGCCGAGCAACCAGCGTGCGGAGTGGGGGGCGGTGTAGAAGATCAGGGCCGATGGCAGGGCCACGAGCTGCACGGCGAGCGCTGCGCGCAGGTGGCCCGCAAGGAGCAGGAACACCAGCCCCCACGGGAGGTACTGAAAGGCGAAGTTCGTGCCGAAGACGAAAAAGACCAGCCACAGCAGCAGAGTCGCTTGCCTCGGGCCGGTACGAGCTCGAACCAGGAGTGCAAACGCGACCCCGATGACCGGCGCGGTGATCCACACGCCATGGAGCCCGACGACGCGACCGAGCCCGGAGACATCCTGGCGATCTCCGAACAGCCAAGGCTCTGCCCAGGATGGGTCGGACAGGAGTGCGAGCCCTCCGAAGCCTGGGACGCCTCCGTATG
>DATHAQ010000013.1:0-18999 GCA_035296565.1 Thermoleophilaceae bacterium
TGAACATCTGCTCGACCTGCCAGGGCGCCCAGTCCGAGTGCCAGGAGCGCCTCGACGCCGACGTCGAGTACCGCAAGCACGTCAACTCCAACCTCGACGCCGAGGGCCTCAACTACGAGCGCGACGGCGCCTGGTGGAACAAGAACTTTCTCTGGCTGCTGGTCGAGGAGATCGGCCTGGACACCGTGCGTGAGAAGGTCGTCCGGCCACTCGAGGGCCTGCGCGTCGCGCCGTTCTACGGCTGCTACATCGTTCGCCCCACGCGGCGGCTGGGCTTCGACGAGCACCCGGAGCGCAACCGCTACCTCGACATGCTGATCGAAGCCGTGGGCGGCGAGGCGGTGCACTATGCCGGCTCGCACAAGTGCTGCGGCTTCCCGGTGATCACCATGGCGCGCACCACGTCGCTGCGCCAGGCCGGCCGCCATATGGCCGACGCCATCGACGCCGGTGCCGACTGCGTTGTCACCCCGTGCCCGCTCTGTCACCTCAACCTGGACATGCAGCAGCCCGAGGCCGTCAAGTACGTCGAGCGCGACCTCGACATCCCCGTGCTGCACCTGCCACAGATGGTTGGCCTGGCGCTCGGCCTGGAGCCCAAGGAGCTGGGGATGGACAAGCACGTGGTGAAGACCACCGACGTGCAGCGCAAGGTCGCCGAGCTGGCCGCGGCATAGGCCGCCGGTGACAGCGTTCCTCGACCGCCTCCGGGTCGAGCTGCCGGTGGTGCAGGCCGGCATGGGCAGCGGCATAGCCGGGCCCGAGCTGGCGGCGGCCGTCTCCGACGCCGGGGGTCTGGGCACGATCGGCACGCTGCCTCCCGCGGCGCTCCGCGCCGCACTGCGCGAGGCGCGCTCGCAGACCGAAAGGCCGATAGCAGTGAACCTCCTGCTGCCCTTCGCGGAGCCAGGGCACTGGCAGGCGGCCGAGGAGGCCGACCTGGTGGTGACCTTCTGGGGCCCCCCGCGGCGCAGGACGTCGGGGCTGTGGGCCCATCAGTGCGGCTCGGTGGAGGAGGCGCTGGCCGCTCGGGCAGCGGGAGCTGACGCCGTCGTGGCCCAGGGCGTGGAGGCCGGCGGCCACGTGCGCGGCGAGCTGCCCGCTCGCGAGCTGCTCGAGCGCACGCGGGCAGCGTTGCCGCCGGGCTTTCCCGTGCTGGTGGCGGGCGGAATCGCCGACGCCGCCGACGTGCGCGAGGCCCTCGGGGCGGGGGCGGCGGCGGCCGTGCTCGGCACCCGGTTCGTGCTCAGCAATGAGAGCGGCGCCCACCCGCAATACAAGCGCCGGGCGACTGAGGGAAGCCGGACCGTGCTCACCGAGCTGTTCGGCGCCGGCTGGCCCGCCCCCCATCGGGTGCTGCCAAACGCGGCGACCGAGCGCTGGCTGCGACGCGACCCGTCGGGCCCGGCCTGGATGCGCCGGCTGCACCGGGTCGCGACCCCGGCGCTGCGGCGTACCCCGCAGCGGGCCACGTCGTGGCTGTTGGCCCGCCAGCGCCCCGGGTCCCCCCTGCTAGGCCCGCAGCCACCGACGCCGGACGGGCCGGATGCCCTCGTCGAAGCGGGTCCCCTCTACGCGGGCGAGACCGTGGCGCGCCTCACTGACGTTCGCCCGGCCGGTGAGCTCACGCGAGCGCTCGCGGGCTAGCCGAGCAGCAGGACGAGCGCCAGCACGAGCAGCGCGAGGCCGATCCCCAGCCCGGCGGTTTCCAGCAGCTTGCGGCCCGTCCAGAAGCCAGGGTCGGCGCGGTCGGCGGTGTAGTGACCTTCGGGCGGCTCGCCCACCCAGTCGTCGTCGTCCCACTCGGGCTGGCGGCGCTCAGTCATACGAGGAATGGTCCCAGAAACGAGAAAACCGACCAGTGGCTGGTCGGCTCTCGTGTTCGCGTACCCCGTCCCGTCCTACGGAAAGTTCAAGAAGCTGCAGGTGATGATCCCGGAGTGCAGGCCCCTTCGCTTCCCCTCGGCGGTGTGATTTTCGGAGTAGCGCAGGGGTGAGGGGAAGGTGAAACGCGTCTCCCCCTTCCTCCCCCGCCACGGACTAGTATCACCGTCCATGCCCACTTCGGTGACCGTGGTCATGGCCAAGTTCGAGGACCTCGTGGCCATCGGGCTTCGCCAGCTGATCTCCGAGGACCCCAACCTGGAGTTGGTCTCGACCGACGTCCCGCTCACCGAGCTCGACACGACCGTGGAGCGCATCGACCCCTCGGTCGTGCTGCTCAACTTCGGTTCGCTGGGCAGCCCGGCCCAGGTCTACCAGCTGCACCAGTCCCACCCGACGACCCGCTTCCTCGTTCTGGCCAACCGCCCCACCGCGGCCGAGTGCAACCAGATGCTCGGCTTCGGCGCCACCGCCTGCCTGTCCAAGGAGACAGAGGGCCGCGACGTGGTCAATGCCATCCACCTCGCCTCGCGCGGTATGCACGTGCTGCCGCGCTCGGCGGCCGTCGGGGGCAGCGAGGCCGGCCTCAGAATGCAGGGATCGGACCTCCTGACCCCGAGAGAGGCGGACGTGCTCGAGCTCCTGCAGGACGGGGCCACCAACGCCCAGGTCGCTCACGCGCTCTCGATCGGGATCGAGACGGTGCGCACCCACGCGCGCAACATCTACCGCAAGCTCGGGATCTCGTCGCGGCGCGACCTCGCCCGGCTCAGCAGGACGGAGCCGGTCGTGGTCGACGACGTGATCAATTGACCGAGCGGTACTCATTGACCGAGCCGTGCTCGGCCGAACAAGCTCGGCCTGCGCTCCTCCGGCGCTAGGCGGCGGCTGAGCGCGTCCGCAGCAGGTTGCGCTCGCCCAGCAGCTCGGCGAGCTGCACGGCGTTGAGCGCCGCGCCCTTGCGCAGGTTGTCGCCCACCACCCACAGGTTCAGGCAGCGCTCGTGCGAGGGGTCGCGCCGGATGCGCCCCACGAGCACCTCGTCGCGACCGGCAGCATCGACCGCCAGCGGGTAGAGCCCGTCCGCCGGGTCGTCGATGACGAGCAGCCCGGGGGCGGCCTCGAGCAGCTCGCGGCACTCGTCGGGCGACAGCCGATCGCGCGTCTGGACGTTGATCGACTCCGAGTGGCCGGTGTAGACGGGAACCCGGGCGCACGTCGCGGAGACCCCTAGTTCCGGGGTGCCGAGGATCTTGCGCGTCTCGGCCATCATCTTGCGCTCCTCGGTCGTGTAGTCGTCGCCGTCCTTGAAGTACTCGACCTGCGGCAAGACGTTGAAGGCGATCTGATGGGGATAGACCGCGGGCTCGGGCAGCTCCTGCGCCTCGACCACGGCGGCGGCCTGGTCGTGCAGCTCCTCCACCGCGCGCTGGCCGGTGCCCGATACCGACTGGTAGGTCGAGATCACGAGCCGCTCGATGCCCGCTGTCGCGAGGATCGGGCTGAGCGCCACGACCATCTGCATGGTCGAGCAGTTGGGGTTGGCGACGATCCCGTCGTGGCCCTCGAGCGCCTCCGGGTTGACCTCGGCCACCACGAGCGGGACCTCGTCCTTCATGCGCCAGAACGAGGAGTTGTCGACCACGACCGCGCCCGCGTCGGCGAAGCGCGGGCCCCAGTCCTCGCTCACGCCGGAGCCGGCGGAGAACAGCGCGAGGTCGAAGCCCTGAATCGACTCGTCGGAGAGCGCGCGCGTGACCAGCGTCTGCTCGCCCCAGTCGATCTCGCGGCCCTCGGAGCGCCCGGAGGCGAAGGGCACGACCTCATCGGCGGGGAACGAGCGCTCGCGCATGACGCCGAGGATGGTCGACCCCACGGCGCCGGTGGCGCCCACCACGGCGACCCTCACGTGACCACCGGCCTGTGCACGCCGGTGACGTCCTCGGGCTGCACGGCGTTTTCACCCAGCTCGAACGCCGAGTGCAGCTCGCGCACCGCGGTCTCCACGTGCTCCTCGCGGACCACGCAGGAGATCTTGATCGGGGAGGTGGAGATCATCTCGATGTTCACGCCGGCCTGGCCGAGCGTGGTCAGGGCCTTGGCCGCCACGCCGGGGTGGCTGCGCATACCCGCCCCCACCAGGGACACCTTTCCCATCGCCTCGTCGGTCTGCACACCCGCGAACCCGAGCTCGTCGCGCAGGCCCTCGAGGGCGCTGCGGGCATCGTCGAGGTCGTCGCGCGGGACGGTGACCGACATGTCGGCCAGCTGGCCCTCGGTCACCGGCTCGTTCTGGATGATCATGTCCACGTTCACGCCGGACTCGGCGAGCGCGCTGAGCACCCGGCCCGCTATGCCGGGGCGGTCCGGCAGGCCGAGCAGGGTCACGCGCGCCTCGGCGGTGGAGTGGGTGACGGCGGTGATGAGTGGGCGTTCCATGGTGCGAGCCTCGTCGTCGACCACGGTACCGGGCCGATCGTCGAAGCTGGAGCGGCAGTGGATCCTCAGCCCGTGGTTGCGCGCGTACTCCACCGAGCGCAGCTGCAGGACCCGGGCCCCCGAAGCCGACATCTCCAGCATCTCCTCGAAGGTGACCACCGGCAGCTTCTTCGCGCCGGGAACGATGCGAGGGTCGGCGCTGAACACGCCCGCGACGTCCGTGTAGATCTCGCACACCTCCGCGTCCAGAGCGGCAGCCAGCGCCACGGCGGTGGTGTCCGATCCGCCCCGGCCGAGCGTGGTCACGTCCGAGGACGTCGACACGCCCTGGAAGCCGGCCACCAGCACGATCTTGCCCTCGTCGAGCCCGGCGCGTATGCGGTCCGCCTTGACGTCGAGGATGCGCGCCCGCGTGTGCGAGGTGTCGGTGACGATGCCCGCCTGGGAGCCGGTGAGGGAGATGGCCTCGCGGCCGAGGTCGTTGATCACCATGGCGGCCAGCGCGCAGGAGATCCGCTCGCCGGTGGAGAGCAGCATGTCCATCTCGCGCGGGTGCGGGCGCGAGGAGACCTCGTGGGCCATCGCCACCAGGTCGTCGGTGGTCTTCCCGCGCGCGGAGAGCACCGCCACCACGCGTGTACCGCTCTCGGCGAGGGCGACGATCCGGCCCGCGGCGCGCTTGATGCCCTCGGCGTTTGCCACCGAGGTGCCGCCGAACTTCATGACCACTGTCGGCGCGGCGTCGGGCACGGGGTCGAACACTAGCCTCGGGCAGCGGTGGGAATGAGGCGCCTCCTCTCGCAGCTGCGGCCGCTCGCGCCCTATCGAGTGCAGGCCGGCATCCTGCTGCTGGCTGTCGCGATCGCCGCCGCGACTGGCGGGGTCCTCGTCGCGCGCGAGGGCGGCTCGGGGGAGTCCGGTGCCGTGCCCGAGGCAGGTGTCGAGAACCAGGGCGAGCGCGACACGTCCTTCCTGGCCCGCATCGTCCCGCCGCCCGCCGACGACGGCGGCACCGGCGGCCCGCGGGTGCCGCGCACCGTCGGCGACCTCGTCCGCCGCCTGCCCGTCGAGCGCAAGGTCGCCCAGCTCTTCCTGGTCGGCTTCCCGGGCAAGGACCTCACCTCGCCGATCTTCCAGCAGCTGCGCCGCCTGGACCTGGGGGGCATCGTGATCGACCGGCGAAACTACGACGGTCCCCAGACGCTGGGCACGCTTGCCGGCGAGACCCGGGTGATCGCCGGGCAGGAGCATCACGTGCCGCCCTGGGTCATGGCGCCCCAGGAAGGGGGCGAGTTCTCCGCCTTCCGCGACCTCCCGCCCGCGGGGAGCCCTGCCGACATCGCCTCGCCCGCCGACGCCGGGCGCACGGCGGCGGTGGCCGGCAAGACCCTGCGTGAGCTGGGCGTGACCGGCGTCCTCGCACCGGTCATCGACGTGGGTCTGGAGACCGATCCCGCCCTGGGCGCGCGCGTGTTCTCCGACAACGCGGTGCGCGTGGCGCAGTATGCGGTCCAGAGCGTTACCGCCTACGACCGCCAGCGGATGTTCTCGGCGGTCAAGCACTTCCCGGGCTTGGGCACGGCCAGCCAGCCCACCGAGGAGGGGCCCGCGCAGGTCGGCCTCAGCGACGTGGAGCTCGAGGACCGCGACCTCGTCCCCTTCCGCGCCGCCTTTCGCGCCGGGGCGCCTGGGGTGGTCCTCTCACACGCGCTCTACACCGTCGACGACTTCACGATCCCGGGCTCGCTATCCCGCAAGGTCGTAACCGGGCTGCTGCGGGACCGGCTCAAGTTCCGGGGGGTCGCCATCACCGACGACCTGGCCGATCCGGGCATCACCGCGCTCGAGTCGGTGCCCCACGCCGCGGTCAAGGCGGTGCAGGCCGGGGCCGACATGCTGTGGATCTCGGGCTCGGCCGGTGACCAGCAGGCCGCCTACGTGGCCGTGCTGCAGGCCGTCAGGCGCCGGCGCATATCTCGCCGGCGGCTGGACGAAGCGGTCGGCCGCCTCCTCACCGCGAAGCGCCGCTTCGGGATGATCAGTTAGAGCGTGGTGCGAGAGCGCAGCGCGCGGCCGAGCGTGATCTCGTCGGCGTACTCGAGGTCCGAGCCGACCGGCAGGCCGCTGGCCAGTCGGGTGACCGCGACGTCGGGCGCCCGCTCGCGGACCTGGTCGGCCAGGTAGAGCGCCGTCGCCTCGCCCGTGGTGGTCGCGTTGGTGGCGATCACCAGCTCGCGCACGCCGTTGCCCGACACCCGCGAGAGCAGCTCTGAGAGGTGCAGGTCCTCGGGGTCCACGCCGTCCATCGGCGACAGCGCCCCGCCCAGCACGTGGTAACGCCCGCGGAACTCGTTGGTGCGCTCGATCGGGATGACGTCCCCCGGCTCCTCCACCACGCAGATCACGTGCGACTCGCGCTTCTCGTCCTGGCAGATGCGGCAGGTGGGCTCGGTGGCCAGGTTGAAGCAGATCTCGCACTGGCCCACGGTCTCCTTGACCTCGCGGATCGCGTCGGCGAGTGGCAGGGCCTGGTCGTCGGGGACCCTCAGCAGGTGGAAGGCAAGGCGCTGGGCGGTCCGCTGGCCCACGCCCGGAAGGCGCGCCAGCTCGGTGATCAGCCGGTTTACCGGAGGGGCGAACACGGGCCTTCGAGGCTAGAGGGCGATCCGGCGGCGGTAGGCGCGGCTGGCCAGGTGAAGGGCGCCGGTCGCGGCGCCGCTTCGTGCGGTCAAGCGGGCGGCGAAGCGCCGATGGCTGGCGTCGCGAAGGGCCTTGGGATCGGACAGGTACATCGCAACCAGGCCTTGCACCACCAGCCGGTGAAAGCGGGCGGCCGGTAGGGACCTGACCTCATCGAGCGCACGGCCGGCCAGCCACTCGATCCGGCGGTGGGCACTGTCGAGGGAGCCGTACTCGGCGACGAAGTTGAGGTCGCCGCCGTGGCGGTCCTCCTCCAGGTCGATGAGGTAGTCGAGCAGGATGTGCACGGCGCCCACCCACGGGAAGTACGCTGCCCGCAGAGCGCCTGCCGCCTCGTTGGGCAGGTTGCGATCGAGGGCTGCGCCGAAAAGCGAGAAGACTCCGAGCGTCGACCCGGTGGCCGCGGAGAACTCCCACCAGTCGAATTCGGGAGCGAGGTCGCGGTGGGCGGCGAACCACTCCGTCAGGCGCGGCACCCGCCGCTCGTGCGCCACGTGCTTGTGCACCTGAAGGTCGCAGTACAGGCCCACCAGCTCGGCGGCGAGTGGGGCGACCGCACCGTAGCCGGGCAGCTGAGCGACGCCACTCCGGCAGGTCTCCACCAGCGCGGCCAGGTAGCCGCCGTCTTCGCGCTTCCCGTGGTGGCTGTAGTAGTCGCCCGCCGGCGCCGCCGGATCGACTGCATCGCTCATCGCCCGGTGCAGGCGACGGAAGTCCTCGGGGTCCAACGAGCCGCCGCGGTCGCAGAGGTTGTCGAGATAGTCGCTGATGGTCTGAAACGCCACGATGAGGCGAACCAAACCCTCACGCTCGGGGCCCGCGGGCGCCGCCGTCGCGTAGACGCAGCCGCCGTCGGCGTGGAAGCGCTTCAGCCGCAGGGACGAAAGCGCCTGGCGCCGCAGCTCGACGTCCGGGATCGCCTCGGCGCGCGAACGCCAGCCGTCCAGCTCGGCCGAGGACAGCGGCAGGACCTCGACGAAGGAGCGCCAGAGCAGGACCGGAAGCGAGACGGGTGGCCGGCAAGCAGCCGGCAGCCCCAGCCCGGCCTCGAGCACCGCACCGCCCCCGGAGGACCGGTGGCGGTAGAGGCTCGGCGGGTCGGCGCGGCGCGCGATCGAGCGGGGGTGCGGTGCGGTCATGGAACTACCCGAGATAGCCACATCACAAGCCGGCCGGCCCGGGCGTTTGTATGGACGTGGAGATGTGGTCGGTGTTCGACAGTCCGCTCGGCCCTCTGACGCTAGTGGGCTGCCCCGAGGGGCTCATGGGCCTTCGCTTTCCCGATCGTGCGGCGATCCCGGGCGAGCGGCGTCCGGCGGCGTTCGCCGAGGCAACTCGTCAGCTCGCTGAGTACTTCGCCGGCTCCCGTACAGTGTTCGACCTTCCGCTCCAGCTTCACGGCAGCGAGTCGGAGCAGCGGGTCTGGCGCGAGCTGCGGAGCATCGCCTACGGCACCACGGTGAGCTATTCGGCGCTGGCCCGCGCGGTCGGGCGGCCCGACGAGGTGCGCGAGGTGGCGGCCACGGTGGGCCGTACGCCGCTGCCGATCATCGTGCCCTGCCACCGGGTGGTGGCGGTCGACGGAGCGCTGACCGGCTACGGCGGCGGCCTGGAGCGCAAGCGTGCGCTGCTCGACCTCGAAGCGCCGCAGCTGAGCCTGGTCTAGAGACCCGGCAGGCCCAGACCGCCCATGCCGCCGGTGGCGGCGCCCATCTTGGACGCGGCCAGCTCCTGCGCGGAGCGCAGCGCCTCGGTGATCGCGGCGGTGACCATGTCTTGGAGCAGCTCGACGTCCTCGGGATCCACGGCCTCGGGATCGATCTTCAGCTCCTTGAGCTCGAGGTCGCCGCTCATCTTCGCCGAGACCATCCCGCCACCCGCGGTGGCCTCGACCACCTCGTCCTTGAGCGACTCCTGGGCCTTGGCCACCTCGGCCTGCATGGCCTGGACCTGCTTCATCATCTGGTTCAGGTTGGGCTGCTGGGGCATCAGCTCTGCTCCTCTTCTTCCTCGAAGACCTCTTCGGCGGCCATGCTGGCCTTCAGCCGCTCGATCAACTCGTCCTCGCCTAGGATCGCGGGCGCCGCCACGGGCCCGCCCAGCTCGAAGCCGAGCGCGAGCGACTGACCGGTCAGCCCGCGCACGGCGCCGCGCACCAGCTCGGCGTTGGCCTCGGCCTTCTTGCGCATGAACGCCGCGCCCTCGGCAAAGGTGACGGTCAGCTTCTCGCCCTCGAGCGCTGAGGGACGGCCCTCCCTCAGAACGGCGGCGACCATGGCGTTGCTTTCGCGCACTGCCTCGCAGAGCGCGGGCCACAGCTCGCAGATGCGCTCGAAGCTGACCGCGAGGGCCTGGGGCTCCTCCTCGGGCTCCTCCGCCACCGCGGCGGCCGCCACCGGCCCGCCGCCGCGGGGGGCCTTCGCGGCGGGCGCGTCGCCGGCGGGCGGCGAGGCGGAGCGCGGTGCCCGATCTGCGCCCGCCCCCGGCTGCGCGCCGGCCACGCGGCTCTCGAGCTGCTCGATCCGGAACATGAGCGCCTGCAGCGAGGCGTCGGCCTGGGGCTGTGTCGCCTTCAGCAGCGCGACCTCGAGCTGGATCAGCGGCTCCGAGCCTTCCTTGACCGCGGCCAAGGCCGCGGCCAACAGATCGATCGCCCGCAGCAGCTCGGCCTGCTTGAGCCGCTCGGCCTGTGCGGTCAGCCGCTCGGTGTGCTCGGCCGTGACCGAGAAAGACTCCGGCACCTCGCCGAGGATCTGCACCTCGTAGAGCTGGCGCAGGTGCGCGGTCAGCTCGCGCATGAACTGGGTGAAGTCCAGGCCGGACTCGGCCAGGCGGCGTACGGCCAGCAACGCGGCCCTGGGGTCGTGGTCGGCCAGCGCCTCCGTGGTGTCGAGCACCACCGACGCGTCGGCGACGCCGAGCACCTCCAAGACGTCGTCGAGCTCCAGCTCGCGGCCGCCGTAGGTGACCATCTGCTCGAGGGTGCCCAGGGCGTCGCGGAAGGAGCCCGTGGCCGAGCGCGCGATCATGCCAACCGCGGCGTCCGGCACCTGGATCTGCTCCTGCTGGGCGACCTTCTTGACCACGCCGGCGACCTGCCCGAGCGAGGGGCGGTGGAAGCGGAACTGGTGGCAGCGGTCGATGATCGTGGGCGGCACCTTGTGGGCCTCGGTGGTGGCCAGGACGAAGACCACGTGCGGGGGCGGCTCCTCGAGTGTCTTGAGGAAGGCGTTCCAAGCCTGCGTGGTGAGCATGTGCGCCTCGTCGAGGATGTAGACGCGGCGGCTGCCGCCCATCGGCGCCAGCGCGACGTTCTCCCGCAGCTCGCGGATGTCGTCGACCGAGTTGTTCGACGCCGCATCCATCTCCACCACGTCGAGCGAGGTGCCGCCCATGATCGCCCGGGCGTTGGGGGCATCGGGGTCGAAGTCCGCGGAGGGGCCGTCCTCGGCGTTCAGCGCGCAGGCCAGCAGCTTGGCCACGCTGGTCTTGCCGGTGCCGCGCGAGCCCACGAACAGGTAGGCGTGGTGAACCTTGCCGAGCTCGATCGCGTTGCGGAGCGTCTTGACGATGTGCTCCTGCCCCACCACCTCGTCGAAGGTCCTCGGGCGGTGGCGGCGGTAGAGCGAGAGCATCGGCTCCGCCATGCTAGCCGCCGCCCGGACGGGGAAATAGCGGAGCAGGCCGGGCGCTGGCCGGCCGAGCACCGCCCGCTCGATCAGTCAATGGACCGTGCACCCACCGTCGAAGGAGGTCCTCGGGCGTGCCCGCCGTCCCTTGGCTCAGGCCAGGCGAGTCCGCGGCGCATGAGCGATTTCGCTTAAGGCTGCTTCCTCCCGGATCTGACCTGGTTCGCGAGCGCTCACCGCGCGGGACCCGGCCGTCACCGCCTCAGGGCGGCGTACTGACCCCGAAGGCCTCGCTCCTCGGGTGGGAGTTCAGCCCCGCTAGAGCGGATTGCGGGTGCAGGGCACCGCTAATTCCCCACCTAGCACGGTCCGCTGAGGAGCCTAGCGGAGGAGCGCAGGCCGGGCGTTGGCCGGCCGAGCACCGCCCGCTCGATCAACAGCGGAGGAGCGCAGGGCGAGGGTTGGTCGGCCGAGCGCCGCCGCTCGATCATCTACGGGACTTGATGGCGAAGCGGCGCCTCGCGCTGCCGAAGCGACCGGCCCGGTCGCGGACCCGGGCCTCGAGCAACACCCGCAGCGACTTCGAGCCACGCGAGCGCAGAACCCGCCGACCGCGTCCGTTCAGCCTCAGGCGCACGCGCGCACTGCGACCCATCAGGCCCGCCTTGCCGGCCCCCACCCGCAGCTTGCGCGCGCCGCGCCTGACGTAGGCCCGCACCGCGCAGGTGCGGCGCGCGAAGCCGCGCGCCCGGCAGCGCACCGCGAAGCGGCCCCGGCGGACGCCGACCGCCCGCTTCATGCGCCCGAAGCCGACGGCCAACTTGAAGTAGCCGCGGGTCTGCGCGCCGACGATGTCCTCCAGCTCGCCGTACGCCAGGTTCACGTCGCCCAGGTGGAGCCCCCATGTGTCGTCGGGCGAGGGGTTGAGCTTGCGCGCGTTGCCCACCCGGTCGATCTTCAGCACGTTGGCCCCGTTCTCGGTGGCGCAGCGGCCGGTGTAGCGATCGGCGGGCTGGAGCCACGGCGTCGGCGCGCTCGGCTGTTCTCCGCCATAGAAGTACAGGAGCGAGGCGCCGATGAGGCCTGGAAAGCGGTCCGTGCGCACGTAGGTGGTCAGCGGGTTCTCATCTCTGGCCAGCCTCTCGGGGTCGGTGCAGAGCACCTCGTAGCGGGGGCCGAACGGGGAGCCGAGGCTCCCCTCGGACGGCGAGCGGCCGAAGCGTGAGTCGGACGGGGGGGTCTCGTTGAAGGCCGACCACGCAACCACACAGCCGTACTGGCCCGGCCGGCTGCAGGCGGGCACGTTGGCGAAGTCGCCGCCGATCGGGCGTCCCTTCTCCACGAGCACGTTGCCGCCCAGCAGCAGAGCGGACACCAGGCGCCGCCTCAGCGACTCGTCGTTGTCGATCTCCCGGCGCATCAGCGCGCGGAGCATGGTGGTGCCCTGCGAGTGCCCGATGAGGACGACCGGACGGCCGCCGTTGTGCACGCGCAGGTACTCCTGCCACGCCTCCCTGACGTCGCTGTAGGCGAGCTCGCGCGCGGCCTCGCTGCGAGTCTCGGCCAGCAGAGCGGGGACCCTGCCCTGGCGGTAGACCGGAGCGAACACACGACACTGCTGCGAGAAACGCTGGGCCTGAAAGCGCGCGATGGCCTGCACCTCAGGGTCCTTCGCCTTGTTCGCGTTGGGCCCGACCTGATCACTGACGGTCGGGTAGACGTAGAAGCAGTCGACCCGCGGACGGGGATCGCGCTGGGGGCTCTCCACACGCGAGCCGCCGTCGGCCTCCTGGACGGTGGTGTCCAGGCTCTCGTCGCAGGGGTTGGGCGAGCTGCCCGGGAGGCACAGCCAGGTCACCTCCGCCTGGGCGGCCGCGGGCAGCGCTGACAGGGCCGCCAGGACCACGAAGACGACCGCCAGCGCGCGCACGGCGCGGGATTATCTCGGATTCAGCCTCGCGGCCAGCCGGTTCATCCCGTACTCCGCCGCCTTGGTCGCAGCGCCCTCGCGGTCGAGGGCCCGGTCCGGCGGCAGCTCGACCTCCGTGTCGCGCAACGTGGCGATGTCCTTGAACGCCTTGAGCAGATCGGGGTCGGTCATGAGCGCCCCCCGCACACTCGGCTTGCTCTCCTTGACCGCCTCCTTGAGCGTGGCCTCGAGGGTTCCGTGGCGCTGCAGCAGCTCCGCCGCGGTCTTCTCGCCTATCCCCTTGGCTCCGGGGAGGCCGTCGCTGGGGTCGCCACGCAGGGCGATGAAGTCGGGGACCTGGCCGGGGTCGATCCCGTAGCGTTTGCGCACCTCCTTGGGGTCGACCACGTCCGCCCCGCGCGCGCCCGTCTTGACGTACAGGACGGTGATGCGGTCGGTCGCGCACTGGTACATGTCGCGGTCGCCGGTGAGCACGAGCGCCTCGCCGCCGACCTCGGCCTCCCGGCGGGCGTAGGAGCCGAGCAGGTCGTCGGCCTCGAGCGTCTCGTGGTTGGCGACGGTGAAGCCGAAGGCGCCGAAGAAGTCGGCGCAGGCCGCGAACTGGGGAGCGAGATCGTCGGGCAGCGGCGGGCGCTCGGCGTGATAGCCCTCGTAGAGCTCGACCCGGTACTCGGCGGCGTCGGGCCCAAAGCACAGGACGGTCGCGCGCGGGCTGTGCGTGTCGATCTCCTGTAGCAGCATGTTGGCCGTGCCCAGCAGCGCGTTGACCGGGCGGTCGTTGTCGTCGGTGATCGATGTGGGCAGCGCGTGGAAGGCCCTGAACAGCAGGGACGGCGCGTCGACCACCAGCAGCGCTCCGGGCATGCGCCGATCCTGACAGGCATACCCTGGGCCCATTGACGCGACTAGCCGGCGGCGCGGATCGCGTCCGCCTTCCCCTCTAGGTCGTAGAGGCCGTCGACGCCGTCGACCGGCGTACCGACCTTTTCCAGGCTCGCCATCAGGTCGCTGGAGCCGACCCGGTCGTCCTGGGGCATTCCGCCTCCGGACCCCTCGGTGAGCACCCAGCGGATCTGTCCGCGCTCGACGGCGTGGGCGAGCCACTCGGCGCTCACCTGGCTCTCGCGGCCCGAGAAGCCGCCGATTGCGGCCACGTCGGCACCCGAGCTGACGAGCCGGTCGGCGCCGTTCTGGCCCGAGACGGCCACGGTGCCCCCGCCGTGCTGCTTGGCGTAGGCCACCGCCTCGCGGGTGGCCTGGCTGTTGCCGGGGCCGCCCGGCCCGCCGCCGCTGGGCGGGGCCGCTGGGGAGCCCGCCGCGCCGGTCATGGCGCCAGGTGGCGGTCCCCCCGGGACGCCCGTGCCGGGCGCGCCGGCGGCCGGGGGGCCGCTGTTCGGCGCGGCGCCGGTTGGAGGCGCGCCGCCCGGCGCGGCGCGACTCGGGGGCGCGCCGCCGGGCGCGCCGCCTCCGGGTCCGCCCCCGGGCATCCCGGCCATCGCCGCCGACGAGGGGCCACCCGCGGGGAACGTCCCGCTCACGCTGTGGCCAACCGTCTGCACGGCCCATGCCCCCGGGGCGACGAGCAGCACGCCCATGGCGGCGATCAGCGCCGCCGTGCGCACCCGCCGCGAACCGCCCCGGGCGAGGGTGGTGCCCGCCGCCAGCGCGCCGAGGACGAGCAGGGGCACTAGCCAGCTCATGGAGTCGCTGGTCGCGATGACCCACAGCTCGGTCACCACCCCGGCCGCGAGGGCCGCGGGTCCGACGATGCGCGCGGTCTTCCCGCCCTGGTGGACCAGCCCGACGGTGGCGCCGACGAGCATTGCCACGAACGGCGCGAGCTGCACCACGTAGTACGGGTGGAAGATTCCCTGCGCCTGGCTGAACGCGACGACGGTGACGGCGAAGGCGCCGCCGACTGCGATAAGCCAGCCGGTGCGAGCGTCGTTGCGCCGCAACTTGGTCACAACAGTGAGCGCGATCGCGCCGATCAGCGCGAAGCCCAGCAGCCAACCGGCCTGGCCGCCGAGGCTCTGGTTGAGCAGCCGTAGCGGGCCCGCGTCACCGCCGAAGGCACCGCCCCGACCGCCAACGCCACCGCCGGGCCCGCCGCCCGGGCCGCCGTCCTGGCCGAGCAGCCGCCCGAGCCCGTTGTAACCGAAGATCAGCGACCAGACGCTGTTGTCGCTCGTCCCCGAGATCCAGGGGCGGTCGGACGCCGGAGTGAGCGCCACGAACAGCGGCCAGACGCAGCCCACGGCGAGCATTGCCGCACCGCCCGCGAGTAACTGGCCCAGCGCTTTGACGCGCCCGCGCGGGGCCACCCACAGCCAGGCCGCGGCGATGCCGGGCACCACCAGCAGCGCTGCCGCCATCTTCGCCTCGAACCCGAGGCCGACGAACACGCCGCTGAGGACGAGCCAGCGGGTGCGGCCGTCCTCGAGCCCGCGCACCAGAGCCCACAGCGCCGCCACCGAGCACAGGGCGAGCAGGGCGTCGGGGTTGTTGTGCCGCGAGAGGGCAACGGTCACCGGCGTGAGCACCAGCGTCAGCCCCGCGGCGAACGCGGCGGGGCGGCCGAAGCGCCGGCGCACGAGATCGTAGGAGAGCCCGACGGCCGCCACGCCCATCAGGGCCTGCGGCACGAGCATCGACCAGGAGCCGAAGCCGAGCGCCCTCGCCGCCAGGGCCTGTATCCAGAGGGCGAGCGGCGGCTTGTCGACCGTCATCACCCCCGCCGAGTCGAAGGAGCCGTACAGGAACGCATGCCAGCTCGAGCTCATCGAGCGGACGGCGCCGCTGTAGTACTCGTTGCTCATCCCGTTGCGGTCGAGCGCCCAGAGGTAGAGGACGGCGGCCGCGACGAGCAGGAAGGTGAGCTCCGGGCGCGGCCAACTCAGGGCTCGCACTCGGGCGGCCACGCCCCCATGCGGGCGCCGGGGCAGGGCGAAGGCAGACAAGGGAGTTCCTTTCGGTTGGTGAGGACGGTTCACAGGACGGCCCTTCCGAGCGCAGCCACGAGCTGCCGCAGCGGCCCGGGGCGACGGCGGGCGAAGACCCAGCTGCGCATCGCGACGTAGCGGGCGACGGTCGCCGAGATGCTCGCCCCCATCAGCACGCAGAGCTCCACGACCCGCGCCGGGTCGGGATCGACCCGATGCAGCACGGCGAGCACGCCGCTGGTCAGGCCGAGGGTCAAGAAGAAGACGGCGGCGCCGGAGACGTGGTGGCGCAGCAAGCCCTCCCTGCCGCGCACCCCGAAGGTGAAGCGGCGGTTGGCCTGCGTGTTGGCCACGGCGGTGAGCGCCAGGGCGAGGGCGTTGGCCCCGGCCGCGCGGAGCGCTCCGCGCAGCATGAGCTAGAGGGCGGCGAAGGCGGAGCGACGAGCACACGCCGATCGCGGCAAAGCGGGTCAGCCGCGCGTCAGCCAGCAGCCGGGCAATGCCCTTGAGATCGTCGAGCGCCGTCCGGAGGACGTCCACGCGCGAGTCGGGGTCGTCGACCCAGTCGACCGGCACCTCGTGGATCCGAAGCCCCTGGCGCTGGGCCAGCACGAGCAGCTCGGTGTCGAAGAACCACCCGTCGTCGCGCACGCCGGGCAGAAGCTGGCGTGCGACGTCGGTGCGCACCGCCTTGAAGCCGCACTGGGCGTCGCTGAAGCGCGCGGCCAGGGCACCGTGCAGCAGCCGGTTGTAGGCCCGCGAGATCAGCTCGCGCCGCGGTCCGCGGGTGACCCGCGCGCCGGGGCCGAGGCGGGTCCCGACCGCGAGGTCGCTGTGGCCTGAGAGGAGCGGAGCGGTGAGCGGCGCGAGGGCGCGCAGGTCGGTTGACAGGTCGACGTCCATGTAGGCGACCACCTCGGCCCGGCTGCGCAGCCAGGCGGCGCGCAGAGCGCGGCCCCGCCCCTTCTCTTCCAGGCGGAGGACGCTCACGCCGTCGAGGCGCGGGGCAAGCTCGGCCGCGATCTCGGGCGTCGCGTCCGTGCTGGCGTTGTCGGCGATCACCATGCCCCAGCTGACGAGCATGCCCCGCTCCAGAAAGCGCTCAGCCGCCTGATGGATGCCGCGAGCACCCGCTCCTCGTTGAAGACGGGGACGACGAGCTCCACCCGCGGCGGCGCGTCGTCGGCGAGCCAGCCGGGTGCCGGCTGGAGGAGGCTGGTCGCGTTCATGGCGACCACCTTGGGGAGCCCGCGTTAGATCAACGTTCGAGCTTCGTGAGAGATCTCTGACATAGAGCCCGCCTCTAGACTCGACGCCCTCTCCCGGGCGCGTAGCTCAGTGGGAGAGCGCTCGCCTCACACGCGAGAGGTCGCTGGTTCGAAACCAGCCGCGCCCATCGTCCCTCCTGGACGCGACAGCGTGGCACGTAGCGCGCCGTGGACCGCTCGCTGGTCGGCCCAGACGCTGACGGCCCGCTCCCGGTCGTCGCTGTTCAGTCGCGCATTGTCGGGAAGACCTCGCCGAGGGCCTCGTGGCCGATGTTGATCGCCTCCGCGCCGGTGACGGTGTCTTCGGACTTGATGTCTGGGACGGCCTTGCCCATGCCCTGGGCGAAGGCCAGCACGGCGTGCAGGAGCGACTTGCCGAGCAGTCCGAGCGGCGCGTCGAGGGGGGTGGCCGATTCGTGCATCACGGGGACGGGCCGGGCGACGACCTCGGGCCAGTCTTCCTGTGACCGTGGCGTGGTGAGGGTGAAGATGTCGGCGAAGCTGGGTGCGCTTGCTTCGCGGGCGCTGAAGGGGTCGCCGAGGTTGTAGCGCTCGCGCATCGTTGCGAGCAGCGATGTCGCGCGGTGTTCGGCGTTGACGACAGTCTTCTCCGGGATCCAGGCGGAGATCGCGAGCGTCGGGATCCGCACGCCGGAGCGGTCGAAGGTAAACCCCATCTGGCCTGGTGTGCCGTTGCCGTCCGGAGGCACTGCGGGAGGCGGCGGGACGTGGTCGTAGGTACCGCCGTGCTCGTCGAAGGTCACGAGCAGGGTCGTGTTCAGGTGGTTCGAGCCGGTCGTTGTGGAGGAGCTGCGGATCGCGTCGTAGATCCGCTGAGCAGGTCTTCGCCGGCGATCAGCGACGACGGCGGGTCGAAGTGGAGCCCCTCGGCGTCGAGCCCCTTTGCCTTGGCCATTGTCGCCACCACGCCGCCGAACGGCGGGTGCATGTCGTTGTGGTTCCAGCCGATGATCTGCGGCTCGATGAAGGAGTAGGTCGGCAGCTCGCCGTTCTCGGCGTCCTCGAAGAACTGGCGCGTCGAGAAGAAGTTCGTTGCGAAGCGCGGCGCGAGCCGCGAGGCGTGGATGATCCCCGTGAGCGAGTAGTGCGAGGGCGGGTCGCAGTAAACCTTCCAGGTCAGCCCTGCCGCCTCGAGCCGCTCGAACAATGTCTCCGCCGTGTTCTCGCGCGGGAACGAGCCCGGCGGCGACGTGTTGACCACGAACCCCGACGAGCTCCCGGCGTGGAAGAACGAACGGTTCGGGTACGTGCACGTCGGCGCGTCGCTGAACCAGTGGTCGAAGGTCGCGAACCCTCGCGCGACCGCCGACATCACCGGCATCTGCCCCGGCGTATAGCCGGTCATGATCTGCGCGTACTCCTCCACCGTCGGCTGGCGGCCCAGCTCGTCGGTCAACACGCTGATGTAGTCGGCCACGAACCCGTCCATCGACGGCAGCTGGCCCTCGCGTGGCTCGTTGAACGACTCCCCCGGCTCGAGCTTGAACCGGTTCGCCTCGTCCAGCGTCCCGAAGAGCTGGGTGTTGATGTGCGGCAACTCCTCGCCGGAGTCCGGGTTCGGCGTGTTCATGGTCGGGGCCGCCTCATAGCGCAACACCCCCTCCGCCGGCCTGTGCTCGGCCCAGTCCGGGACGGGGTTCGACAGCTCCTTGCCTGACACGCCCTCGAACGACTCGACCTCGCCGGGCTCGTATAAACGCCCCAGCAGATTGTCGAACGACCGGTTCTCGAACATCACTACGACCACATGATCGAGTGCGCTCTCCGGGCCGGGGTCAGTCAACACGAGCTCCCTCTTCAATCCTTTCCAGCGCGTCCCCGCCAGCCGGACACGGAGCACAAACGCGCTCCTTCCCGTCGGGACGCAACCCCGTCAACCCTTCCACTCCAAACGCCCCCGGGCAATGAAGGCCATACGAAGAGGCCGCTCGTGCAGGCCCCCACGCTCGCCGTAGACATCGCCCGCCCGGTCTCGTCCCGGTGGAAACACCGTGGAAGCGCGGTGGAAGCGACAGACCACAGCACACGGCAGCAATGGCAATGGCTAGGAGCGGAGATGCGCGATCCCAGAGGTAAATCGCAGCACCCGGCAGCAGACCGCAGCAGCCGTCGCAGACCTCACACGCGAGAGGTCGCTGGTTCAATCCCAGCCGCGCCCATACTCAGAAGTCCCTGCTCCGGTGGAC
>DATHAQ010000014.1:0-54228 GCA_035296565.1 Thermoleophilaceae bacterium
GAGCGCCTCTGCTCGGCGGTGGCCGATCGCCTGCTGGAGCGCTTCGGCGCCGAGGAGATCACCGTGCGCGCGGCCAAGCCCGAGCCGCCCATCGCCCTGCCCGTGGACGAGGTCGCCGTAGAGGTGTGGAAGGAGGCCTAACGGCCCCGCGCGCCGGCGGCGGTCAGCGACCGAGCCCGCCGAGCACCTGGCCGGTGATCGGCTCGACCGGCTTCCGTTCAGCTCCGACGGCGCAGACGCCGGCCGGAGGACACGGTCCCGCTGTTCGAGGCCGCCGGCGCAGTGCTGCGCCCTTGCCTGACAGGTCTCGTGAGGGGCGCAGGCACTACGCTTAGGGAGCACGAGCAAGGGAGGCGCCTGGGGTGGCGGTGCTTGGGGAAGACGGGCTCAGAGCCGAGAACGATCGCTTGAGGGCCGAGCTGGCCGCCCACCGCGAGAGGTCGGGGGACGAGGAGCGCGCCCGCGCGGAGGAGCTGCACGATTCCTACGTGGCGACGGTGCGCGCCCTGACCAACGCGGTCGAGGCCCGCGACGCCTACACCGGCAAGCACGCAGAGCGGGTTGCGGCCTACGGGCTTCTGCTCACCCGCCGGATCGACTCGGCACTGGCCGACGATCCCCAGACCGAGTTCGGATTCCTTCTCCACGACGTGGGCAAGGTGGCGGTGCCGGACAAGGTGCTGCACAAGCCTGACGACCTGCGCAGCGACGAGAGCGAGCTCATGCGCAATCACGTGCTGATCGGCTGGGAGATCGTGCGCGGGGTGCCCTTCCTCGAGCGCGCCGCCGAGATCGTGCGCGCCCACCACGAGCGCTGGGACGGGACGGGCTACCCAGACGGCCTGGCGGGCGAGGAGATCCCGCTGGCCGCCCGCATCTTCGCGGTCGCCGACACCCTCGACGCGCTGACCACCGAGCGGCCCTACCGCAAGGGCGTGTCGATGGCCGAGGCCCGCGAGGTGATAGCCCGCGGGTCGGGCAGCCAGTTCGACCCCGCGGTCGTCGAGCGTCTCAACAGGACCCCCGACCACGTTCTCGAGAGCATCCGCGACGAGACCGTCGACGACCTGGGCGAGGCCGCCACCTCGCGGTGAGGGGTTACCTGGGGCTCGGCTCCAACGAGGGCGACCGCCTCGCAAACCTCCGCGCCGCCCGCGACCTGCTCGCGCGCAGGGTGCAGCTGGTGTCCGCCTCGTCGGTGTACGAGACCGAGCCTCAGGGCGAGGTGACCGACCAGGCCGACTTCCTCAACGCCGTCCTGGAGATCGAGACCGAGCTCGAGCCGCACGAGCTGCTCGACCTCTGCAAGCAGGTGGAGCGGGAGCTGGGGCGCGAGCCGGGCGGCGTACGCCACGGCCCGCGGCCGATCGACGTCGACCTGCTGCTGCTGGGCTCGCTGAGGGTGGACGACGAGCGCCTGACGCTTCCGCACCCGGAGATCACCGCGCGGCGCTTCGTGCTCGAGCCGCTACTGGAGCTGATGGGCGACCAGCGCGTGGAGCGCCTCGGCGAGTTGTGAGGGAATCGTTCGGCCGCGCTCGGCCGGCCGGCGATAGGGTCGCGAGCGCGTGCTGCTCGCCGTCGACGTCGGCAACACCCAGACCCACCTGGGCCTGTACAGGGGGCCGCAGCTGGTCGAGCACTGGCGTTTCGCCACGGCCCGTCACGCCACCGCGGACCAGCTGGCCATCGAGCTGGCGGCCCTGCTACGCCTGCGCGGCGCCACCTTCGACGACGTGGAGGCCACAACGGTCTCCTCGGTCGTCCCGACGCTGGCCCAGGAGTACGAGCAGCTCATCGATCGCTACCTCGACGGCGCCGGCGTGCTGCTGGGCCCCGGCGTGCGGACCGGCATCCCGATCCGCATCGACAACCCCGCCGAGCTCGGCCCCGACCGCCTCGCCAACGCGGTGGCGGCCTACGAGCGCTGCGAGGGGGCCTGCATCGCGGTGGACTTCGGCACGGCCCTCAATTACGACGTGGTCTCATCTGCCGGGGAGTACCTGGGCGGGGTCATCTCGCCGGGCATCGAGATCTCGCTCGAGGCCCTGTCCCAGCGCGCGGCGCGGCTTCCGCGCGTGGACCTCGAGCCACCCCGCACGGCGATCGGCAAGGGCACGCGCCACGCGATCCAGTCCGGCGTGATATTCGGCTACGCGGGCTCGGTGGACGGCATCGTGAGGCGCCTGCGCGAGGAGCTGGGAGAGGAGGCGACGGCCATCGCCACCGGGGGCTTCGCCCACGTGATCGTGCCCTGCTGCGAGCAGATCGACGAGACCGACGACCTGCTGACGCTCGAGGGCCTGCGCCTGATCTGGGAGCGAAACCGGGGCTAGCCTCCGGGAGGTGAAGCGCCTCACCGACAGCTGGAGGATCGGCGGCCGTCAGCTCGAGAACCGGCTGGTGCTCGCCCCGCTCGCCAACATCGGCAACTGGTTCGTGCGCCTGCAAGCCCGCCGCCACGGCGCCGGCCTGACGGTGAGCGAGATGGTCTCGAGCTTCGGGCTGGCCTACGGCAACGAGCGCACCAAGCGCGAGTTCCTGCGCATCGACCCCGAGGAGCACCCGGTGTCGATGCAGCTCTTCGGCCACGACGCCGACGTGATGCGCGAGGCGGCCGGCATCGTGGCCGCCGCCGGCGCCGACCTGGTCGACCTCAACATGGGCTGCCCGGTGCGAAAGGTGTGCAAGACCGGAGCGGGCGCGGCCCTGCTCGAGGACCCCGGCAAGGCGGTGGCCATCGCCCGGGCGGCGAGAGAGGGGAGCGGCCTGCCGGTCACGGTCAAGCTGCGGCCCGGTCGGCGGCCGGGCGACCGCGGGGGCATCGAGCTGGCGCGCCGGCTGCAGGACGAGGCCGGCGTGGCGGGCATCGCCTTTCACCCCCGGCACGCCTCGCAGCGCCACAAGGGGAAGCCCGATTACGCAATGGCCGCCGAGCTGGTGCAGGAGCTGGACGTGCCGGTGATCGTCTCCGGCGGCCTGCTGTCCGACGAACGGGCCGTGGAGGCCCTCGAGCAGAGCGGGGCGGAGGCGGTGATGCTCGCCCGCGGCTCGCTGGGCAACCCGTGGCGCTTCGAGCGGTTGCTGGGGGTGCGCGCCGGCGAGCCCTCCCCGGAGGAGGTCGTCGACGAGTTGGAGTGGGTCATCGACGCCGCGGAGGATCACCTGGGGACCGAGCGCGCCGGGCGCTACCTGCGCAAGTTCTACCCGTGGTACGCAGAACGGCTGGGTTTGGGGAAGGAGGTCGTGGAGCGGCTCGTGACGGCGCCGACGACGGCCGAGGCGCGGTCGCTGATACGGGCGTGCGCACACCCCATTCCGGCCTGAGGCCATTGCTATCCTCACCCGCCTTCTATGCCGCGCGAAACCGTTTTGACGCCCGAGGGCCTCGAGGACCTGAAGGCAAAGCTCGAGAACCTCTCGACCGTTCGCAGGCGCGAAGTAGCCGAGCGCATCAAGGAGGCTCGCGAGTTCGGCGACATCTCCGAGAACTCGGAGTACGACGACGCCAAGAACGAGCAGATGATGCTCGAGAAGCAGATCGCCGAGATCGAGGAGCGGCTGCGCAGCGCGCGGATCATCGACGAGGGCGAGGTCTCGACCGATGTGGTCAGCGTCGGCTCGACCGTCCACGTCAAGGACCAGAAGACCGACAAGTCCGTCAAGTACCGCATCGTCGGCTCCTCGGAGGCCAACCCCTCCGAGCAGAAGCTCTCCAACGAGTCGCCAGTGGGCAAGGCCCTGCTCGGCCACAAGCGCGGCGAGACCGTGAAGGTCCCCGTGCCCCGCGGCCCCGCGCGCCAGCTCAAGATCACCAAGATCGAGTCCTGACCTGACGGCTGCGGACCGGCGCCAGGCGGCGTCATCGGCCGCCTGAGCGCCTGTCCATAGTCTCCGGCGCATGGCCGGCCCCGAGGAGGATCGAAGTGCGAAGCTCGAGCGGCTGAGGCAGGAGGGTGTCGACCCCTTCCCGCACGTCTTCGAGGGCGTCGTGCCCGCGGCTCGGGTGCATGAGGCCCACGCCGGGCTGGCCGACGGCGAGGAGACCGGCGACGCCTACCGCATCGCCGGTCGGCTGGCGGCCCGGCGCGGCCACGGGGGCGCCGCCTTCCTCGACGTGGTCGATCGCAGCGGGCGCCTGCAGGTCCACGCCAAGCGCGACGTTCTCGGGCAGGAGTCCTTCGAGCGGCTGGTGGACTGCGACCTCGGCGACCTGATCGGAGTAGACGGGACCGCCTTCAAGTCGCGCCGGGGGGAGCTGACGCTGCGGGTCACCGACTGGACCCTGCTGGCCAAGTCGCTGCGGGCGCCGCCCGAGAAGTTCCACGGCCTCGAGGACGTCGAGACCCGCTACCGCCACCGCGAGCTCGACCTGATCGCCAACGAGGAGTCGCGCGAGCTCTTCATCCTGCGCTCGCGCGTCGTCTCCGCGGTGCGGCGCTGGCTGGACGAGCGGGGCTTCCTGGAGGTCGAGACGCCCATCCTGCAGCCCCTCTACGGCGGTGCGCTGGCCCGCCCGTTCGTGACCCACCACAACGCCCTGGACCGCGACCTCTACCTGCGCATCGCCGACGAGCTGTACCTCAAGCGGCTCATCGTCGGCGGCCTGGAGAAGGTCTACGAGATCGGCAAGGACTTCCGCAACGAAGGCCTCTCCCACAAGCACAACCCCGAGTTCACGATGCTCGAGTGGTACGAGGCCTACGCCGACTACGAGCGGATCGCCGCGGAGCTCGAGGAGCTCGTGTCCTTCGTTGCGGGCGAGGTGGGCTACGAGGGAGAGCTGGACTTCTCCCCGCCCTGGCGGCGGGTGACCTTGCGCGACGCGATCCGCGAGGGCGCCGGCGTGGACATCGCCACCGACGAGCTGGCCGGCGAGGGCACGTGGTCCAAGCGCGTGGACGACGTGCTCTCCAAGCGTGTCGAGCCGACGCTGAAGCAGCCCACCTTCATCCTCGACTACCCCAAGGAGCTATCCCCCTTCGCCAAGGACCACCGAACCGAGCCCGGGCTCGTAGAGCGCTTCGAGTGCTTTGCCGGCGGCATCGAGTTCGCCAACGCCTTCAGCGAGCTGAACGACCCTGACGAGCAGCGCGCGCGCTTCGAGGCCCAGCGCCAGGAGGCCGACGACGAGGCACAGCCCTACGACGAGGACTTCGTCCGCGCACTCGAGCACGGCATGCCGCCCACCGGGGGGATCGGCGTCGGGATCGACCGCCTGGTGATGCTCCTCAGCGGCCGCGAGTCCATCCGCGAGGTCGTGCTGTTCCCCGCGATGCGCTCCTGAGCGCCGAGGGCGCGACACGCGTCCCCCCCCGCCGAAAGGCCCTCAGGCGCTGAGCGTCTTCTCGGATTGGGGGGCCTCTCTCCGCGGGCCGCGGGAGCCGCTCTGAGCGCCGTTTTCGCCCCTCCGGGGACCGACAGGTCGGCCGGAACCCACTGGTAGACTCGCTTCACGGCGCGGGTCACGCCAGGACACTCATCCCGGGAGGCGAATCTGCCGACTGACTGGGTACGTAGTTCATCGACGGGACCTGTTCCCGACGAACCCGACTGAGAAGGATTTTTTGAGTGTTTGAGCGCTTCACAGAACGCGCCCGTCAGGTGGTCGTCCTCGCACAAGAGGAGGCCCGGATCCTCAAGCACAACTACATCGGCACCGAGCACATCCTGCTCGGGCTGCTCCGCGAGGAGGAGGGCCTGGCCGCCCGCGTCCTCGAGTCGCTCGACATCACCGTCGAGCGCGTCCGCGCCCAGGTCGTCCGCATCGTCGGATCCGGCGAGGAGGTCACCTCCGGCCAGATCCCCTTCACGCCGCGCGCGAAGAAGGTTCTCGAGCTCGCGCTGCGCGAGGCGCTGAGCCTTGGCCACAACTACATCGGCACCGAGCACATCCTGCTCGGGCTGGTGCGCGAGAACGAGGGCGTCGCCGCCCGCATCCTGCTCGACTTCGACGCCGACTCCGAGAAGATCCGCAACGAGGTCATCCGCATGCTCTCCGGTCCCGGCGGGCGCCGCCAGGGGCAGGGTCAGGGGCAGCAGGGCGAGGGCAAGAAGTCCTCGAAGCTGCTCGACCAGTTCGGCCGCAACCTCACCAAGCTCGCCGCCGAGGCCAAGCTCGACCCCGTGGTGGGGCGCGAGACGGAGATCGAGCGGATCATGCAGATCCTCTCGCGCCGCACGAAGAACAACCCGGTCCTGATCGGCGAACCCGGCGTGGGCAAGACCGCCGTGGTCGAAGGCCTGGCTTCGCGCATCACCAGCGGCGAGGTGCCGGAGCTGCTGAAGAACAAGCAGATCTACACGCTCGACCTGGCCGCCCTGGTGGCGGGCTCGAAGTACCGCGGAGAGTTCGAGGAGCGCCTGAAGAAGGTGATGAAGGAGATCACCCAGCGCGGGGACATCATCCTGTTCATCGACGAGCTGCACAACCTCGTCGGCGCCGGCGCGGCCGAGGGCGCGATCGACGCGGCCTCGATCCTCAAGCCGGCCCTGGCCCGCGGGGAGCTGCAGACCATCGGCGCCACCACGCTCGACGAGTACCGCAAGTACCTCGAGCGCGACAGCGCCCTGGAGCGCCGCTTCCAGCAGATCCGGGTCGACCAGCCCTCCACGGAGGAGACGGTGCAGATCCTCAAGGGCCTGCGCGACCGCTACGAGGCTCACCACCGCGTCGGTATCACCGACGAGGCGCTGGACTCGGCCGCCGAGCTCGCCGACCGCTACATCTCCGACCGCTTCCTGCCCGACAAGGCGATCGACCTCATCGACGAGGCCGCCTCGCGTGCGCGCATCAAGTCGATGACCGCCCCGCCGGTCTACCGCGACCTCGAGGAGGAGATCGAGACCACGCGGCGCGACAAGGAGGCGGCGATCGAGGCGCAGGAGTTCGAGAAGGCGGCGAACCTGCGCGACCAGGAGCGCCAGCTGACCAACAAGAAGCGCGACCTCGAGGAGCAGTGGCGCTCGGGCGAGTCCGGCGAGCGGCCGGAGATCGCCGAGGAGGAGATCGCCGACATCGTCTCGATGTGGACCGGCATCCCCGTCTTCAAGCTCACCGAGGCGGAGACCCAGAAGCTGATGCGCATGGAGGAGGAGCTCCACAAGCGCGTCATCGGCCAGGACGCCGCCGTCGAGGCGGTCGCCAAGGCCATCCGCCGCTCGCGCGCCGGCCTCAAGGACCCCAAGCGCCCCACCGGCTCGTTCATCTTCTTGGGCCCCTCGGGAGTAGGCAAGACCGAGCTGGGACGCACCCTCGCCGAGTTCCTCTTCGGCGACGAGGAGGCGATGGTCCGGATCGACATGTCGGAGTACATGGAGAAGCACTCCGTGTCGCGGCTCGTGGGCTCGCCCCCCGGCTACATCGGCTACGACGAGGGCGGCCAGCTCACCGAGGCCGTGCGGCGCAAGCCGTACTCGGTGCTGCTGCTGGACGAGATCGAGAAGGCCCACCCCGACGTCTTCAACATCCTGTTGCAGATCCTCGAGGACGGACGCCTCACCGACGCTCAGGGGCGGACGGTGGACTTCCGCAACGCGATCGTGATCATGACCTCGAACATCGGCGCCAACGAGATCGCCAAGAACACCGGAGTGGGCTTCACCGTCTCCGACGAGACCGGGCTGTCCTACGACGACATGAAGAACCGGATCATGGGCGAGCTCAAGAAGGTCTTCCGCCCCGAGTTCCTCAACCGGATCGACGAGGTCATCGTCTTCCACAAGCTCGCCAGGGAGGAGGTCCGCGAGATCGTGGAGCTCCTGATGAAGCGGGTGCGCGAGTCGCTGGCCGAGCGGGAGCTGTCGCTCAACCTCTCCGAGGAGGCGACGGACCTCTTGGTCGAGAAGGGCTGGGACCCGTCCATGGGAGCCCGTCCGCTGCGCCGGGCGATCCAGCGCTACATCGAGGATCCGCTGGCCGATCAGGTGCTGGCCCAGAACGCCGAGCCGGGCTCGACCGTCGAGGTCGACAAGGCCGACAGGGACCCGGACGACAAGGACAGCGAGGACGAGGTGAAGATCTCGATCACCAAGCCGCGCAAGCGCGAGGCCGTCGGAGTCGGCGGCGGAGCGCCCGGGGGCCCGGAGGGCGACTCCGGGGAGTCGTCGTCCGAGGGCGAGCCGGAGGGTTCGGACGAGGGCCTGCCGGACGATCCGGACGTCCTGCCGGACGTGCCCGACGCCCCGCCGGCGCCCGAGTCCGAAGACAAGTAGCCCGGCCGGCGCCGCCCGGTGTCGGTCCGGGCGGCGCTCATCGCGGGGGTGGCAGGCGCCGCGCTTGCGACCGCGCTCGGCGTCGCCGCCGCCCGTAAGCCGCGCCTGGCGAGGGTCGAGTCGTTCGGCTTCGCCATCGGCGAGGGGGCGCTCGCCGGCAACTACCTCAAGCGGCTGGGCCCGTACGACCTCGTGGTGGTCGACGGGGTCGAGGCGCGCCGCTCACAGGTCAGCGCGCTACGCTCGGGCGGCAAGGTCGTGCTCGCCTATCTGTCGGTGGGCACCATCCAGCGCTACCGGCCCTGGTCCCGGGCCGCCCGCCGCTACCGCTGGACCTGTGGGGCGATTGGGGCGAGTGGTAGGCCGACACCTCGCACGCGGGCTTTCGGCGGCTGATTGCGCGGCGCGTGGCCCCGGGCCTGCTGCGCAAGGGCTTCGACGGCCTGTTCCTCGACAACGTCGACATGATCGCCGGCCACCGCCGCCAGCGGCGGGGCATGCACCGCCTGGTGGTGGCGCTGGGACGCTTGGTGCACGGTCGCGACGGCTATCTGTTCACCCAGAACGGGGAGGACGTGATGGGGCCCTTGCTCCGCCACCTCGACGGCTGGAACCGCGAGGACGTCAGCCGCACCTACGGCTTCGAGCGCCGGCGCTACGTGCCGGTCTCGCCCGCCGACCACCGGGCAGCCCTACGGGCGCTGAGGCGGATCCGAGCCAGAGGCCTCCTGGTGACCGCGACCGACTACGCGAGGGGCGGCGATTTCCGGGCCGCGCGCGCGGCGATCGCCGCCGCCTGCGGCGCCGGTGCGCTGCCCTACGTGAGCGACATCGACCTGGAGCGGGTTCCGCGGCCGGCCCCACGCTGCTGATCCGGCGAGCTGGCGCACCGCCCTAGAATTCGTCAGGCGGCTGACGAATTTCTCGGCGAGGTATGCGGATCGCGACGGCCGCGGTCTTGCGGCGGCTGACCCCTCGCAGCTGTTTCGCCACCTCTCCGCCTCCGGCCCCGGGCCGTGTCTAGATTCGTTAGTGATGGCCGAGGTGGAAATCAAGGCCCGCCACAACGGGCCCTACAAGGTCACCGGTCCCGTCCGCCTGATCGACGCCGACGGCAACGAGTACGAGGTCGGCGAGCAGGAGACGATCGTGCTGTGCCGCTGCGGCGGGTCGAAGACCAAGCCCTTCTGCGACAAGACGCACTCGAAGATCGGCTTCGAGGCCGCCGAGCGCGCTGTGTCCGAGCCCGGCGCCTAGACGCCGGCGAACTCCGTCAGCTCGGCGGAGCCCGGCTCGTGCGCCAGCGACATCCGCGGCGCCTCGTGGTCGGCCAGCCAGGAGGAGACGATCCGCACCTCATCGACCTCCTCGGGGGGCAGCGGCGCGGGACCGCGCGGCTTGCGGCGGCTCAGCGCTGCCTCGGTGCGCTCGGCCAGCTCGCTGGGCCCGGGCAGCGGACCCCAGTCGGCCACGCGGCCGTCCACCAGCCAGAAGGCGTCGAAGCGCTCCTTGGCGGGATGGCGAGCCAGGACCAGCTGGGGCGCGGCGTGCACGGCGCGCAGGACGCCGTCGAGCCGGCCCAGCACCCGCTCCAGGCGCTCCGCGCGCCGGCGCAGGGTGGCCGCGCGCTCGTAGCGCCGGGCCTCCGAGGCCTCGCGCATCTGCTCCTCGACGTGGGCCAGCAGCCGCCTGGCGGCGTCCGGGTCGGGCCCGGAGAACAAGGCCAGCGCCTTGTCCACCTGGCCGCGGTAGGCGTTGGGGTCCAGGTCACCGAGGCAGGGGGACAGGCAGCGGCCCATCTGGCCGTAGGCGGAGGGGTGGTCGCGGCGGCGGAGCGCCTTTCCGCAGTGGCGCAGCCGGAACAGGGAAGTGAGCTGGTCGGCCAGCTCGCCGGCCGCCTTGCGCCCCTTGAGCGGGCCCACGTTGACAGCGCGGCCGGCAGCCGGCTCGCTGCCCACCTCGAGCACCGGATAGGGCGGCTCGAGCTGGCAGCGCAGGTACACGTAGCCGTCGGTGCGCTTGAGCTTGCGGTTGCCCCGGGGCTGCCACTGCTTGATCAGCCGGTTCTCCAGGACGAGGGCGCCGAGCTCGGAGTTGGTGGGCCGGTAGTCGACTATCTCGGCCTTCTCGGTCCACCCGGCGGGGGCGCAGAAGTGAGAGCGCGCCCGCGAGCGCAACGAGACCGACTTGCCCACATAGAGCGGGCGCCCCCGCTCGTCGCGGAAGATGTAGACGCCTGGGTCGTCGGGGAGCTCCGAGAGGTCCGGCCGCTCCTCGGGTGGCCGCCTGCGCACCATTTCGGCCTCCTCGCGCTCGCGCGAGCGCCGGCGGGCGGGCGCGAGCAGCTCCAGCGCGGCGCCGACCGTGGGCGCGTTGGCGCACAGCCTGGGGAACAGGGCGCAGAACACGCGCGCGCACGTGAGGGCATCGGGGAGGGCGCGGTGGACCTCGTCGACCTCGATGCCCAGCGCGTCGGCCAGCGAGGCCAGGCCGCGTCGGCGCACGAGCGGGGCGAAGCGCCGCGCCAGCGCCACCGTGCAGATCACGGGCGGGCTGGGCCAGTCGAGCCCCTCGCGCTCGAACGCGTCATGCAGCACGCGGGTGTCGAAGCGGGCGTTGTGGGCTACCAGCACGCGGTTGCGGAGGAGATCCGCGAGCTCGGGGAGCACGTCCGACGGCGGTGGGGCCGTGTCCACCATCGCCTGCGTGATCCCCGTGAAGCGCTGGATCCCGCGCTGCAGCGGGCGCTCGGTGCGCGTCAGCGAGTCCCAGGTCTCGTGCAGCTCACCGCCACCCACCAGCACCGCGCCGACCTC
The DNA here is from genome assembly GCA_035296565.1 of Thermoleophilaceae bacterium. Lineage (GTDB taxonomy): Bacteria > Actinomycetota > Thermoleophilia > Solirubrobacterales > Thermoleophilaceae > JACCZR01. Next base: position 11,031 of record DATHAQ010000014.1, read on the forward strand.
GGTCATCTCGCACAGGTCGCCGTTGAGGCCGTTGGTCTCGGTGTCGAGGGCGACGAACTCCGACTGGGCTAGGGGCTGGTCCAGCAGCGATGCCACGGGCGCGCGATGGAAGCGCGTGCGTCGGACGGAGCGGCTGACCGCTTGCGGGCCCTGCGCCCGAGCGCACGCCGGGCACTGGTCGGCCGGGCACCGCCGTCGGCGTTTGCTAGCGACGCAGGCGAAGCGAGCGACGCACCCGGCGCTTGTTGCCGGACGGGTCGGTCACAGCGAAGCGCAGCGTCACGCGGGCACTGCGGGCGCGGCGCAGCCGCCGGCGAGCAGTGCGGCTGAACTTGAGGACCAGGCGGCGTGAGCCGGCCTGGATGACGGCCCGGTGCGGCTTGCTCAGGTTGCGCCTGCGGCCGCGGATCCCGAAGCGGCGGCTGGTACTGCGCTGAATCGTGCCGCCGGCCCCCATCACGCAGGCCTCCGAGCAGCGCAGGCGCACCGCGATGCCCCGGTGCAGCGCGCGCCGCAGGCTGCGGGAGATGCGTGAAAGCCGCACGCTGGGCGGGGTCCGGTCGGGAGCCAGCAGCGGATTGAAGGCCACCTGCACGGCCCCACGGGCTACGTCGCTGCGGCCGCCGGCGTCGGCCACGCGCAGGCCGATGGGGTTGGCGCCGAGCGTGAAGAAGGCTGTGGCCACCCGGCGGTCCGGCCCGGTGTCGGTCTCGTACGACCCGTTGCCATCGATATCCCAGCGGAAGTTGCTCAGGTCGCCGTCGGGGTCGCTGGAACCCGAGCCGTCGAGGACGACCACCTGCCCCTGGTAGGCCGGGTTGGGGCTGGCGCTTAGGGCCGCGGTGGGCGGGCAGGTGTTGCTGTCGTTGTAGTCGCAGTCGCCTTGGGCGAAGGCGGCCGGAGCGCACGCGAGGGCGCCGAGGATAAGCAGGGTGAGCAGAAGCGGGACGCGCATGGGGTGAGTGGGTGAGCCTACTGCTGAACACGCCGGCAGGGCGCAGGTTGCGGGGGCGAAGGCGTCCCCGTCAGCACTTAGCCTGATCCGATGACCGTCGGCAGCCGACACGTGTGCACCGCCTGCGGGCAGGAGAGCGCCAAGTGGCACGGCCGCTGCCCCGGCTGCGGCGAGTGGAACACGATGGTCGAGGAGGCCAAGCCGGCGAAGGCCTCCGGCGGTCTCGGCTCGCGGCGGGCGGGAGCGAAGGCGCTGCACCCGGTGGCGCTGGCGGACGTCGAGGCGCCGCGGGTGGCGCGGCTGCAGACCGGCATCGGCGAGCTCGACCGGGTGCTGGGCGGGGGGCTGGTCCCCGGCTCGCTCGTCCTCTTGGGCGGTGCGCCCGGGATCGGCAAGTCCACGATCACCGCCGGCGCGCTCGGCAACCTGGCCAAGGCGGGCCGCAAGGTGCTGTACGTGAGCGGCGAGGAGTCGGCGGCCCAGGTGCGGCTGAGAGCCGAGCGGCTAGGCCCTCACGCGCTGCAGGTGCCGATCGTGGCCGAGACCGACCTCGAAGCGGTCGTCGCCACGGTCGAGGCCGAGCGCCCGGAGGTGTGCGTGGTGGACTCCGTGCAGGTGCTGAACGCCGGAGGACCCAGCGGCGCGCCGGGCTCGGTCGGCCAGGTCCGGGAGGTGGCCGGCCGGTTGGCCGGGGTGGCCAAGAACGGCGGCCCCGCCGTGATCCTCGTGGGCCACGTCACCAAGGAGGGCGCGCTGGCCGGACCGCGGGTGCTCGAGCACCTGGTGGATTGCGTGCTCAGCTTCGAGGGCGAGCGCGAGCGGACCTACCGGACGCTGCGCGCGCTGAAGAACCGCTTCGGCTCCGCCAGCGAGGCGGGCGTGTTCGAGATGCGCGAGGAGGGGCTGGTAGAGGTGGCCGACGCCTCCGAGCGCTTCGTGGCCGAGGCCACACGGGCGCCGGGGTCGGTGGTGCTGTGCTCGATGGAGGGCTCACGGCCGCTGCTCGTCGAGGTGCAGGCGCTGGTGGCGCCGAGCGAGCTGGTCCCGCCGCGCCGCGTGGCCAACGGGGTGGACCGCAACCGCCTGGCGCTCGTGCTGGCCGTCCTGGCCCGGCACGGCGGTCCCGGGCTGGGGTCGAGCGACGTGTTCGTGTCGGTGGCGGGCGGCGTGCGGGTGGACGAGCCGGGCGCCGACCTGGCGATCGCGCTGGCCTTGGCCAGCGCTGCGAAGGGGATCACGCTCGGCGACGGCCGCCGGACGCTGGGCGCCTTCGGTGAGCTCGGCCTCACGGGCGAGCTGCGCCACGCCGCGCACCCCGACCGCCGCCTGGCCGAGGCTGCCAAGTTCGGCCTGGACCCGGTACTGCGGCCGGGTCCGCAGCTCGGGGACCTGCGTAGCGCGCTGAGGGCGGCTCTGCCCCGCGCCGAGGGCGCTGCCAGAGCCGCCTGACGCCCCGTAAGTAACCCGCTCAGAGGCAGGTTTTTCACGTACTATGTATTGGTGCCGTACGCCGGTGATGACGTTGCCGAGCTCGAGGCTAGGCAGGAGCCCCGGCTCGTAAGAGCCCTCGAGATGATCGCCCCCGGTACGGCGGTCCGAGAGGGCGTGGACAACATCGTGCAGGCCCGCACCGGCGGCCTGATCTGCATCGGCGAGTCCGAGGAGCTGTCCTTCCTCTTCTCGGGCGGCATCAAGCTCGACATCGACTACACGCCGGCCCTGCTGTTCCAGCTCGCGAAGATGGACGGCTCGATCATCCTCTCCTCGAACGGGACCAAGATCCTCTGGGCCAACGTCCAGCTGATGCCCGACCCGACGATCCTCTCGCTGGAGACCGGCACCCGGCACCGCACCGCCGAGCGCGTCTCCAAGCAGACCGAGGCCCTGGTGATCGCGGTCTCGCAGTCGCGCAGCGTGGTCTCGCTCTACCTCGACGGCGCCAAATACATCCTCGAGGACATCCCGGTGGTGCTGGCCAAGGCCAACCAGGCGCTCGCCACCCTGGACAAGTATCGGACGCGGCTGGACCAGGTCTCGACCCGCCTCACCGCCCTGGAGTTCGAGGGCGGCGTCACCCTGCACGACGTACTGACGGTCATCCAGCGCTCCGAGCTCGTGACGCGCATGGCCGTGGAGATCGAGCGCTACATCGTCGAGCTCGGGGCCGAGGGACGGCTGATCGAGATGCAGCTGGAGGAGACGATGGTCGGGGTCGCCTCCGACAAGTCCGCGCTCGCGCGGGACTACGTTGCCGAGCCGACGGAGGAGGGCTTCCTGAGCGTCATCGATGCGCTCGCCCGGCTCCCTCACCAGGACCTGCTCGATTTCGGGCGGCTGGCGGAGCTGCTCGGCTACGACCGCAAGCTCAACACCCTCGACCACCCGATCTCACCGCGTGGCCACCGGATCCTGGGGCGCATACCCCGCCTGCCGAAGCTGACCGTCCAGACCATCGTGGCGGAGTTCGGGGGGCTGGAGGAGATCCTTGCCGCCACCGACGCCGAGCTCGAGGCCGTGGAGGGAGTAGGAGACATGCGGGCCAAGGACATCCGCGAGGGCCTTCGCCGCCTGCAGGAGATCAACCTCGTGGACCGCTACCTGCAAACCTAGAGAGACAGCGGCGCTGCGATGCGCCGCAACTGAACCCAGGAGGACGACATCAGCGACGCAGCAATGGAGGACGAAATCGTAGACCTCGAGATCGAGCGTGAGCTCGTCGAGATCGTCTACGAGGTCGGCGACCACGTGGTGTACCCGCACCACGGCGCCGGCAAGGTCCAGAAGAAGGAGCTCAAGACGGTGCTCGGCGAGGAGCGCGAGTACCTGACGATCAAGATCCTTCACAACGACATGACAGTCATGGTCCCGTGTGAGAACGCGGGGAAGGCAGGCCTGCGCAGGGTCATCGGCGAGGAGGCCGTCGAGCGCGTGCTGGGAGTGCTTCGCGACGACGTGAGCCAGATGCCCAAGAACTGGAACCGCCGGTTCAAGCACAACCGCGAGAAGATCAAGACCGGCGACGTCTACGAGCTCGCCGAGGTGGTCCGCAACCTCGCGATCCGCGAGTCCGAGAAGGGGCTTTCGACCGGCGAGAAGCAGATGTACACCCGAGCCAAGAAGATCCTCGCCTCCGAGCTGATGTACGCGCTCGAGATGGAGGAGGAGGACGCCGAGGCGCACCTCGAGTCACTCATCGAGGAGGCCCACATCTCCCGCAGCGGCGCGGCGCCCGCGACCGCGTAGTCCCGGAACCGTGTCCGTCGTCGGGATCGTTCCCGCCGGCGGCAGCGGCGAACGCCTTGGTGCCGACCGGCCCAAGGCGTTCGTCGTTCTGGCCGGCCAGACCCTGCTCGACCGCTCGTTGGCCGCGCTGGAGCCGGTCTGCGAGCGGGTCGTGGTGGCGGTGCCCATCGGCTACGAGGCCCCGCCCGACCGCGTGACCGGCGGGCGCACCCGCGCGGCGTCCGTGGCCGCTGCCCTCGCCGCCGCCCCGGAGGCGACGGTCGCCGTGGTCCACGACGCCGCCCGCCCATTGGCCACCCCCGACCTGGTGCGCAGGTGCGTCGATGCCCTGGACGGGGTCGACTGCAGCTTCGCGGCAGCTCGGGTGACCGACACGGTGCACGAGGGCGACGACGACCTGGTCGAGCGCTCGCTGGACCGCTCGCGGCTGTGGGCGGCGCAGACGCCGCAGGTCGTTCGGGCCGACATCCTGCGTCGCGCGCTGGAGCGCGAGGCGACCGACGAGGCCTCGCTGGTGCTGGCCGCGGGGGGAAGCGTGCGGGCGGTCGAGGTGGAGGCGCCCAACCTCAAGATCACCAACCGGGACGACCTGCTCGTGGCCGAGGCCCTGCTTGCTGACTGACCTTCACGTCCACCTGCGCCCGGACGACGAGGGCACGCCTCCGTCGCGGTACTTCACCCGCGAGAACGCCGAGCGGTACCGCGAGGCGGCCGCCGAGCGCGGCATCGACGAGTTGGGGGTCTCCGAGCACGTGCACCGCTTCACGGCGGCGCTGGAGGTCTGGGACCACCCCTTCTGGCGCGAGCAGGCCACCGACGACCTCGACGCCTACTGCGCCTTCGTGCGCGAGGAGACCGACCTGCGGCTGGGAATCGAGGCGGACTTCGTGGCCGGGCGCGAGGATCGCATGGCCAACCTTCTCGACGCGCGCGAGTGGGACTACGTCGTCGGCTCGGTGCACTTCCTCAGCGACCGCTCGCTCGACATGGAGGGCGACTGGGACGTATGGCGCTCGGGCTCGCCCGAGGTGGTCTGGTCGCGCTACTTCGAGACGCTCGGCGAGGCCGCGCGCACGGGGATGTACGACATCCTCGCCCACCCCGACCTGGTCAAGGTCTGGGGCCCGCGCGCTCCGCTGCCCGATGGAGACCTGCGGCGGTTCTACGATCGCGCGATGGACGGCATCGCGGACTCCGACGTGACGATCGAGGTATCCACCGCCGGGCTGCGCAAGCCGGTGGAGGAGATCTACCCCGCCGCGCCGTTCCTCGAGATGTGCCTGGAGGCGGGGCGGCCCGTGACGCTGTCCAGCGACGCGCACCGGCCCGACCAGCTCGGCCACGAGTACGAGCGCGCGCTCGAGTGGCTGGACGGCCTGGGCATCAGCGAGCTCGCCACCTTCGAGCGCCGTGAGCGGCGCGTGGAGGCGATCGGTTGAGCGCCCGCTCGGGCATCGGCTACGACTCGCACCGGCTGGTCAAGGGCCGGCGGCTCGTGCTGGGAGGCGTGGACGTCGAGTCCGAGCTCGGCCTGGACGGCCACTCCGACGCCGACACGCTCACGCACGCCGTGATCGACGCGTTGTTGGGAGCCGCCGGCCTCGGCGACATCGGCCAGCACTACCCCGACAGCGACGAGCGCTGGCGCGACGCCGACAGCGTGGCGCTGCTCGGCGAGGTCAGCGCCTTCCTGGCCGAGCACCGCTGGACGGTGCGCCACCTCGACGCGACGGTGCTCTGCGAGCAGCCGAAGCTCGGCCCCTATCGGGACCGGATGCGCGAACGCCTGGCCCAGGCCGTCGGCATGCGCCCGTTCCAGGTGAACGTCAAGTTCACCACCAACGAGGGGATGGGGTTCGTGGGGCGGGGCGAGGGGATTGCGGCGATGGCGGTGGCCACCGTGGAGCGGTCGGACTGATGGCCGACTGGGATCTGGCCTACGCCGGTGCGGCGCGGCAGGCCGAGCTGGTCCGGGCGGGGGAGGTCTCCTCGCGCGAGCTGGTGGAGCTGTGCCTGGAGCGCATCGAGCGCCTGGACCCCGAGCTGAACGCCGTCCGCAAGTCGATGGGCGAGCGCGCGCTTGCCGATGCCGACCAGGCCGACTCGCGCCGCGCCGCGGGCGACGAGCGGCCGCTGCTCGGGGTGCCCGTGGCGGTCAAGGACAACCAGGACGTGGCCGGCGAGACCAGCGAGCACGGGACCGCGGCCTTCGGCCCGCCCGCCTCCACCGACGGTGAGCTGGTCAGCCGGCTGCGCGCCGCGGGCGCGGTGCTCGTGGCCCGGACGCGCCAATCCGAGCTCGCCATGTGGCCCTTCACTCTCTCGGGCGCCTGGGGTGTGACCCGCAACCCGTGGGACGGAGAGCGCACGCCGGGCGGCTCGAGCGGCGGCTCCGCGGTGGCGGCGGCGACCGGCATGGCCGGCCTGGCCACCGCCTCGGACGGCGGCGGCTCGATCCGCGTGCCCGCGGCGTGCTGCGGGCTCTTCGGCCTCAAGCCCCAGCGCGGGCGCGTCTCGCTCATGCCCGACGCCGAGCACTGGTACGGCCTGAGCGTGGCCGGCGCCGTGACCCGCACCGTGCAGGACACCGCCGTCTTCCTCGACGCCGTCGCCGGTCCCGCGCCGGGCGACGCCCATACCCCGCCTGCCCCCGAGCGCCCCTTCGACGAGTCCGCCCGCCGCACGCCCGGCCGGCTGCGGATTGCGTTCTCGCTGACGCCCTCGACCCAGCCCACCTTCGTCAGCGAGAACGCCCGGCGGGGCGCTCGCGACACGGCCGACATCCTGCGCTCGCTGGGCCACGAGGTCACCGAGCGTGACCCCGACTACGGCTTGCTGCTCCCTCTGATCACCCCGCGCTACCTGCGCGGGATATACGACGACGCCGAGCGGCTGCCCCGCCCCGAGCGCCTCGAACGCCGCTCCCGCGACATGGCCCGCCTGGGCGCGCGGGTGCCCGACCGGCTGATCGAGTGGTCGCGGGGGGCGGAGGCCGAGCGCACCGCGCGCATCGGCGAGGTCTTCCGCGACCACGACGTGCTGCTCACGCCCACGCTGCCCACCCTCCCCCCGCCCCTGCACCGACTGGTGAACCGCAGCACCGCGCGCACCTTCGCCGAGACGGCCAACATCGTGGCCTACTGCATCCCCTGGAACCTGACCGGCCAGCCCGCCGCCGCGGTGCCGGCGGGCTTCAGCAGCGAAGGCGTCCCCCTGTCCGCCCAGCTCGTCGGCCGCCCGGCCGACGAGGGGCTGCTGCTGTCGCTGGCCGCCCAGATCGAGGCCGAGCGGCCGTGGTCGGACCACCGTCCGCCGGTGGGCTGAGATGCGGGAGGTCCGCCTTCACGACACGCTCAGCGGCGAGAAGCGCGTGCTCGAGCCGCGCGAGCCGCCGAAGGTGGGGATCTACGCCTGCGGGCCCACCGTCTACGGGCGGCTGCACGTGGGCAACGCCCGCCCCTTCGTGGTCTTCGCGCTGTTCCGGCGCTTCCTCGAGCGCGAGGGCTATCGCCCGACGCTGGTGGCCAACGTCACCGACGTCAACGACAAGATCTACGAAGCGGCCCGTGAGGCCGGCGTGCCCAGCGAGCAACTGGCCCGCGACATGACCGCCGCCTACGTCGCCGACACCGACGCGCTGGGGCTGGGCCGCCCCGACCACGAGCCGCTGGCCTCGGAGACGATCGACGAGATCGTCGGGCTGATCGCCGACCTCATCGAGCGCGGCCACGCCTATCCGGCCGGGGGAGACGTCTACTTCCGGGTGCCCAGCTTTCCCGACTACGGCAAGCTCTCGAACCGCCCGCTCGAGGACATGCAGCAGGGCGAGGGCGACGACGAGGCGGGGCTGAAGGAGAATCCGCAGGACTTCGCCCTGTGGAAGGGGCGCAAGGAGGGCGAGGACACCGCCTGGCCCTCCCCCTGGGGCGAGGGGCGGCCGGGTTGGCACATCGAGTGCTCGGCCATGGCCGAAGCGGTGCTCGGCACGGACTTCGAGGTACACGGCGGCGGCTCGGACCTGGTCTTCCCCCACCACGAGAACGAGATCGCTCAGACCGAGGCCGCGCGCGGGGAGCCGCTCGCGCGCATCTGGATGCACAACGGGATGGTCCGCTTCGAGGGCGAGAAGATGGCCAAGTCGGTCGGCAACATCGCCCTGCTGCACGAGGCGCTGGAGCAGTACGGGCCTCAGACGCTGGGCATGTACTTCGCCGGCGGCCACTACCGCCAGCCGCTGGCCTTCTCCCCCGACGAGCTCGACGACGCCCGCGGGGCGGTGGCCAGCCTGCGTGAGCTGATCAGGCGGCTCGAGCCGTCGGCACCCGAGCCGGCCGGCCTTGCCGAGCACGCCGAGCGCTTCTGGGCCCACCTGGCCGACGACTTCAACACCCCCGCCGCCCGCGGAGTCCTGTTCGAGTGGGTTCGCGAGGCCAACCGTCGCCTGGACCACGGCGAGACGGTGGGCGTGGGCTCCCTGAAGGAGCTGGTCTGGGCGCTGGGACTCGAGTCGCTGTTCGAGGACGAAGCGGCCGCCGACACCGAGGCGGAGCGGATGATGGCCGAGCGCGAGGAGGCCCGGGGCGAGCGGGACTTCGAGCGGGCCGACCGCCTGCGCGACGAGCTGGCCGGCCGCGGCTGGCAGGTGCGCGACACGCCGCAGGGCCCGCGCCTCGTGCCGCTCGGGTGATCGTCTACGGGCGCAACCCCGTGCGCGAGGCGCTCCGGGGCCGACGCGCCGTCCTGCGGGGCTGGGCCGCGCGGGACTTCGACTGGCCCGAGGAGCTGCCGGTCTCGCGCGCCTCGGACGAACAGCTGGCCGAGCTCTCCGGGTCGGCCAACCACCAGGGCGTCTGCGCCGAGGCAGACCCCTACCCCTACGCGGACGCCGCCGGCATGCTGGCGGACGACGACGCCCTGGTGCTCGCCCTGGACGAGGTCCAGGACCCCCACAACCTCGGCGCGGTCGCGCGCGTGGCCGAGTCGGCCGGCGCCGCCGGGCTGGTGATCCCCGAGCGCCGGGCGGCCGAGGTCACCCCGGCAGTGTGCCGCGCGTCGGCGGGCGCCGTGGAGCACCTGCCCGTGGCGCGGGTGCGCAACCTGGCGGACTGGCTGGGCGAGGCCAAGAAGGCCGGAGCCTGGGTATACGGCGCGGCGGCGGACTCCGCCGTGTCGTACTCCGAGCCGGACTACCGCGGCCGCGTCGTGCTCGTCCTCGGCTCCGAGGGGAGGGGGCTGAGACCCCGAGTGGCGGGCGCCTGCGACCAGCTGGTGGCCCTGCCGCGACGCGGCCGGGTAGCCTCGCTCAACGTCTCCACCGCGGCGGCTGCCCTGGTGTACGGGATCTTGCAATTGCGGGCCGGGACTTGACAGGGCTCCATAACCCCCTAATACTCGCGCCCTAGATCAGGCTGGAGTCGAGGTTGAGACAGTTTCTCGAGCTCGCCCAGAAACCTGGCGCTAGGGGAGGTAACGCGCCACCGAGCTCCGAGGAGACGGCGTGGCACGCTCTACCGCAGAAGCAGGAACCGGGACGGCTCAGGCCGCCAAAGCTCAACCTCAAGTTGAGCCAGATGATCACTATCTGATAGCTCTCGCCAAGCAGGGGCGTCCGGACGCAATGGACCGCATCGTCAAGCGGTACCACGGCTTCGTGCGCCTGAAGGCGTCCTCCTACTTCCTGATCGGCGGCGATGCCGACGATCTGATCCAGGAGGGGCTGGTCGGCCTGTACAAGGCCGTTCGCGACTACCGCTGGGACCGCGAGTCGAGCTTCCGCAACTTCGCGGAGCTGTGCATCACCAGGCAGATCATCACCGCGGTGAAGACCTCGACCCGCAACAAGCACACCCCGCTCAACGAGTACGTGTCCTTTTCGCACACGCCGGCCGCGGGGGGGGGCGACGGGGACCCCACCCTCGACGAGCTGCTGCCTGGGCCGACGGCCCATGACCCGGTCAACCAGGTGATCTCCACCGAGGAGCTGCACAGCCTGGTCAACTGCCTGTCGAGCGTGCTGTCGGAGCTGGAGAGCGGCGTGCTGTCGCTCTACTTGGACGGCAACTCGTACGAGGTGATCGCCGAGCGCCTGGAGTGCGACACGAAGACCGTCGACAACGCCCTGCAGCGGGTCAAGCGCAAGGTGGGCTCGCACCTCGAGACGCGGGCGGTGCCGGCCTGAGTCGGTTTTCCAGCTGACCCGATCGGGTACTTACTCACCGTAACCGGTGGAAGCGAGACGCCTCCGACGGAACCAGAGGAGAGGTGCTTTTCGTGATCGGAATCATCGTCGCCGTCATCGTGGCGGCCTTGGCCTACGCGCTGTGCGTGGCCCTGGGGTTGCCCTCGATCGTCGGCATCATCGCCGCAGTCCTGATCCTGCTGGCGGGAGTCCCAACCGGCGGTTTCGGAGTAGGAGGCCGCTTTGGCGGCCGCGGGGGAAGGCATCACGCGGTCTGACAAGGGTTCTGACCGCCTGACGAGCATCACCGGTAGGCGCGGGGTCGCAGAGCGCGGCCCCGCCTCACCGCCCTGCCCGACCTGAGACGGGGCCGGACCAGGCCCAGCCTCCAAAAATCGCTCAGCTCCTGAGGGCTTTCCGGAGGCGTGCGTGCTCCACGCCGGCGGTGGGCGCGGAAGGAGCCGGAGGTCGGATTCGAACCGACGGCCTGCTGCTTACAAGGCAGCTGCTCTGACCAGCTGAGCTACTCCGGCCGCGAAGCGTCAGTCTAGGACGCCGGCGTGGCGCCCACGGCCGCCTCGATGTCCCCGTGGCCGTTCGACGACACGGGCACGGGCGGCGGCTCCTCGGCCTCGTCCTCGGCGTTGAGGCGCCGCTCGAGCTCGCCGAGAATCGACCCGAACAGCAGGTGGCGCCAGGTTCCCACGGCCAGAGCGCGGCGGTTGCCGCTGAGCGTGGTCAGCTCCTTGCGGGCGGGGTGATAGCGGTCAACCAGCCGCCCCAGCGGCCAGAGGCCGAAGTGCTCGATCAGCCCGGCGGACAGGCCGGCGGCGAGCGGGTGCCCCGGCACGAAGGGACGAAGCTGCGCGTAGACGGCCCCGAAGATGGCGCCGTTGGCCAGGTGAATGGCCGTACCGGCGGCGGGCCAGGACCTGTCGCGAACCACCAGCTTGCCCAGCAGCTCGACGTCGTCGTAGCCGCTCTCGAAGACCTTCTTGTCCAGCGGCTGCTGTGCCGCCCACACACCGGCGGCGACGGCGCCGGCGAGCGCTCCGTTGAGGCTTCGCTGCAACTCCACGGCCCGGAGCGTAACGCCGACGCGACTGATGGGTAAACGGATCTCATGGGGGCGAGCGAGAGCGAGGCGAACGAACGCCTCTCCATTCATCACGAACGGATACGCCGGCGCGGCGTCAACCGCCCCGTCTACTGGATCGCCCGGGCCTTCCTGCAGCCCGCCCTGATGATCTTCTTCCGGCTGACCCGCCTCGGCCGCGAGCACCTGCCGAGCGGCGGCCTCATCCTTGCCGCCAACCACCGCAGCTTCCTCGACCCCTTCCTCATCGGCTGCTGCGTGCGCCGCCCGATCTACTTCGTCGCCAAGAAGGAGCTGTTCGCCAACCGCCTGCAGGGCTGGTTCCTCAACTGCCTGGGCGCCTTCCCCGTGCGCCGCGGCGAGTCCGACGAGGAGTCCGTGGACACCGCGCTGGCGCTGCTCGAACGCGGCGAGGCCGTCGTGATCTTCCCCGAGGGCACGCGCATCCGCAACGGCTCGGTGGACCGGCCCAAGCGCGGCGTCGGCCGGCTGGCGCTCGAGAGCGGCGCGCCGGTGGTCCCGGTCGCGGTCACCGGCAGCGAGCACGCGCGGCGCGGCTGGGTCTTCCGCCCGGTCAAGGTGAAGGTGCGCTGCGGGCGCCCGCTCACCTTCCCGCGCGCGAACGACCCCTCTCCGGCGCTGGCCGAGGCCGTGACCGACCGCATCTGGCCCTGCGTCCAGCTCCAGTGGGAGTGGCTCGGCGGGCTGCCGCCGCTGCGCACCGCCGCCGTCGTAGGCGCCGGCTCGATGGGCACGGCGACGGCCGTCCTGCTCGAGCGGGCGGGCCTCGAGGTCCAGCTCGGTTGCCGCTCGGGCGACCAGGCCCGGCGCCTGGCCGGCGCACGTGAGAACGCCGAGCACCTGCCCGGCGTGACGATCGAGCCCGAGGTCCGGGTCACCACCGTCTCGGACATCGAGTTCGCGGGCGCCGACCTCGTGGTGCTCGCTGTGCCCTGCTCCGGCCTGCCGGCCGCCCTGGCCCAGGTTGGCGCTCTGATCGGCGAGCGCTCGGCCGTGCTCGTGCCGTCCAAGGGGCTGGTCCCCCCGCTGGGCACGACGCCCGCGGCTTACGTCGCCGAGCGCACACGGGCGCGCGCCGTCGCCTACCTCGGCGGCCCCGCGCACGCGCGGGAAGCAGTGGAGACCGGCGCTTCGGTGGTGCTGGCCACCCGGGACCCAGACCTGCGCCGTGACCTGGGCGCGCTGCTCTCGGAGGCGGGGCTGTCCGTGGACGCCACCGACGACTTGACCGGCGCCGAGCTCGCCGGCTGCGCCAAGAATGCCGCGGCGCTCGCGGCGGCCGCTGCGGCGGCTGCGGCAGGGCCCAACGTCGCGGGAGCGGCGGCCGGCCGTGTGTTCGCCGAGGTCCACGAGCTGGGAGTCCGCGGCGGAGCGCGCAGCGAGACCTTCGCCGGGCTGGCCGGCGCCGGCGACCTGGTGGCCACCGCCATGGCCGAGGGCAGCCGCAACCGGCGCGCGGGTGAGCTGGTCGGCCAGGGGGTCCCCAGCGAGCGCGTGCCCGGCATCGTCGGTCAGACGGCCGAGGCCCTGGCGGCCGTGCCGCTGCTCGACGCGACGCTGCGCGAGCGCGGTGTCGAGGCGCCGGTGACCGCGGGCCTGCGGACCCTGCTCGAGGGCCGCACGACGCCGGACGACTGGGTCCAGACCTTCCGCAGCCCGCAGCGCGAGCGGCGCTCGAAGCGTGCCGCCTGACAGGAGCTCCGCGCTCGCGCAAGTAGGCTCCGCCGAAGATGAGCGAGGCCCTTGCCGGCGACAAGGCTCGGCTGGACCGCGACTTCAGCGAGCTCTACCGCGCTCACCTGCGCGACGTCTACAGCTACTCCTATTACCGGATCGGCAACCACCACGATGCCGAGGACATCACCGAGCAGACCTTCCTGCAGGCCTACCGGCACTACGAGCGCGCGCTGCGCGAGTCCGAGGGCCGGCCCCTGCGGCCCTGGCTGATCCGCATCGCGCACAACCTCGCGGCCAACTACTACCGCGACCGGTCGCGCAAGCCCCAGACCCACCTCGACGACGCCGAGGCCTATTCCGCCCCGCACGCGACGGAGGACCTGGTCGAGGGCCGCGAGGAGGTCTCCGAGGTGCTGGCGGGCGTGGCGAACCTGCCCGACGACCGTCGCGAGGCCCTGATCATGCGTTTCGCCCTGGACATGGACAACCGGGAAATCGCCCGGGCGCTGGGGCGCTCCGACGGGGCGACCAAGGTGTTGATCCATCGAGCGATTCGCCAGCTCGAGCACGAGCTGGCGAGCGAGGAAGAGGTCAAGGGCTGAGATGAGCGACGTCGAGCGGCTGCTGCGCAACGCGCTGGTCCCCGTAGAGCCCTCCGGCGCCATGAGCGACCGTTTGGAGCGGCGCCTGTCCGCCCTGACCGGCGCGGCGGCGGAGGAGCTCGCCGAGTGGGAGCTGTCCTCCATGCGCGACCCGCGCAACTGGTACCGCCCGGCGGCGGCCGTGGTGGTGGGCGGCGCGGCGGCCGGAGCCCTCGTCGTGGTGCGCGCGCGCCGCGGGCGCAAGCAGGAGGGCGGGCTGCGCGCGCTGCGGCGCGAGGCCGGCGGCGTGGCGAAGGACCTGCGCCAGCGCCTGGGCCGCTAGGTAGCCGGCTCGACGGTGGTCGGCGGCGGCGTGGCCGGGGTGCTCGCGAACGCCAGCAGGCCGGCCAGGGCGATGAGCACGTGAAGGATGTTGTCCTCGGTGTTGACCGGCACCAGCCCGGCGATGGCCTCGCCGTCGCCGACGATGAAGCCGAGGATCGCCACGGCCAGGTACGTCGCGCCGAAGACCAGCGCGAAGGCGCGGCTGGCCGCGTAGGAGCCGACGAACAGCAGCGCGAGGGCCCCCGTGGCGATGTGGACGATGTTGTGCCAGGCGTTGACGTCGAGGATCCCGAGCACCGCCTTGCGCTCGATCTCGTCCCCCGTCGCGAAGCTCGCGCTGTAGAAGAAGCCGAGGATGCCGCCGGCCACCAGGCCGAGGCCGACGATCAGGGCGTAGAGCTGCGCGGGGGTGCGGCCGGCCATACGGGCAGGCATTATCGCTGATCCGCCGGCGCCCCTGACACGAAGGCCTACCAGGGTGTGGGTGCAGCGCGAGGGCGAGAAGGTTTCGCAGTCGAGCTTCAACGTGGGCAACGACGGCGACGGGGCGGCAGCGGTTCCCGACGACCTGGAGGGGGCCGACGCGGTGCTCGTGACCCGCGAGCCGGCCGGCGGAGCGCGCGCTCCGAGCGGCCGCCCGATCGTGTCGGCCGGCCTCTAGGCGCCCACTATCTTCCGCGGGGTGGAGGTCTGCTACCGCCATCCCAGCCGCGAGACGGGGGTGTCGTGCTCGAACTGCGGCAACCCGATCTGCCCGGACTGCATGACCTCCACGTCGGTCGGAATGCGTTGCCCGGAGTGCGCGCGCCAGACCACCAAGGTCAAGACCGCCGGCGCCGCCGAGCCGACGCTGACCTACGTCCTCATCGGCGTCAACGTGGCGCTGTGGCTGGGCTTTCAGCTGTCGAGCAGCGGCGGTGCCGAGATCTACAACTCGGCGGCCCTGTCACGGGCCGGGCTGCGCGAGGGCCACGTCTGGGAGGTCGTGACGTCGGGCTTCCTTCACGCCCCGGGGTTCCTGCACATCTTCTTCAACATGCTGTCGCTCTACATCCTCGGCGGGCTGCTCGAGCCGGCCATCGGTCGGCTGCGCTTCGGCCTGATCTACGCCGTGTCGCTGCTGGCCGGCGCTTTCGGCGCCCTGCTGTTCCAGCCCCAGGGGGCGACGGTCGGCGCGTCGGGGGCAATCTTCGGCCTCATGGGCGCCGCCGTGGTGGTCATGCGCAATCGCGGCCTCAACCCACTGGAGAACGGACTCATGCTGTGGATCGGGTTGAACCTGCTGATCAGCTTCACCGTGCCGGGCATCTCCATCGGGGGACACCTCGGCGGTCTCGTGGGCGGCGCGCTCGCGGCCCTCGTGCTCTTCGACCTGCGCGACCGCGTGCGCGTCCCCGCGCAGGTGCCGAGCATGATCGCCGCGGCGATCGGCGTGCTCGCGGTGATCGGCTCCTTCGCGGTCTCGGCCTCCGCCTAGGCCTCGACCGTCCTCGCCACCGCGTCCTCGTACTCGGCAACGAAGCGCCGTCGGCGCTGGGGGAGCGCCGCCGCGGCCCCGTCGGCCAGGCGCCGGTCGCCCTCGGGGTCCTCGCGCGTGTAGGCCTCCTCCATCAGCGCGGCAAGCTCGTCGGGGTCGTGCGGGTCGAAGAAGCTGCCGCCGGGCGGGTCCTGCTCCACATGCACGGGAATGCGCGAGAGCAGGATGCGCTTGCCCATCGACTTCGCCTCCTCGACCGTCGTGCTCCAGCCCTCGAACAGCGAGGGGTTCATGAGCGCGGCGGCGTCGCGCGAGAGCGCCGTGACGTGCTCGTAGGGGACCACGCCGAGCACGCGGAAGGAGCCCCGCACGCCGGCTGCCTCGGCGCGGGCCATGAGCGCGTCGAAGTGTCCGGGGTTGCGGCGGTCGTAGGGCACCCCCGTGGCCACCACGCAGACCTCCGAGCCCCCGGCGCGCAGGCGCCGCAGGGCCTCGATGACCACCGCGTGGTTCTTGTGCATCCAGAACTGGTTGGGCAGGTAGAGGTAGCGCTTTGGCAGCCCGTAGAGCTTGCGGAGCTCCTCGTGCTCGGGCAGGGTCTCGGGCGCCGGAGGCGTGACCACGAAGCGCAAGACGCTGGTCTTGCCCCGCGCACGCGGCCACAGCTCCAGCAGGTCCTGCTCTCCGGCCAGGCTGCCCGTGAGCAGGTGGTCGGCGAAGTGGGCCATCGCGCGGTACTTGGCGTCGCGCCAGAGCCACATCGCGCGGCCGAACAACTGCGGCAGCCGCCGGTGCTGGAGGTCGGGCACCCACGCCACCGAGCGCACGCCGTCGAAGCGCCCGAGGTGGCCGGAGTGCGACATCGCCGCCACGCCGTCGCGCTGCAGCAGCCGGCCGAGCGGTCGGTCACAGGCGGCGCCCGCGCGCCAGGCCGTGCGCTGCGCCCAGGCGGTGGTACCGCGGTCCAGCATGGGCTCGGTGCGCAGCTCGACGTCGGGGAAGTCGGCCAGCTCGGAGCGGTCGTAGCCGCGACCGACGTAGAGGACGGGCTCGAGGCGCGTGTCCTCGGCGGCCACGATCGCGCCCAGCAGGTTGCGGTAGTAGTTCAGCCCGCCGAGCCAGGCGCCGGTGCGACCGGCGAGCACGAAGGCGACGCGGATCACCGGCCGACTGCCAACCGGTAGGCGTCGAGGTGGCGCTCGGCGCTGCTCTCCCACGAGAAGAGAGCGGCCCGCTCGCGGCCCGCGGCGGCGAGCCGCTCGCGCAGCTCCGCGTCCTCGGCCACCCGCCGCAGCACGCCGGCGAGCTCGCCGGGCTCGACGAGTAGCGCGGCGTCGCCGCACACCTCCTGGCTGCTCGCGCTGCGCAACGCGACCACCGGCGTGCCCGTGGCCATCGCCTCGAGCAGCGTGAGGCCGAAGCCCTCCAGCGGGGCGGGGTGCACCAGGGCCAGTGAGCCCGCCAGCAGCTCGGCGACCCGCTGCGGCGAAGGGTCGGGCTCTCCGCGCACGCCGGGAGCGCCCGCCTGCCGGGCGGCGTCTCCGGCCAGCACCAGCTCCGGCCCGCCGCCCAGCGCGGCGTGGGCCTCCAGCAGCGAGCCGACCCGCTTGCGCGGCTCGTCCGAGCCCAGGTAGAGCAGGTGCCCCCGCTCGGCGGGGCCGGCCGGGGGCAGCGCCTGGCCCGGCCCGTGGTGGGCCACGACCGTGCGGGCGGGGTCGGCATCCAGCAGCTCCTCGGCGTCGTGCGCCGTGGCCCGCGAGGGGCAGACCACCGCCCCCGTCCGCGCCACCGCCGCGCGGTGCTCGCGCCGGGCCACGGCTCGCCAGGCGCGGTCGAACTCCTCGGGGTGGCGCTCGTAGGCCACGTCGTGCACGGTGACGACCTGCGGGCAGCGCGCGCCGGGGGAGTGGGCGGGCAGCGGGTGGTGCAGGACGTCGGCGCCCGCGAGACGGGCCGCACGCGGCAGACCGAAGCGGGCCCACGCGGAGTCCAGCGCTAGGTTCGCCGCCGAGCGCAGGCGGTTGGCGCCGCCCGCCCGAAGCCGCCGCCGCTGGCGCACGCACACCACCTCGGTGTCCTTGCGGGCGGCGAGGGCGCGCACAAGCTCCTCCACGTACACGCCGGTTCCCGTCCGGCCGCGGCCGGAGTAGCTCACGTCGATCATCACCCTCACCGCGACTCGACGTGCTGCCTGAGCTCCTCCACCGAGCCCTCCATCACCTGGTCGCGCAGGACGGAGATCACCTTCCCGGGCACCCACATACCGGGGTCGAGGCCCAGCACGTAGGTGGCCCGCGTCCGACCCCCGTCCAGCGACTCGAGGCGGTACTCGCCCTCGATGGCCTTCACGTCGCCCTCCACGTAGTCCCAGCTGAGCCGCTCGGGGCCGTCGAGGTGATAGTCCAGCACGTAGCCCACCTTCTTGACCTTCGCGTCGATCTCGAACGACACCCGCACGGGGTCGCCGTCGTCGAGCACGTCGGCGCGGCACACCGCGCTCTGCCACCTCGGGTAGCTGCCGAAGTCCACGAGCGCGTCGAAGCACGCCTCGGGCGGCGCCTCGATGTCGACGGTGCGCTCGGCTCGCTTCACGCGCGGACGCGCAGGTCCACCTCGCGCCAGCGCCCTGGTGGCGGCGGGGGGGCGAGCGTGGGGTGCATGAGGTGGGCCAGCAGCTCGACCCCTTCCACCAGGCGCGGCCCCGGTCGTGAGAACAGCCCGGCGGCGTCAACGGCCACCACGCGCGCGCCCAAACCCGACAGCCGCTCGGCGAAGAGCCCAGCCTCGTGCGCCGCGCGCGCTGTGCCGTAGCCGCACGGCATGGCCACCACCAGCTCGGGCCGGGCGGCCTCGACCTCCGGCCACTCGACCGTGCGGGACTTCTCGCCCGGCAGCCCGAGCACGTCCAGCCCGCCCGCCAGCTCGATCATCTGCGGCACCCAGTGGCCGCCCACGAACACGGGGTCGAGCCACTCCAGCGCGGCGACCGCCGGCCCCGGCGCCCCCTCGACCGCTTCGGCCACCGCGTCCAGGCGTCGGCCGGCCCCGGCCACCAGCGCCTCCCCGGCCTCGGGCGCCCCGGCGGCGCGCGCCAGGCGCGGGACGTCGGCAAGCACCTCGCCGATCGTGGTCGGGTCCAGCGAGAGCACCTCGGGCTCCGAGGAGAGGCGGTTGGCCACCTCGCGGACGTCGTCGTAGGAGACCGCGCAGACCTCGCAGACCGCCTGGGTGACGATCAGGTCCGGCGCCAGCTCGGCCAGCAGGTACTCGTCGAGCTCGTAGATGGCCTCGCCGGCTTCGGTGCGCTCGCGCACCGCGCGGTCGATGTCCGCAGCGCTCAGCCCCTCGGGGATGACGCTGCGGGTAATGTGCGGCAGCGACGCTGCCTCGGGCGGGAAGTCACACTCGTGGGTGACCGCGACGACTTCGTCGCCGAGGCCGAGGGCGAACAGCATCTCCGTGGAGGAGGGGACCAGAGAAGCGATGCGCACAGGGCAACCATGGCACTTCTGAGCGACGAGGAGATCGAGGATCGCCTAGGGGCCCTCGACGGTTGGAGCCGCGAGGGCGACGCGATCACCAAGAGCTTCAGGCGCGACAAGTTCACCGGCTCGGTGGAGTTCGTCAACGCGGTCATGCCGGTGGCCGAGGACATGAACCACCATCCCGATCTCGCCATCGCCTGGGACACGGTCACGGTCACCATCAGCACACATTCCGAGGGCGGGCTGACGGCCTCCGACTTCGAGCTCGCACAGCGCATCGACGCGCTGTCCTAGCGGAGGAGCGCAGCCCGAGCGTGGGTCGGGCTAGCCCCGCTCGCTCGGGAAGGTCCACTGCTACCGTGACCTCGTCCGCCGATGAGCGACGAGCTCCCTCGAAGTCCCAGCCCACATAAGGCGCGAGCATGATCGAGCTCCTGCTCCTGCTGGGCGTACTCGTGCTGGTGGCCCTTAACGGCTACTTCGTCGCCGCCGAGTTCGCGCTGGTGCGGTCCCGGGAGCCGCAGATGCAGGCCCTGGCGGACGAGGGCAAGGGCGGCGCGAAGCTCGCGCTCAAGCAGATGGGGAACCTGTCGGAGTACCTGTCGGCCTGCCAGCTGGGGATCACGCTCACCTCCCTGGGCATCGGCTTCATGGGCGAGCCGGCGATCGCCAGCCTCGCCGAGGAGGGGTTGGGCGAGGCCCTACCCCACGGCGTGACCCTGGCGGTCTCCTTCGGGATCGCCTACCTGATCACCACGGCGCTGCACATAACCCTGGGCGAGCAGGTCCCGAAGATCTTCGCCATCGTCCACGCCGAGAACGTCGCGCGGCGCATAGCCCGCGGGCTCGAGCTCTTCCGGGTGGTCTTCAAGCCGCTGATCGTGGCCCTGAACAAGGCCTCGAACGGCATCCTCCGCCTGGTCGGCGTAAACGCCCAGGCGGAGTTCGACGAGGCTTCCTCGTCGGACGACCTCAAGCTGCTGATCGCCCAGAGCGTCACCGGCGGGAAGCTCGACGAGGACGAGGCGGGCATGCTCTCCGGCGTCTTCCATCTGCACGAGCAGGAGGCCCGCCAGGTGATGACCCCGATCCCCGCCGTGGTCACCGTCGACGTCTCGGAGAACGCCGAGGAGGCGCTACGCCGGTGCGTGGACTCCGGCCACACCCGCCTGGTGGTGACCGAGGGCGGCAACGACGATCGCATCCGCGGCATCGTGCACGCGAACTCGCTGGCCCGGCGCCTGATGGTCGAGGGCCCCGAGGCCTCGATCGAGCAGAGCGTCAAGGACGCCCACATCATCCCCGAGACCAAGCCGCTCGACGATCTGTTGCGGGAGCTGCAGCGCGAGCGCATGTCCCTCGCTGTGGTGGTCGACGAGTACGGCCGCACCGCCGGCATCGTGACCGTCGAGGACATCGTCGAGGAGGTGGTGGGCGAGATCGCCGACGAGACAGATCCGGCCGTCGCCGGGGTGCGGCGGCTGTCCAACGGCGACTGGTGGGTGGGCGGCCACGTGCCGATCACCGATCTGGCCGACTACGGGCTGGACATGCCCGCCGGCTCGGACGCCTTCAACTCCGTCGGTGGCTTCGTGTTCGCAGAGCTCGGCCGGCTCCCCAAACGTGGCGACATGGTGCGCGCCAACGGCTACTCCCTGCGGGTCGAGTCGGTGCGCGAGAACCGCATCGAGGCGGTGCGCATCCGCGACCACCACACCGGGCCCGAGGCCGCCGAGCCGCCCGAGCTCGAGGTCCGCGAGGCCACCGAGGGCGCGTAGTCGCTTCCGTCCGCGAGGCGGCATAGCTTCGACGGGCAAGACATGTGGTCCGTCCGGCTCACTGACTCACAGCGCAACGCACTCCGCGCGCTGCTGAGGGATCAGCCGAAGCTCGGGGGCAGCCTGCAGGCGGCTCTGGAGAACGTGGACTTCGCCCGCTGGGACGACCTGCCCGAGGCGACGCTGCCCTGGGAGACGGTGTCAGAGCTCGCCTGCGCCCAGGGCATCGGCGAGGCCGACGTCGTCTGGGACATGGCGGCCGGGCTGCGCCCTCAGCGGTAGCGACGGCGCGCAGCCCGAGCGTTGGTCGGGCGAGCACCGCTCGCTCGGCCTAATAGGAATAGAAGCCCGTGCCCGTCTTGCGGCCGAGCTTGCCGTCGGACACCATCTCCCGCACGCGCGCGGGGACATCGGCGCCGATGGCGTCGCCGATGGCCGCCGAGACGTCGAGGCCCACGAGGTCCAGCAGGGCAAGCGGCCCGAGCGGGTGGGCCGCCCCGAGCTTCATGCAGGTGTCGACGGCGTCGGGCTCCAGCCGCTGCGCCTCCATGAGCTCGACCGCCGAGAACAGGTAGGGGAACAGCAGCCGGTTGACCACGAAGCCCGGCTCGGGCGGCACCTCCACCGGGGTCTTGCCGAGCGACTCGCAGAGCGCGCGCATGCGCTCGTGGGTGTCCGGCAGGGCCCGCTCCGGGAAGGCCAGCTCGACCAGCTCCATCTTGTCCACGGGATTGAAGACGTGCAGGGCGGCGAAGCGCTCGGGCCGCCCGCTCGCCTCGGCCAGCGCCTCCACCGAGAGCGACGAGGTGCTCGTGGCCAGCAGGGCGTCCTCCCCCAGCTGGCCGCCGAGCTCGGTCAGCAGCGGCCGCTTGACGTCGAGCTCCTCGGCCACCGACTCGACCACGATCGCGCAGGCGGCGAGGTCGCTGAGCTCGGTGGTGACCCGCACCTCCCCGGGCAGCCTGGCGCGCGCCCGCTCGGCCGAGTCGGCGCTTCGCGCCCATACCACGGCCTCGCCCGCCACCTCAGCCAGGCCGCACCCGATGGCCCCGCTACCCGCGATTCCGAGCGGCTCAGATGGCATTGGTTGACTCATCAGTCAATCGAGTAACCTAGCGTCATAAGCGACTCTCGGAGGGCTCGGGTGCAGAACGGAAACGGCCGTGAGGTAGTGATCGTCGAGGCAGTCCGCACGCCGATCGGGCGCGGTCATCCGGAGAAGGGCTACTACCGGGAGACCCATCCCAGCGCGCTCCTGGCCAAGAGCTACACCGAGGTCATCGAGCGCGCCGGGATCGAGCCCGAGCAGGTCGAGGACGTCATCACCGGCTGCGTGCAGCAGATCGGCGAGCAGGCGTTCAACGTCGGCCGCAACGCCTGGCTGGAGGCCGGCCTCCCGGTCGAGACCCCGGCCACCACGGTCGATCGCCAGTGCGGCTCGGCACAGCAGGCCATCAACTTCGGCGCCGCCCTCGTGGCATCCGGCGTCCACGACGCCGTGATCGGCTCGGGCGTCGAGCACATGGGCCACGTCCCGTTCTCGGTCGGCTTCGAGACCCAGGGCAAGTACGGCGCCGCCTTTTCCCCCGAGCTGCTGGAAAAGTACGACCTGATCCCCCAGGGGCTGTCGGCGGAGATGATCGCCGACCAGTGGGAGATCCCTCGGTCCGAGCTCGACGAGATCGGCCTGCGCTCCCACCAGCTGGCCGCCCAGGCCACCGAGGAGGGCCGCTTCGAGCGCGAGATCGTGCCCTTCCAGGTCAACGGCGACACCTACCAGACCGATCAGGGCCCCCGGCCCGACACCTCGCTCGAGAAGCTCGCCGAGCTCAAGCCGGCCTTCAAGGAGGACGGCAAGATCACCGCGGGCAACTCGTCGCAGATCTCCGACGGGGCCGCCGCGGTCCTGCTGATGACGCGCGAGAAGGCCGACGAGCTCGGCCTCGAGCCGCGGGCGAAGATCGTCGACCAGACCACGGTCGGCGTCGACCCCGTGATCATGCTCACCGGCCCGATCCCCGCGACCAGGAAGCTCCTGGACCGCAACGGGATGAACATGGACGACATCGACCTGGTCGAGATCAACGAGGCCTTCGCCTCCGTGGTCGCCGCCTGGCGCCGTGAGCTCGACCCGGACATGGACCGCGTGAACGTCAACGGCGGTGCCATCGCCCTCGGGCATCCGCTGGGCTCCACCGGCGCCCGCCTGATGACCACGCTGCTGCACGAGCTCGAGCGCTCCGACAAGGAGACCGGCCTCGTGACGATGTGCTGCGGGGGCGGGCTGGGCACCGGAACGCTGATTCAGCGGGTCTAGCGCGTTAGCAGGGCTTCTGGGCCGGGTAGACCCGGTCGGTGGCCGTCGGGACGACAGGTGCGCTGATTGCTGGGCGATACCGGGTAAGGAGAGCCCTCGGGCGCGGGGGGATGGCGGTCGTGTACCTCGCGCAGGACGAGCGTCTGGACCGCGAGGTGGCCGTCAAGCGCCTCCACTCCGAGAGCTCGGAGGACGTGGAGATCCGGTTCGTGCGCGAGGCGAAGCTGGGCGCGTCGCTGAACCACCCCAATCTGGTCTGGGTGTTCGACATCCTGACCGACGAGGAGGGCCTCGTCATCGTCATGGAGTACGTCGACGGCCCGAACCTGGGCCGCGAGGTCTCCCGGGGCCCGCTCAGCTCCAGGCGCGCGGTCGAGGTGCTGGCGGCGACCGCCTCCGCGCTGGAGCACGCCCACGAGCACGGCATCGTGCACCGCGACGTCAAGCCGGCCAATGTCCTGCTCGGCCGCGACGGGGCGATCAAGCTGGCCGACCTGGGGATCGCGACCGCCGCGGACATCACCCGCATCACGCGCAGCGACGTCGCGCTCGGCACCGCCTCCTACATGGCGCCCGAGCAGCTGGAGGGGCGGAAGGTCACGCCCGCGACCGATATCTACGCGCTTGCCACCCTCGCCTTCGAGGTGCTCAGCGGCATCAAGGCCCGCACCGGCCGGACCCCAGTGGAGGTGGCCCACCACATCTCCAGCGAGCCGCCGCCGGACCTTCGCGACGTATGGGACCGCGCGCCCAGGGAGGCGG
Organism: Thermoleophilaceae bacterium; assembly: GCA_035296565.1. Taxonomy (GTDB): domain Bacteria; phylum Actinomycetota; class Thermoleophilia; order Solirubrobacterales; family Thermoleophilaceae; genus JACCZR01. The sequence continues at coordinate 34,946 of DATHAQ010000014.1, forward strand.
CGGAGGTGCTCTCGGCCGCCATGGCGCGCGACCCCGAGGAACGTCCGGCCTCGGCATGCGACTTCGTCTCCGAGCTGGCCCGGGCGCTGGGGGAAGAGACCACGGCCCGCCTGCGCCTGGAGGCCGCACGGGCGGCGACCGGCGGCGCGGCGGCCGCGGGTGTGCCCGAGCCCGAGGCCGAGCCGATGCTCGAGCCCGAGCCGGACCCTACGCCCGAGCCCGACCCGACGCCCGACCCCGACCCCGACCCCACGCCCGAGCCTGCGCTCGATGCCACCCCTGCCCCGAGGCCGCCCCTCCTCCCGCGGCGGGGCCAATACCAAGCGCCGCGCCGAGGCCGGCGGCTGCCTGCCGGCTTGCTCGCGGGCGCCGTGGCTCTCCTGGCGGTCATGCTGGCGCTCGTGGTCCTGGCCGGCGGAGGCGACGATTCCGGCGGGTCGGCGGCACAGAGGGGGCAGGGGTCGTCGCAGGAGCCGCAGGGGTCCTCGCAAGGGCGCAGGGGCGCGGCGGCCGGCGATGACGCCGCGGGCGATCAGGGTGGCTCGAGCGACCAGGGTGGCTCGGGCGCCGAGCCCGGCGGCACCCCGTCCGCATCCCGGGTGCCCCAGCCCGCCAACAGGGGCGGGGCCGCCGAGGGAGCACGGCTCAACCGCCAGGGCTTCGCCCTGCTGAACCGCGGGCAAGCGGCCCAGGCGGTGCCCGTGCTGACCCGCTCGGTGGAGGCCTTCCCGCCCGGCACGAAGGACCTCCAGTACGCATTCGCGCTCTACAACCTGGGGCGGGCGCTACGCCTCGGTGGCCGGCCTGCGGACGCGGTGCCGGTGCTCGAGCGCCGCCTTCGCATCCCCAACCAGCGGTCCACGGTGCAGAAGGAGCTCGACGCCGCCCGTCGCGCCGCGGGCTGAGTCCGGCCGCGTGCGTCATGCTGCGCGCATGGCCACCCTCTCCGCCGCCGACGTCTCCCTGCCGCTCGTCCCCACCTCCGAGGAGACCATGCTCCGCGAGGCCGTCGCGGGCATCTGCTCGGGCTTCGGGCACGAGTACTCGCGGCGCAAGCACGCGGCGGGCGAGCCGCCCGCCGAGCTGTGGGAAGCGCTGGCGGAGAAGGGCTATGTCGGCGTCAACCTGCCCGAGGAGTGGGGCGGGGGCGGGCTCGGCATGTCCGGGCTCGCGGCGGTGGGCGAGGAGATCACGGCGGCTGGGAGCTCGCTGCTGCTGATCGTCGTCTCCCCGGCGATCGTGGGGAGCATCCTCACCCGCCACGGCACCGACGAGCAGAAGGACCGCTGGCTCACGGGGATCGCCTCCGGCGCCACCAAGGTCGCCTTCGCGATCACCGAGCCCGATGCCGGCACGAACTCGCACAACATCTCCACCTCCCTCGCCCGGGGTGGCGACGGCGGCTTCGTGCTCAACGGCCAGAAGACGTACATCTCCGGGGTCGAGCACGCCGATGCCGTGCTGGTGGTGGCCCGTACCCGGCTGCCCGACGGGAGCCTGGGCCTGCCCTCGCTGGCGATCGTCGACGTCGACTCGCCGGGCTTCACGCGCGACGTGATCCCCATGCCCTACGTGGGCCCCGACCAGCAGTGGACCCTCTACTTCGACGGGGTCGAGGTAGAGGAGGAGCGCCTGATCGGCGGCGAAAACGGGGGCTTGGGCCCTGTCTTCGACGGGCTGAACCCCGAGCGGATCATGGGCGCGACCATCGCCTGCGGCATCGGCCGCAACGCGCTGGCCAAGGCGAGCGCGTACGCCAACGAGCGCGCGGTATGGGGCAAGCCGATCGGCACCCACCAGGGCGTGTCGCACCCGCTGGCCGAGGCGAAGATCGAGCTCGAGCTGGCCCGCTTGATGACCCAGAAGGCGGCCGCGCTCTACGACGCCGGCGCGCGCGGCGCGGGCGAGGCGTCCAACATGGCCAAGTACGCGGCGGCCGAGGGCGCGATCAAGTGCGTCGACCAGGCGATCCAGACCCACGGGGGCAACGGCTTCGCGCTGGAGTACGGTCTGAGCGACCTGTGGTGGGGCGCGCGCCTCACACGCACCGCGCCCGTGTCGAGGGAGATGATCCTCAACTACGTGGCCGAGCACTCCCTCGGGCTTCCCAAGAGCTACTAGGGCCCCGACGCCCCGAGGCGCATCACGGGTCCCCTCCGCCGAAACGCTCAGCGGCATGAGCGAATTTTCGAGAGCGGGACGCGCTCTCTGCCGCGGCCGCTGATAACCACGAGCCAATGATCGACTTCACGATCGAGACCCGGATCGACCGCAGCCCCGAGGAGGTCTTCGACTACGTCACCGACCCGGACAAGCTCGCCACCTGGCAGACGAACACGGTCTCCGCGGTGCGCGAGGACGACGGCCCGTTGCGCGTGGGCTCCCGCCTGCGCGAGGTCCACCGGGCTCCGGGCGGCAAGGAGCTGGAGTCGGTGGTCGAGGTGGCCGGGCTCGAGCGCGGCCGGGTCTTCGCGCTGGAGGTGGTGGAGGGCAGCCTGCCCGTGGACCTGCGGATCACCCTGGACGGCGAGGGCACCGGGACGCTGATGCGCTTCCGCGGGCACGGACGACCCCGCGGTGCGATGCGGCTGGCCGCGCCGGTGTTCCAGCGCGTACTGAGGCGCCAGTTCGCGAGCCAGTGCGCCACGCTCAAGCAGCTGATGGAGGGCGCCGGATAGTCTGGCCGGCGAGGTGGACCTCACCCTCTCGCCCTCCGAGCAGGCCTTCCGCGACGAGCTGCGCGAGTGGCTCGCCGCCAACCACCCCGGCCAGCCCCCGGCCGAGGACGAGGCGGGATTCCAGTTCCGCCTCCAGTGGCAGCGCAGGCTAAACGAGGGCGGCTGGGCCGGCGTGTCCTGGCCCGAGGAGTACGGCGGCCGCGGGGCCAGCCTCATGGAGCAGGCGATCTTCTCCGAGGAGATGGTTCGCGCCGACGCGCCTTCGCCGGCCAACGTGCTCGGGCTGGCGATGGGCGGGCCGACAGTCATCGCCCACGGCACCGACGCCCAGAAGGAGCGCTACGTGGCGCCGATCCTGTCCGGCGAGGAGATCTGGTGCCAGGGCTTCTCCGAGCCCGACAGCGGCTCGGACCTCGCCAGCCTCAAGACCAGGGCGGTCAAGGACAACGGCCAGTGGCGCGTCACCGGCCAGAAGGTGTGGACCACCCTGGCCCACCACGCCAAGTGGTGCATGCTCGTCGCGCGCACGGACCCCGACGCGCCCAAGCACAAGGGCCTCACCTACTTCCTGATGGACATGGAGCAGGACGAGGTGCAGGTGAGCCCGCTGACGCAGATCACCGGCGAGGACGAGTTCAACGAGCTCTTCATGGACGGCGCCCGCATACCCGAGGAGAACGTGATCGGCGGCGTGGGCAACGGCTGGGGGGTCGCCATCACCACGCTGATGCACGAGCGCAGCGGCCTGGCCTTCGCGCTGCAGGGGCAGGTCAAGCGCGACCTCAGCAGGCTGCTGGAGCTCGCCCGCGAGCGCGGCGCGGCCGACGACCCCGTTGCGCGCCAGCGCCTGGCTCAGCTCTACATCGGCTCGGAGTCTCTGCGCCTCAACGTGCTGCGTGCGCTCACCGGGATCATGAAGACGGGGCAGCCCGGGCCGGAGGGGTCGCTGGGCAAGTGGCAGTGGTCGGATCTCAACCAGGAGCTGACCGAGGCGGCGATGGACATCCGCGGCGCAGAGGCCCCGGTGGTCGACGCGGACTGGACCTACCGCTTCCTGCGCGCCCGTGCGAACTCGATCGAGGGCGGCACCACCGAGATCCTCAAGAACATCGTGGCCGAGCGCGTCCTCGGCCTGCCGAGGCTGCGGTGAACTTCGACTTCACCGACGATCAGCAGGCGATCAAGCGCACCGCCAGCGAGTTTTTGGCCGCCCGCTTCACCCCCGAGCGCCGGCGCGAGCTGGCGGAGGCCGGCGAGTACGACGAGGGGGTGTGGAAGGAGATGTCCGAGCTCGGCTGGCCGGGGATCTTCGTGCCCGAGGAGCACGGAGGGCAGGAGCTGGGCACCACCGAGTTGGCCATCCTCTCCGAGGAGCTCGGCTACGCGCTGGCGCCGTCGCCCTTCCTCGGCAACGCCGCGGCGGGGCTGCTGATCGCCCACGCCGGCAGCGAGGACCAGCGGGCGAAGTGGCTCCCGGGCGTGGCCTCGGGCGAGGCCACCGGCACGGTCGGGGTGGTGAGCGACGGAGTGGCGCCGATGGTCCCTGACGCGGCGCAGGCGAGCTTCGTCGTCCTGGTCGACGGGGGGCGGGCGAGCGTGCTCGAGGGGGTGAGCGCCGAGCCCCAGGACACGATCGACTCGACCCGGCGCTATGCGCGCGTGGAGGCTTCCGACGGCGAGCCGCTGGAGGGCGACCTGCGCCCGGCGCTCGACCGCGTGTCGGTGCTCGTGGCCGCCGAGCTGACCGGCGTGGCCCAGCGGGCGATGGAGATGGCCGTGGAGTACGCGCGCGAGCGCGAGCAGTTCGGCCGGCCGATAGGCGCCTACCAGGCGGTCGCGCACCGCTGCGCCGAGATGCTGCTGGAGACCGAGAGCGCCCGCGCCACCATGCTGTTCGCCGCCTACGCGGCCGACCACGAGCCGGAGTCGCTGCCACTGGCCGCCGCGACGGCGAAGTCGTGCGCCTCGGACGCGGGCTGGAAGGTCACCGCCTCCTCGCTCCAGGTCCACGGCGGGATCGGCTTCACCTGGGAGCACGACCTGCACTTCTTCCTCAAGCGGGCCAAGGCCGACGCCCACCTGTACGGCAGCGCGCGCGAGCACCGCGAGCGCGTGGCCGACCTCCTGCCGCTGGCCGGCTAGCGCTCGCGGTGCGATGCGCCCGGGTCCGCGCGGAACTGCTGTAGCGGCCGCGTCCCCATCTTGAGGAGGCGACCGCCCGGCATGCGCCGGGCGGTCGCCGTTTCGGGGGACGAGGTTGCGCCCTTCGGCACCCGGTGATAGACCACCCGCCGGAGAGAGGTACTCGACGCTGCATCGCAGCAGTCCGGAGAGATATGTGCCTGGCTATTCCAGGCCAAATCGTCGAGGTGGTCGACGAGGTGAACCGCCTCGCCAGGGTCGACGTCGCCGGTGTTCGGCGAACCGTGAACATCGGCCTCCTCGACGACGGCCCCGACGCCCTTCGGACGGGCGACTGGGTACTCATCCACGTGGGCTTCGCCCTCTCGAAGGTGGACGAGGAGGAGGCCGTGGCCACGCTCAAGATGCTCGAGGGCATGGGCGAGGACTACGAGCAGGAGCTCGAGGAGCTCAAGGCGAGCGCGATCGAGTGAGCTCCTGCCACCACACCTCGGGCTGCATCACCTGCGGTGACGAGGCGGTGGCGATGGAGGTTCTGAAAACCGACGAGGAGCGCGGATTGGCCCTCTGCGCGGACGAGCGTGGACGCCGCGAGACCGTCGAGATCGCCCTGGTGGATGCCGCCGAGGGAGACACGCTGATGGTGCACGCCGCGACCGCCATCGCCCGGGTAGACGGAGCGCCGGCTTGAAGTTCGTCGACGAGTTCCGCGACGCAGAGCTCGGGCGCGCGCTGGCCGGCGAGATCCTCGCCGGCGTCGAGCCCGGCCGCCACTACAAGCTGATGGAGGTCTGCGGCGGTCACACCCACTCGATCTACAAGTACGCGATCGACGACCTGCTGCCGGAGAACGTGGAGCTGGTCCACGGCCCTGGGTGCCCGGTGTGCGTGATCCCCATGGGCCGGGTGGACGACGGCATCGCGCTGGCCCGCCAGGAGGGCGTGATCTTCACCTGCTTCGGCGACATGCTGCGCGTGCCGGGATCGGACGGGAGCTTCCTCGACGCGAAGGCGCAGGGCGCCGACATCCGCATGGTCTACTCGCCGCTCGACGCGCTGCGGATGGCCAAGGCGAACCCCGAGCGGGAGGTCATCTTCTTCGCCATCGGCTTCGAGACCACGGCGCCCTCCACTGCGCTGACGCTCATGCGGGCCAAGGCCGAGGGCGTCGAGAACTTCAGCGTCATGTGCAACCACGTGACGATCGTTCCGCCGCTGCGTGCGCTGCTCGACTCGCCGGACCTTCGCCTCGACGGCTTCATCGGGCCGGGACACGTCTGCACGGTTGTCGGTGCGCGGCCGTTCGAGTTCATCCCCGCCGACTACGGCAAGCCGCTCGTCGTCTCGGGCTTTGAGCCGCTCGACGTACTGCAGTCCGTCCACATGATCCTCACGCAGCTGGCCGAGGATCGGCGCGAAGTCGAGAACCAGTACACGCGCGTGGTGCCCTACGAGGGCAACCTCAAGGCGCTCGAGGTACTCGGCCGGGTGTTCGAGCTGCGCCCGCACTTCGAGTGGCGCGGGCTGGGCTTCATCTCCCAGAGCGCGCTGAAGCTGAGCGCCGCCTACGCGGACTTCGACGCCGAGGAGCGCTTCTCGGTGCCGGGCGTCCGGGTCGCCGATCCCAAGGCCTGCCAGTGCGGCGAGGTGCTCAAGGGCGTGATCAAGCCGTGGGAGTGCAAGGTGTTCGGCACCGCCTGCACGCCGGAGCGCCCGATCGGCACCTGCATGGTCTCGCCGGAGGGAGCCTGCGCGGCCTACTACAACTACGGCCGCTTCTCCCAGGAGCGCGAGGCGGTATGAGCGCCCCCACCGACCTCGGCCGCGAGGAGAAGATCCTCGGCATCATCGAGACGGCCCGTGCCAAGCGCCCGCGCTTCAGGGACGACCGCATCAACATGTCCCACGGTGCGGGGGGCAAGGCCACCCAGAGCCTGATCGAGGGGCTGTTCGTGCCGGCCTTCGACTCGCAGCCACTGGCCGAGCTGGGCGATGCCGGCGCCGTCGACGTCGACGGCGCTCAGCTCGCGATGACCACCGACACCTTCGTGGTCAAGCCGACCGTGTTCCCCGGGGGCACGATCGGGGAGCTGGCGGTCAACGGGACCGTCAACGACCTTGCGGCGGCGGGCGCGCGCCCGCTCGCGCTGAGCGTCTCGCTCGTGCTGGAGGAGGGCCTCTCCGCTGAGGACCTCCGGATCCAGGTTGAGGCGATCGCCGGCGCCGCCCGCGCCGCAGACGTGCAGATCGTGGCCGGCGACACCAAGGTGGTGGAGCGCGGCCACGCCGACGCCATGTACGTGAACACCACGGGCATCGGCGTGCGCGACCCGCGCGCGCAGCTCTCCACGAGCGCGCTCAGGCCCGGCGACCGCGTGCTGGTCTCCGGCCCGGTGGGCGAGCACGGGACGGCGATCATGCTCGCCCGCGACGAGTTCGCGCTCGAGGCGCAGATCGAGTCCGACACCTGCTCGCTGTGGCCGGCGGCAGACGCGCTCATGGACGCGGCCGGACCACAGCTGCGCTGCATGCGCGACGCCACGCGCGGCGGCGTGGCCACGGTGCTCAACGAGCTCGCGCGGGCCTCGGGCGTGGCGGTGGTGGCGCGCGAGGCGTCGGTGCCGGTGAGCCCGGCGGTGGCGGGCGCGGCCGAGCTGCTGGGCATCGACCCCCTGTACGTGGCCAACGAGGGCCGCATGGTTGCCTTCGTGGCGCCCGAGGTGGCCGAGGAGGCCCTGTCGGCACTGAGGGCGGTGCCGGGTTGCGAGGAGGCCGCGGACATGGGCGAAGTCAGGACCGAGCCCCCAGGCATGGTCCTGGTGGAGACCGCGTTCGGCGGCAAGCGGGTGATGGACCTGCTCGCGGGCGACCCACTACCGAGGATCTGCTGACCGGCGTGCACGAGCTGGCGATAGCTCAGGCCGTGCTGGCGATCACCGAGCGGCACGCCGCCGGCCGCAGGGTCACCAAGGTCGAGCTCAAGGTGGGCCACCTGCGGCAGGTGGTGCCGAGCGCGCTGAGCTTTGCCTTCGAGCTGAGTGCCGTGGGCACGGCGGCGGAGGGCGCAGTGCTGGAACTGGAAGAGGTGGCGGCCGCGGGCTGGTGCCGGACGTGCGAGGCGCGGACGGGGCTGCCCGAGCTCCCGTTGCTGTGTCGGGTCTGCGGTTCCTCCGAGGTGGAGGTGACCCAGGGCGAGGAGCTGCTGGTCGATTCGCTGGAACTGGACGAGCAAGACGAGTTGGCAACGAGCGGAGAGGTGAGCGCATGAGCGTCGAGGCTGCACCGGGCGTCGAGGAGGTCCACATCCTGTGGATCTCGGAGGGCATGAGCTGCGACGGCGACTCGGTCTCGGTCACGGCCGCCATGCAGCCGAGCATCGAGGAGGTGCTTCTCGGGGCGATTCCGGGGCTGCCCAAGGTGAACCTGCACAACAAGGTCCTGTCGCCGACGCTCGGCGGCGAGGAGTTCCTCAGGCCCTTCCGCGAGGCGGCGGAAGGCACGCTCGACGCCCCCCACGTGCTGGTGATCGAGGGATCGATCCCCAACGAGAACATCAACGGTGACGGCTACTGGACCTCGTTTGGCAATGACCCGGCGACAGGTGAGCCGCTCACGCTGGATTGGTGGATCGACCGGCTGGCGCCGAGCGCGTTCGCGGTGGTCGCCATCGGTACCTGCGCGACCTACGGGGGCATCCACGCGATGGCCGGCAATCCCACCGGCTGCATGGGCCTCGCCGACTACCTTGGCTGGGACTTCCGCTCGGCGGCCGACCTCCCGATAGTCAACGTCCCCGGGTGCCCGGTGCAGCCGGACAACTTCATGGAGACGCTCACATGGCTGCTGTACCAGGCGGCCGGCCTCGCGCCGGTGATCCCCCTCGACGAAGCCCTTCGTCCCCAGTGGATCTTCGGGAAGACGGTGCACGAGGGCTGCGACCGCGCCGGCTACTACGAGCAGGGTGACTTCGCCAAGGACTACAACTCGCCCAAGTGCCAGGTGAAGATCGGGTGCTGGGGGCCGGTCGTCAACTGCAACGTCCCCAAGCGCGGCTGGATGAACGGGGTCGGCGGCTGCCCGAACGTGGGCGGCATCTGCATCGGCTGCACCATGCCCGGCTTCCCGGACAAGTTCATGCCGTTCATGGATGCGCCGCCCGGCGGCACCGTGTCGTCGGCGATGACGGGCACCTACGGAACGATGGTCCGCAAGCTGCGCGGCATCACCAACAAGACGGTCAACAAAGAGCCCAAGTGGCGTCACAACCGCGATGAGCTCACCACCGGCTATCAGCCCAAGGCGCTGCAGGACTAGCGGGCAGAGGAGAGGCATATGGCTACACGCGAAGAGATCAAGCCGGAGGCGGGCAGCATCGTCGACATGTCCTGGGATCCGATCACCCGGATCGTCGGCAACCTCGGCATCTACACCAAGATCGACTTCAAGCAGCAGCAGGTCGTTCAGTGCAAGAGCACGTCATCCATGTTCCGCGGCTACAGCGTGTTCATGAAGGGCAAGGACCCCCGTGACGCGCACTTCATAACCAGCCGCATATGCGGCATCTGCGGCGACAACCACGCCGTCTGCTCCCAGTACGCGCAGAACATGGCGTACGGGGTCAAGACGCCGCCCCTGGGCGAGCACATCGTGAACCTCGGAGAGGCCGCGGAGTACATCTTCGACCACACCATCTTCCAGGACAACCTCGTCTTCGTGGACTTCTGCGAGCAGATGGTCAAGGAGACCAACCCCTCGGTGCTCGAGAAGGCCGAGAAGACCGAGTCCCCCCGCGCCGACATCCACGGCTTCCGCACGATCGCCGACATCATGCGGTCGTTCAACCCGTTCACGGGCGAGACCTACCGCGAGGCGCTCGTGGTCAGCAGGGTCACCCGCGAGATGATCTGCCTGATGGAAGGGCGCCACGTCCACCCGTCCACGATCTATCCGGGAGGCGTGGGCACGCAGGCGACCCCGACGCTGTTCACCGACTACCTGACCCGGCTGCTGCGCTGCCTGGACTTCATCAAGAAGGCCGTCGCCATGAACGACGACGTCTTCGACTTCTTCTACGAGGCCATACCGGGCTACGAGGAAGTCGGACGCCGGCGCGTGCTGCTCGGCTGTTGGGGTGCGTTCAACAACCCCGACCACGTCGACTACAAGTACGAGAACATGAACAACTGGGGGAACGAGATGTACGTCACCCCCGGCGTGGTGGTCGACGGTGAGCTGGTGACGACGAACCTCGTCGACATCAACCTCGGGCTGCGCATCCTGCTCGGCAGCTCCTACTACGACGACTGGCAGGGCGAGGAGACCTTCGTGCCGAAGGACCCGCTCGGCAACCCGGTCGATCAGCGGCACCCATGGAACCAGACCACGATCCCCAGGCCGCAGAAGCGCGACCTGGAGGGCGGCAACTACTCGTGGGTGATGAGCCCGCGCTGGTACGACGGCCGCACCGGGGACCACCTGGCGCTGGACACCGGAGGAGGCGCCCTCGCCCGGCTGTGGGTGACGGCTCTCGCCGGGAAGGTAGAAACGCCGTTCGTGCAGTCCACGGGTCACAGCGTGAAGATCCAGCTGCCCGAGACGCCGGACACCCCGCAGGCCGATCTGGAGTGGAACATCCCCGAGTGGTCGAACGCCATCGAGCGCGACCGCGCACGGGTCTACTTCGTCGCGTACGCCGCCGCCATGGCGGTCCACTTCGCCGAGCGTGGCCTGGACGAGGTGCGCGGCGGCCAGACGAAGGTCTTCGAGGACTTCGACGTCCCCGACGAGGCCATCGGCTGCGGATTCCATGAGGCGGTGCGCGGCGTGCTCAGCCACCACCTGGTGATCCGCGACGGGAAGATCGCGAACTACCACCCCTATCCGCCGACCCCGTGGAACGGCAGCCCCACCGACTCGTACGGGACGCCCGGCCCCTATGAGGACGCGGTCACCGGCCAGCCGATCTTCGAGGAGAACGGCCCGGACGACTTCCGCGGCATCGACATCATGCGAGCGGTTCGCAGCTTCGACCCGTGTCTGCCCTGCGGCGTGCACATGTACCTGGGCAACGGCAAGACGCTGAAGAAGACCCACTCGCCGATGTTCGGCGCCTCGGGCGGCGGCTGAGGGCGGCTTGGACACCGACGCCGCACAAGACCTCGTAGGGCAGGTCGAGGGGCTACTCGAGGAACTGGAGACCCTGCCCGACCGCGTCGCCCAGGAGAAGGCGATGGAGGTGGTGCAGGCACTTCTGGAGCTCTACGGGGAGGGCCTGGCGCGGATCGTCCCGCTCCTGGACGAGCAGGGCCGCCGCGCCGCGGCCGACGACGAGCTGGTAGCGCACCTGATGCTGCTGCACGACGTTCATCCCGTCCCGCTTCGCGAGCGGGTCGAAGACGCCCTCGAGGGCGTGCGGCCCTACCTCGTGTCCCACGGTGGCGGGGTGCAGTTACTGGACGTCGAGGAGGACGTCGTGCACCTTCGCCTGCACGGGAGCTGCGAGGGCTGTCCCTCGTCGACGATGACCCTCAAGCTGGCGATCGAAGACGCCATCCTCAAGGTGGCTCCGGAGATCACCGAGGTGCGCGCGGAAGGGGTCTCGAAGTCGGCGCCCGCCCCCGGCCCCACCCAGCTGCTCCAGATCGAGGTCTCCGACTCGCTGCGCGAGCCCGACGCTCCCACCGAGTGGGCCGTGGCCGGCACGTTGGCCGAGCTGTCGGGCGGGGGCTCCCTGGTGAAGGACGTGGCCGGCGAGCAGGTCTTGTTCGTGCGCGTGATGGATGACTTCTACGGCTACCAGCCCGCGTGTCCCGGCTGTGGGGCCACGCTCGAGGGCGCCGCGCTGAGGGGCTCCGAGCTCTCGTGCCCCGCGTGCGGTCAACGCTACGACGTTCGCCGGGCGGGCCGCTGCCTCGACCAGCCCGAGGTCTTCCTCGAGCCGCTGCCGCTACTCCAGGACGACGCCGGGATCGTGAAGGTGGCACGCAGGGCGGTGGCGGCCTAGCCATGGCCGCGTCCCTGTCCTCCTCGCGGCTGCGCAAGCTCGCCCGGCAGTCGGCCGACAAGAAGGAAGCAGAGCTCGAGCACTGCGAGATGTGCGCCGCGCCGGTCGGCCCGAGCCACTGGCACCTGATCGACCTTCACAACGGCGAGCTGATGTGCGCGTGTCAGGCGTGCAAGATCCTCTTCGACCGTGAGGCGGCGGGCGCGGGTCACTATCGCCTCGTTCCGGACCGCCGCCTGCGCCTCGCGGACTTCGCGCTGGACGACCCGCGCTGGGAGGCGTTGCGCATTCCCGTCGAGATGGCCTTCTTCTTCCACAGCACACGGCACGAGCGCGTGGTCGCGCTCTACCCGAGCCCGGCGGGTCCCACCGAGTCGCTGCTCGAGCTGGAGGCCTGGAAGGAGATCGAGCGCGACAACCCCATCCTCGTGTCGATGAAGCACGACGTCGAAGCCCTGCTGGTCAACCGGGCGAGGGGCAAGCGGGAGCACTTCCTGGTGCCTATCGAGGACCCCTACCGCCTGGTGGCGCTGATCCGCACCCACTGGCGAGGGTTCAGTGGCGGCAAGGAGGTCTGGGAGAGGATCGAGGGCTTCTTCGGGGAGCTGTCCAAGAAGGCGAAGACGGTCGGGAACGACCGAGAGGAGGCGGCATGAAAAAAGAGCAGATCAGGGCCGGCAGGCCCGACGTGGACATCGATGCCCTCGGCCACACCCCGGGGGTCAACTCGGGCAACTCCGAGGGCAACTATGAGAAGCAGAAGGGCCACAACCCCGACGGCACGCGCACGGCCGAGGCGTCCACGGGCGTGAACGCCGGTGCGCACGAGCCGATCGACCCGCGCATGCCCAACCTGTCCCCCGGCTAGGTTGGGCATTCCCTCACCGACGAACGGGGCCGCCGGTCGCGGAGTGGCCCCCGCTCTCTCCTTCACGGTGGAAAACGGCGGGGTGCTCGAGCCCTCCGCGGTCCCGACGCTGCGCTTCTCGGTGCGCATCGACAGCGGTGGAGCCGACGTACGCTCGGTCGCGCTCAACGTCCAGCTGCGCATCGCGGCCACTCAGCGCACCTACTCCGACCGTGACGAGGACAACCTCTCCGAGCTCTTCGGCCGCCCCGAGCAGTGGAAGACCACGCTCCGGAGCCTGCACTGGACCAACGTGCCGTTGCAGGTGGGCCCCTTCTCGGAGAGCACGACGGTCGAGCTGCCCGTGCCCTGCACCTACGACCTCGAGGTCACCGCCACGCGATACATGCACGCGCTGGCGGACGGCGAGATTCCGCTCGAGTTCCTCTTCGGAGGGACGGTGTTCTACGCAGGCCCCGGTGGCGCCCTGCAGGTGCAGCCGATCTCGTGGGGTGCGGACACCCAGTACCGGCTGCCGGTCTCGGTCTGGCGGGAGATGATGGACCGCTTCTTCCCCGACGAGGCCTGGCTTCGGGTGCGGCGCGACGTCTTCGAGCGCCTGCACGCCTACCGGGGCCGTCACGCTCTGCTGACCTGGGAGGAGACATTCGACTCGCTGCTGCGGGAGGACTCCCCGTGAGCGATCCGGTGCGCCAGATCGCCGATGCCGTGCTCTACGAGGGCTACATCCTCTGGCCCTACACCCGCTCCGCGCTCAAAAATCGCCAGCGCTGGACTTTCGGCGGCGTATACCCGCGGGGCCACAGCGAGGGCCGCGAGGACGACCCCTGGACCATGCGCATGCAGTGCCTGCTCAGAGGCGGGAACACCGTCGAGCTGGACGTGCGCGTGCGCTTCCTGCACGTGGTGCGCCGTCAGCTGCTCGACCGCGGTCGGCCCGTAGACGAGCTGACCGTAGGCGGCGAGCGCCACCTGTCGTGGGAGGAGGCCACCGAGCGCGAGCTCCAGGCGCCCCCGGACGGCGTCACGACGCTGAGCTTCCCGGCCGGCAGTGAAGAGGAGGTGCTCGGCCCCGGCGCGTCCGTCGTGCGCAGCTGGGAGGCGCTCGAAGGGCACATCGAGGTCGGGGTCGAGCGGCTGAGCGATGACCTGCAGCGCGTCTCCGTCGAGGTCGCCAACACCTCGCCCTGGCCCGGTGGCAGCCGCGAGGCGGCGCAGGCGCGTACGTTCTGCTCGACCCATGCCGTGCTGCGAGCCACGTCCGGCGAGTTCGTCTCGCTGACCGACCCACCCGACGAGCTGCGCACGCACGCCGAGGCCTGCAGCAACGAAGGCGTCTGGCCCGTGCTCGTCGGCGAGCCGCACGAGCGGGGAACGCTCCTGGCCTCACCCATCATCCTCGAGGACCATCCGCGCATCGCGTCCGAGAGCCCGGGCGACCTGTTCGACGGCGGGGAGATCGACCAGATGCTGGTGCTGAACATCCTCAGCCTCAGCGAGGAGGAGAAGGCGGAGATGCGCGCCAGCGACCCGAAGGCGCGCGAGATCCTGGATCGCACGGAGGCGCTCTCCGAGGAGGAGATGATGAGCTTGCACGGGGCGGTGCGCGACCTGAGGCACGTGCGCGGGTCATGAGCAGCGCTGCCGACGGATGGGAGGAGCTGAAGGCCTCGGCGCCGAGGAGCGTGACGGTCGGGGGCGCCGAAGTGGGCCGCGGCACCCGCGTGGTGCTGCGCCCGCGGCACGGCGGCGACGTGATGGACCGGGCGATGGACGGCAAGCTCGCGGTTATCGAGGGGATCCACCAGGAGGTGGGCGGAGCGGTGCAGCTTGCCGTGACCCTCGACGACGACCCGGGCCGCGAGCTGGGCGAGGCGCGCCAGCCCGGCCACCGCTTCTTCTTCTCGCCCGAGGAGGTGGAGCCCATGGCCGGCCCGGCTCCGCCCGCGGTTCGCGTGCTGGTCGCGGGCATAGGGAACGTCTTCATGGCGGACGACGGCTTTGGCGTGGAGGTCGCTCGCCGGTTGGCCGAGCGCGAGCTGCCGCGCGGCGTCGAGGTCGCCGACTTCGGCATCCGGGGCCTCGACCTCGTCTACGCGCTGGGCGAGGGCTACGACGCGGCGATCTTCGTGGACGCCGTGCCTCGCGGCGAGGAGCCCGGCACGCTGTTCCTCATCGAGCACGAGCCGACGGAGACCGACGAGCCGGTCGCCCTCGACGCCCACGGGATGGACCCCGTGAAGGTGCTCGCCCTGGCGACACAGCTCGGCGAGGCGCCCGAGCGCGTGCTGGTGGTGGGCTGCGAGCCCATGGTTCGCATGAGCGGGGACGAGGAGGAGATAGTCGGCGAGCTCAGTGAGCCGGTGATGGCGGCGGTGGATGAGGCTGTGAAAATGGTGGAGGAGCTGGTCGGCGAGATCGTCGGCGGGCAGAGAGAGAGGTCGGGATGAGCAAGGGTTCGATGGCGGTGCTGGTCGTTCTGGGGCTGATGGGCGCCGCGGTGGCGGTGCAGTGGCCGGAGCTTCAGCGCTATCTCAAGATCTCCCGGATGTGAGGAGCTGAGCCGAGAGATGCACCGGACGAAGGTCAAGGTGGTCGAGGACGCCCTCGACGCCAACAACACCATCGCCACGGCGAACAGGGCCGACTTCGACCGCGCCGGCGTTCGGGTCGTGAACCTGATGAGCGCGCCCGGGGCGGGCAAGACCACACTGCTCGAGCGGCTGCTCGAGGACGGCCTCGAGGGCCTGCGCCCCGGGATCCTCGAGGGTGACGTGCAGGGCTCGATGGACGCCGACCGGCTCTCGGTCTACCACGTGCCGGTCACTCAGCTGAATACCGACTCGGGCTTCGGCGGCGAGTGCCACCTCGACGCGAACATGGTGCGGTCGGCCCTGCCCGCGCTGCCACTCGACGACATCGATCTGCTCATCGTGGAGAACGTGGGCAACCTGGTGTGTCCCGCTGAGTTCCGCGTGGGCGAGGATGCCCGCGCGATGGTCTGCTCGGTGACCGAGGGCGAGGACAAGCCGCTCAAGTACCCGTTGATGTTCCGCACAGCCGAGATGGTGGTGGTGAACAAGATCGACCTGCTGCCCCACCTCGACTTCGACGTGGACCTGTTCCTGGCCAACGTCGAGAAGGTCAACCCCGGGGTGCCGCACGCGCTGGTCAGCGCCCGCACCGGCGAGGGAATCGATCAGGTGGCGGAGTGGCTCGTGGGAGCGACGCGCAGGGAGTCAGCCGCGGCGTGACCGAGCTCGCGTCCGACGCCGTCGCGGCGCGGATCGACGAGCTCCTCGCCCGCCGCGCCGCTGCCACCGAGGCCTTCTTCGGTCCCGAGGCGGAGCGCATCGCCGCGCTCTGCCTGGCCATGGCCGAACGCTTCGCCGCCGGCGGGCGACTGGTGGCCGTGGGCCTCTCGGCCCAGGCCCGGTCAGACGTGCGCCACGTGACGGTGGAGTTCGTTCACCCGGTGATCGTGGGCAAGCGGGCCCTGCCCGCGCTCGGCCTGTCGCGGGAAGGCGGGTCGCTGTTCGACCAGGTCGAGCTGTTGGTCGAGCACGGCGACATCGCCATCGCGTTCGGGAGCGAGCCCGAGGTGGCCGAGGCGCTGGCCGCCGCCGGTCGGCGGGGCGCGCTGACGATCGCCTTCGGCAACGACGCGGAGTGGTCCTTCGAGGTGCCCGGCGACGACCCTGACGTCCACCAGGAGCTCGCGGAGACGCTGTACCACGTGCTGTGGGAGCTGGTGCACGTCTTCTTCGAGCATCCGGGCCTGCTGACCGGCCGCGAGGACCGCCGCTCGCATGACACCGGAGCGTCGAGCTTCCTGTACCCCTTCCTGGCCGAGAGCGAGACCGACCCGGAGCCGGTGCTCGCCGACGTCCGGCGCTCGGTGCTGCTGAAAGCCGATGAGGCCGGCGCCCTGCGCGAGCGCACGCTCCGCGACGGCCGCGCCGAGCTGGCGGCAGCGGCCGTCGCGCTACGCAGCTGCTTCGACGCCGGAGGCAAGCTGCTCGCCCTGGGCAACGGGGGCTCGGCGACCGATGCCATGGACCTGGTGGCCGACCTCCGCGAGCCGCTGGGCGACCGGTCGCCGCGCCGCGCCCTCGACCTGACCGAGGACCCCGCAGTGCTGACCGCGATCGCCAACGACATCGGGCCCGGAGCCATCTTCCAGCGCCAGGTCATCGCACACGGCCGCCCCGGCGACGCGCTCGTGGCGCTGTCGACCAGCGGCAACTCCGAGAACGTGATCGAGGCGCTGGCCGAGGCGCGGCGGAGGGAGCTGACGACGGTCGCGCTGGTGGGCTACGACGGGGGCAGCATCGCTTCCCAGCGCCTGGCCCAGCACGTGGTGGTCACGCCCTCCGAGCACATCCCTCGCATTCAGGAGGCCCAGGCCACGGCGTACCATGCGCTGACGGACCTCATCGAGGGAGAACGATGAAGGACATCGCCCGAGCCGCCGCCCGTGGGGCCGTGGGCGCCACGGCCATGACCGGCATGCGCACGCTGGCGGATCACGTGCTCTACGGGCTGGTCCTCTCGGAGGGGCGACGGCCGCCTCGGGGCTAGCTCCGACGCGCGCCGGCGCGCGCGTCGAGGGGACGGTCCAGGGGGTCGGCTTCCGTCCCTACGTGCACCGGCTCGCCGGCGAGCTGGGCTTGCGTGGGTTCGTGCTCAACGACGAACGGGGGGTGCTGCTCGAGATCGAGGGCGAGGCCGCCGCCGTGGAGACGTTCCTCGAGCGACTCCCGCGCGAAGCCCCGCCACTGGCGGCGGTGGAGCGCGTATCGAGCCGCGTGCTGGAGCCGACCGGCGAGCCGGGGTTCACCATCCGCGAGAGCCCCACCGGCGGCCAGCCCGACGCCCTCGTCTCGCCCGACTCGGCGACCTGCCCGGACTGCCTGGCCGAGCTGTTCGACCCCGCCGATCGCCGCCACCGCTACCCGTTCGTCAACTGCACGAACTGCGGGCCTCGGTTCACGATCGTGACGGGGGTTCCCTACGACCGCCCGCTCACCACCATGGCCGGCTTTGACATGTGCGACGCCTGCCGCGCGGAATACGAGGACCCGCGGGACCGCCGCTTCCATGCCCAACCCAACGCCTGTCCGGACTGCGGGCCCTCGCTCGCGCTGGCGGGGGGCGCCGCCGCCGACCCGATGGGGGAGGCGGTCGCGGCGCTGCTCGCCGGCAGCGTGGTGGCCGTGAAGGGCCTGGGGGGCTACCACCTGGCCTGCCGGGCGGCCGACGAGGCCGCCGTGGCCGCGCTGCGCTCACGCAAGCACCGCGAGGACCGACCCTTCGCCCTGATGGCGCGCGACCTCGCGGCGGCCCGCGAGCTGGTCGAGTTGGGGCCGGGCGAGGAGCGGCTGATGAGCGGTCGCGAGCGGCCCATCGTGATCGCCCGCCGCCGGCAGCAGGCCGGCGTGGCGGCCTCGGTCGCCCCGCGCTCGCCGGACCTGGGGGTGATGCTGCCCTACTCGCCGCTGCACCATCTTCTGCTCGCCGACGTCGGCGAGCCGCTCGTCATGACCAGCGCGAACGTGTCGGATGAGCCGATCGCCTACTCCGACGCGGACGCGCTGGAGCGCCTGGGGGGTATCGCCGACCTGTTCCTCGTCCACGATCGGCCGATTCACGTGCGCGCCGACGACTCGGTGGTGCGCGCAACCTCGGGTGCTCCCTTGTCCATCAGGCGCTCGCGCGGGTATGTGCCCGCGAGCGTGACTCTGCCGCTCGACGCGCCGGCGCTGCTGGCCTGCGGGGCGGAGCAGAAGAACACCTTCTGCCTGGCACGGGGGCGGCGGGCGTGGGTGGGTCACCACGTCGGCGACCTCGGCAACTGGGAGACGCTGCGTTCGTTTCGCGAGGGCATCGACCATTTCGAGCGACTGTTCGCGGTTCGGCCCGAGGTGGTCGCCCACGATCTGCACCCGGAGTACCTGTCGACCAAGCACGCGCTGGACCTCGAGGGCGTGGAGCATGTCGGCGTCCAGCATCACCACGCCCACCTGGCCGCCTGCCTGGCCGAGCACGGCGAGCTCGGGACCGCGGTGGGCGCGATCTTCGACGGCACCGGCTACGGGCCCGACGAGACGGTGTGGGGCGGCGAGATGCTCGTGGGCTCGCTCGGCGGCTTCGCGCGCGCGGCTCACCTGTGGCCGGTGCGGCTACCCGGCGGCGAGCGGGCGGTCCGCGAGCCGTGGCGCATGGCCTGCGCCTGGCTCGTGGAGACGCAGGGCCTCCAGCCGCGGCTGCCGCCGTCCCTGCGCGCTGACATCACGCCGGAGCGGTGGGACGAGGTCGCCCGACTGTGCGCCATCGGCACAGCGTCGCCGGTGACCACGAGCATGGGCCGGCTGTTCGATGCCGTTGCCGCCCTCTGCGGCGTGCGCTCGGCCGCGACCTATGAGGGACAGGCCGCGGTGGAGCTCGAGGCGCTCGTGGATCCGGCGGAGCCCGGCGCCTACCCGATGCCCTGGCTCGACGCGCGTCCCACGATCCAGGCGCTGCTCGCCGACCTCGCCGGCGGTGTCGCGACCGGCCGTATTGCGGCCCGCTTCCACGAGGGCCTTGCCCG